>JBEVVS010000221.1:0-53155 GCA_040507005.1 Candidatus Thiodiazotropha sp.
CACATACCCGGTTCGCCTGCCCGAACCTTCCAGGCTATAGTCAAAGGCATAGACGCGTCGCAGTTTCAGTCCGCTGCGTAGCCAGCGAATCCCCAGTCGATGCAGGGCCACGGTCTGATCGAGAAACTGGACACCATGACTTTTGCAGGTGTTGCGGCTGATATGGATAGCGATTTCGCGCACCCGCAAGGTGTCGCGCCAGAACCAGAGCAGCAGCATCAGGAGTAACAGCAGATTGAGTGTTGTATAGGACATCTGGGCATAGGGTATGGGACAGATCACCATTGTAACGGCAGATATTACCAAGCTGAAGGTGGATGCGATCGTCAACGCGGCGAATACCTCGCTTCTGGGGGGTGGCGGTGTCGATGGCGCCATCCACCGGGGGGCCGGACCGGAGCTGCTCGCCTATTGCCGAGGGCTTGGTGGTTGTCCCACCGGTGAGGCCAGGATCACGCCCGGTTTCAAGTTGCCGGCCAAGTGGATCGTTCATACCGTGGGTCCGGTATGGCGAAACGGTGAACGGGGCGAACCGGCGCTGCTCCGCGCCTGCTATGAGAACAGCTGCAAACTGGCGGCGGATAAAGGGTGTCTCACTATTGCCTTTCCCGCAATCAGCACCGGGGTCTACGGTTATCCGAAACAGGACGCGGCGGAGGTGGCGTTGGAGGCCATGCAGAGGTGGAAGGACGACTTTGAGGAGATCGTCGCCTGTTGTTTCAGCGAGGCGGATGCGGGTCTTTATTGGATGCTCTGTCCTGAGTGTGGGGATTGAGTAATAAGGTCCGTAAACGGATGCAAATCCTGTTTTACTCATTCCTATGCTCCTGCATGGGAATGAGAGGTGATCTATCTGTTTCCACTCAGGTGTAGAGTGCGTTAAGCAACAACATAGATTGCGCAGGAATATTTACATTCATCTGCGGTTAAAACCAGTTTCGATTGCTATGATTCAGCTTGGCCTAATGGTTGGCTGCAAGGGGATTAATGATGTTTAGGTGGTTAGATAGGGTGTCGTTACCGATGATCGCATTGCCCGCGATATTGCTGGGTCTGGCCCCCTTTGTCCCGGAGCCCCATCTGTGGGAGAAACTGAAGATGCTGGCGGCAGGTACCCTGCATCGCCCCATCGATATCTTCGACCTGCTGCTGCACGGGGTGCCGGTGATTCTGTTACTGATCAAATTGGTTCGCGGGGAGCGGGAGAGCGCCTGAGCTTTGCTCTCTACGTTCGCTGCGGCAAGCCGCACTCTACATGCTTTTATGGTCCTCAGCACTCTTCAGGGTTTTAGTGCCGGCTGAATGCGATATCACTCTTTCGCCGCGCTGAGACGGTCGAGGCGCAGACGTTCCCTGTCGTCAAACAGGTGTTTCGAGCCGATCCACACTGCGGCCATGGCACCGAATCCGGTACCCGCGGCGATCAGCAGCATAATCAATATCTGGTACTTGCTTGCCTCGAATGGGGGCGCGCCGGCGAGGATCTGGCCGGTCATCATGCCGGGAAGACTGACCACGCCGGCGGCGGCCATGGCATTGATAATTGGTATCATGCCGCTGCGCAGGGCGTTGCGCCTGAGTTGCCGAATCGCTTCCTCCCAGGTGTGGCCTAGCAGCAGGCGTGCCTCGATCTGCTGCCTTTGCTGCCAGGCGTTGTGGGTCAAGTGATCAAGGGAGATTGCCACCCCTGACATGGTGTTGCCCAGTAACATGCCAAGCAGTGGTATCAGATACTGAACGTGATACCAGGGTTCCGCCTGGATAATGATCGTCAGAGCCAACAGAGTGACTGTGAACGATGAGATAAACATGGAGAGGGTGCCCACCCCCATGCCCCAGATACCGAGAAAACGGCGCTGCTGTCGGGCCATGACCTCATAACCCGCGACGAACAGCATGAACAGTGCAAGCAGCGCAATCAGCAGGGGGTGGGATTGGACGAACAGGAACTTCAGCACCAGGCCGAGCAGCAGCAGTTGCACCACCGTCCGCAGTGCTGCAATCAACAGTTGCCGCTCAATGCCCAGGGAGAGTCGTAACGAAAGCAAGGCCAGTGCAAGCACCAGGATTGCTGACAGAGTCAAATCGAGGGGTGTGAGTTGGATCAGGGTCATCTTTGCACCTGCAGCCGACCGTTGGCGATGCGCCATGCCTGTTCACCGACCCGTTGTCGCTGATCTGGGTCGTGGCTTACCCAGAACACAGCGGTTTGGTGCTCTTTGCGCCACTCGCCAATGAGCTGTTCGACCCGGCCGATATTTTTTTGGTCTAGGTTGGCGGTGGGTTCATCCAACAGCAGTATGCTTGGTCTGTTGCACAGCAATCTTGCCATTGCCAGACGCTGTCTCTCACCGCTGGAAAGGCGGCTGACCTCCCACTGCAGGGTGTCGGGGGAGAGGTTGAGACGCTCCAACAGGGTGTTGTCGATCTCGGGGAAGTGGTCTCCGACTCTCTCGTCCCACCAGGCGCTTTCGGCGGGCAGCATCCCTACCTGTCTACGCCAGGCCGGACCGCTGAGGGAGGCCATCTCCCGGTCGTCGAGCCAGGCCTCCCCCTGGTGTGGATCCAGGTCTGCCAAGGCCCGCAACAAACGGGATTTTCCACTCCCGGAGGGTCCGCTCAGGGTGGTGCAGTGCCCTGCCGGTATATGTAGCTCAATCGGTTCGAGCAGGGGTGACTTGAACTGTTTTAAGGTCAGACTGCCCATCAGTCGGCACGCTCGAAGAGCAGATCCCAAACGCCGTGGCCAAGCCGCTGACCTCGCTGTTCGAATTTGGTCAATGGCCTCGTCTCCGGGCGTGGGGAATAGTTGCCCTTGCCGGCCTGATTGGCAAAGCCCCTGTGCTGGGTGAATACAGCCATCATCTGTTTTGCATAGGCTTTCCAGTCGGTGGCCATGTGGATTACTCCGTCGGGTTTCAAGACCCGATACATCAGGTCGGCGAACTCCTGTTGTACGATGCGGCGTTTATGGTGGCGCCGCTTATGCCAGGGATCGGGAAAGTAGAGCAGGACCCGCTCCAGGCAGGCCTCAGGGATCTGCTGCCGCAGCAGTTGCATGGCATCTGTCTGCAGGATGCGGACGTTGTGGGACTCTTGTTGCGCCAGTTTCAGCATCAAGTGTCCCACTCCGGGGGTGTGCACCTCGACCCCCAGGAAGTCTTCATGGGGATGGCGGGCGGCAAGCTGGGCCAAGGCTTCCCCATTGCCGAAGCCGATCTCCAGGGTGACAGGCGCCTGCCGCCCGAACAGGGCGGCCAGGTCGAGGGGTTGTTGCTCCGGGGTCAAGCCATAGAGGGGCCAGAGCTCCTGGAATGCCCGTTGTTGACCCTCAGTCAATCGCCCCTGTCTCAGGACATAACTGCGAATCGGGCGTCGAGGCGGTTCAACGGACATGGGCCTTGAGCCTTAAGCCTGTCGAGTGGATGCCGGGTATCAGAAAAAGAGACCGTCGAGGGGGGATGAGGCGGAGGCGAAACGCTTGGCAGGCATACGTCCCGCCAGGAAGGCCTCACGCCCTGCCTGGATCGCTTTTTTCATGGCAGATGCCATCAGCACCGGCTTTTGCGCGGCAGCGATGGCGGTGTTCATCAGCACTCCATCACAACCCAGTTCCATGGCTACTGCGGCATCGGAAGCCGTCCCGACACCCGCATCCACCAGCACCGGTACCTTGGCGTTTTCAACGATGGTCAGGATATTGAGGCGATTGCGGATACCCAATCCGGAGCCGATGGGCGCTGCCAGGGGCATCACCGCAACACAGCCGAGTTCCTCGAGCCGTTTGGCCATGATCGGATCGTCGTTGGTGTAGACCATGACGTCAAAGTCATCCTTGATCAGTGTTTCCGCCGCCTCCAGGGTCTGCACCACGTCCGGGAAAAGGGTCTTCTCGTCACCCAGCACCTCCAGTTTCACCAGGTTGTGGCCATCCAGCAGCTCTCTCGCCAGGCGACAGGTCCTGACGGCGGTCTTGGCGTCGTAACAACCGGCGGTGTTTGGCAGATAGGTGAACTCATCGGGGGGGAGGACGGAGAGGATGTTGGGTTGATCCTGGTCCTGGCCGATGTTGGTGCGGCGTACCGCAATGGTGACGATCTCCGCTCCGCTGGCATCGATGGCCTCGCGGGTTTCCTGCATATCCTTGTACTTGCCGGTACCTACCAGCAGGCGGGAGGTAAAACGGCGTCCGGCGACGCTGAAGCTGTCATTTTGGTTATCGTTTGGCATGGGTAGTCGTGCGATTTGTGTTTAGTAGGTTTGGATTGTTGTGTGGTGGCTGTTGTTTCAACCGCCACCTACAGCCTGGATGATCTCAACCCTGTCATGCTCATTCAACCGGTGTTGATTGAAGGTGCTTCGAGGCACCAACTCCTCGTTGACTTCCACCGCGATTCGCTGCCCGGTCAGATCGAGGATTTCGATCAGCTTGGCCATGTTCGCTGCATCGGGAATTTGCTTTTCCACGCCGTTTAAGTAAATCTGCATATATTCTGTTTTCTCTTCGGGTGTAGGGAGAGGATTTTACCTCATCTTTGGGCAACAAAGTATGTGTTGGCGTAAAGCAAGCCCATACGACTGTGAATGAATAAATGATAAGAGGCCCTATAGGGCCTGGGAGCGATAGCTCTATGGCTGGAGTCGATACGTGAATTGGAGTGAAGACCTAATATCCCCCGAACAGGCTGGTACCCTGGACGGGCTGTTTCTGCAGCGTGTGCACCGCACGCCGGATGCGGTGGCTTATCGTCACTATCACAGACATAACAAGCAATGGTACGAACTCACCTGGAGCGATATGGCGCGTCAGGTGGCGCGTTGGCGTCAGGCCCTGTCAGAGGAGGATCTGGAGGCGGGTGACCGGGTCGCCATCCTGCTGCGCAACTGTCCAGAATGGGTGATGTTCGATCAGGCTGCCCTCTCCCTAGGGTTGGTCGTGGTGCCCTTGTATACCGACGATCGCGCCGACGCCATTGCCTATATCTTGCGCGATGCTGCGGTCAAACTTCTGCTGGTGCAGGATAGCGGTCGTTGGAACCGCATGGCGGACTCGGTGGAGGAGCTGCCGCACTTGCAACGGGTGGTGGTGTTGGAAACCGAGCGGCAGCTAAATCCCGTGGAGGATGAGCTGGTGCGTGAGGCGAAGCATTGGCTGCCGCCTCGCGGAGAACCCTTGAAGCGGCGCTATGCGGATCCCGATACCCTCGCCTCGATCGTTTACACTTCCGGTACCACCGGCCGCCCAAAAGGCGTAATGTTGAGTCATTACAATATGCTCTCCATCGCCCATGGCTCACTGACCGTGGTCGATTGCTATCAGCAGGACAGCTTCCTCTCATTTCTGCCTCTTTCTCACACCTTGGAAAGGACAGGCGGCTACTATCTGCCGATCATGGCTGGCGCCGCGGTCTCCTACGCCCGCTCCATTCCGCAATTGGCGGAGGACCTGCAGAACATAAAACCGACCGCAATCATCGCGGTACCTCGCATCTTCGAGCGTGTCTATGCCCGGGTGCAGGATCAGCTGAAGAATAAACCCGCCTTTGCCCGTATGCTCTTCAATTTGGCCTTGAGTGTTGGATTCAGGGAGTTCGAATATCGGATGGGGCGCCGCAGCTGGTTTCCGGGTCTGTTGCTGTATCCCCTGCTGCGCAAGATGGTATCCGGTAAGATCCTCGACAAACTGGGTGGCCGGTTAAGGATCGCAGTGAGTGGCGGTGCGGCCATTTCGCCGGAGATCGCGAGGGTCTTTCTCGGGCTTGGGTTGCCCATGCTGCAGGGTTACGGACTGACCGAAACCAGCCCGGTTATCAGTGTCAACCCGATGAATAACATCAAGCCGGAGAGTGTCGGTGTCCCCCTGCGTGGGGTCAAGGTCAAGATCGGGGATGACAGCGAACTGCTGGTCAAAACCCCGGGAATGATGCTCGGTTATTGGAACAACCATGCGGCAACCGCCGAGATGATCGATCCCCAGGGCTGGCTGCACACCGGTGATCAGGCGCGCATCGATGAGGAGGGACATATCTACATCACGGGGCGGATCAAGGATATCCTGGTGCTGTCGAATGGGGAGAAGATCCCCCCGTCGGACATGGAGATGGCGATAGCCCTGGATCCCTTGATCGAACAGGTGATGGTGGTGGGTGAGGGCAAGCCCTACCTGGGGGCGATGGTGGTGCTCAATCCCGATCTGTGGAACGGATTTGCTCAAGAGTATGATCTCGATCCGTCACAGGCGTCCAGTCTTGAAGATGAGCGCCTGCAGAACGCGCTATTGAAACGCATTCGCATGGCGTTGCGGGACTTTCCGGGTTACGCCAAGATACGCCGGGTCTCCCTGTTGCTCGAGCCCTGGAGCATCGAGAATGGATTGATGACCCCCACCTTGAAGATCAAGCGGCAAAAGGTGCTGGAACATTGCAAGCGGCAGGTCGAAACACTCTATGGTGGTGGCTTGGTCTAGGCCGCATGACAGGGAAATCAAGCCGCGTTAGACTTGTAGGACGCGGTGATAACCGTTCAAGGATGGTTTTGCGGGTATCGTATATCGGTATTACCCTGGCTTCCCAAGCCAGAGAGACGGGTTCGACTCCCGTTACCCGCTCCAATTCACTCTATTTTGGTCTTGTCTGAACAGATTAACCGATAGCGCTCGAGGGCGGCATGTCGCCGTTGCGGCTTACCCTTCAGGGACTCGATCTGTTTAGCCAATCGGGGACATTCTCCCGCTTTCTCTTCACTCGTCTGCGGGGCCTGGGTGAAGGGATGCTCTTTGGGCTGGAACATGATCGACTCCCCTTTCTCCGCCAGTGCGACGTTGAGGTGACTGAATAGCAGTAACAAAAGGGTGATCGAATATTTCAACAGCTGCATACCTTAGAGCGGGAAAGGAGACGGCAGTTGGTGTAGTCTAATACGTTTGCGGCTGGAGCGCGAACCCTTGGTTTTGTGGGGGAAAGTGTGAAGCAATCACCTGCGCTAGCAGTTAGTCTATAGGCCTTTGTGCGCCTCTTGCAGGGAGGCTGTTTTTGAGCCTAAGGAAATGATGATGAAAAAATCCGGATTACTTCTGATTGTATCGCTGTCGATGTTCCTAGCAACGCAGAGTCATGGTTTGGGATTGGGTATGTTGGATTTCCTGCCGGCGAAACACTTCACGGAAAAAGACTGGGCAATGGCGAAAGTGAGCGCAGGCAAGGCGCTGAAACAGGGCAAGGAGGGTGAGGTCTACACCTGGCTGAACGAAGCCACCAACCATAAAGGCGCGTATAAGATTCTGCATACCCTGAAGGTGGATGGACGCGACTGCCGGGATCTCTATATCCGGCATATTACCCGTACCTACAAAGGCAGCGGCAGCTACCGCTTTTGCAAGATGGATAGCGGTGAATGGAAGACCACCGGCAGAACCCCGGATGAATAGAAAATTTACGAACCGAGTATGAACTTGTTGAGCGGGATAGCTTAGTATTTAAATTGGGCGGTTGTTACCAATGCGAGAACTCTATCAAGCGGCGGACAGGGTGGAAGCGCAGATACTCAAAGATCATCTCCAGGTGGAGGGGATAGAGACAGTTATTGTAGGCGATCTTTTGAGTGGTGCCGTTGGAGAGTTGCCGGCGGATATCTTTCCCACCCTCTGGGTTCTCGATGATGACGATCTGGCGCGGGCGAGGCAACTCACTGAACGGTTTTTCAGTCGTCCACCGGTCGCAGGTGAACGTTGGCGCTGTAGGGTTTGTGGGGAGAGTATCGATGCGGGATTTGAGATATGCTGGAACTGTGGAAGCCCAGGCCCGAATGATAAAGAATAAGGAGTAACCAATGGGCAAGACACTCAAAGTACTGGGTTGGCTGATCGGAATGGTCTTGCTGCTGATTATCGCAGCGGTGATTCTGATCCCCATGTTTGTCGATCCTAACGACCACAAAGAACGGATTGTGGCCGAGGTGAAAAAGGCGACCGGTCGAGACCTCTCTATAGAGGGCGATATCGGGTTGTCGGTTTTCCCCCGCCTGGCACTGGAATTGAACGGGCTATCGCTCAGTAATGCCAAGGGTTTCAGTGGGGATCATTTCGCCGCGGTAAAGCATGCCGAGGTTGGGGTCAACCTGGTGCCGCTGCTGTTTGAGCAGCTGCTGGAAGTCGATACCGTTCGCATCGAAGGCTTGAAACTCAATCTGGCCAAGTCCAAGGAAGGTGTCACCAATTGGGATGACATGCTGGGTGAGGCAAAGGGTGATCAGCCCGACGAACAGCTTGAGGCGCCAGCGACTGATGATAAAGGGGTGCTGGCCTTCACCGTAGGTGGATTGAGCATCAAGGAGGCGAATCTGGTTTGGGATGATCAATCCACCGGCGAGCGCTATCAGATCGAGAATATCTACCTGGAGACAGGTGAACTGGCCCCTGGACGCAGTGTGGATCTCAGTTTCAGTATGGATCTGGCGAGCCAGAAGCCGCTGTTGAAGAGTGGTATCAAGCTGACATCCCAACTGTTGATGAACCCGGAAGAGCAACTGTTCAGTATGCAGGATCTACAACTGGCCGTGGATCTGTCCGGAGAGGGTATGCCCGAGGAGGGGGTGCAAAGCCTGTTGGAGGGGAATCTGCTGGTCAACCTGACCACCGACACCCTGGATCTGCATGAACTGCAATTCTCGGCCGGTAAACTGAAGCTGAGTGGGCGTCTCCAGGGTGAGGGTATACAGACCAACCCAAGCTTCAAGGGGGATTTGAATCTGGCCGAGTTCAATCTGCGCGAGTGGATGGAGCAGTTCGGTCTGCCAGTACCTGAGACAGCCGATAAAGAGGTACTCCAATCCCTGCATATTACCTCGGATTTCAATGCCTCACCGGATCAGCTGGTGCTGAAGAATCTGCTGTTGGAGTTGGACCAGACAAAACTCAAGGGTGAGTTTGAGATGGTCAACTTCGAGTCCCCGGCCTACATCTTCAATCTCACCATGAACAGCATCAACCTGGATCGCTATCTGCCGCCCCAGGCCGAATCCGGCAGTGCACCCAAAAGACAGGCCAAGGGGGGTGCGGAGAATGAACCCCTGTTTCCCAACGAGGTGCTGCGCAAGATGCGGCTGGACGGGACCCTGCGTATCGACAGCATGGTCATGAGCGGGCTGCATGCAGAGGCGATACAACTCAAGGTGCGTGGCCGGGATGGCAAGCTCAATCTCGATCACGAGGTGGGGCGCTTCTACGACGGTCTGATGAAAGGGGATGTGCAGCTGGACGTCACCGGTGAACGACCGGCGGTGAAGCTGAATCAGAAGGTCTCGAGGATCCTCTCCGGCCCCCTGCTGTTGGACCTGACCGGCAAGGATACCCTGCTCGGCAGCGGTGACCTGGAGATGCAGCTGACCAGCCGGGGCAATACCATCAAACAGCTGAAGCGGGGCCTCAACGGGGCCTTCTCCTTCGATTTCCGCGATGGGGCGGTGAAGGGGTTCAACCTGGCGAAGATGATCCGTGATACCAAGGCCAAGCTGAAGGGTGAAGGCACCATGGTGCTGAATGAGCCGGAGCAGACCGACTTTTCCGAACTCAACGGCCGCGCCACCATCGTCAACGGGGTGGTGAACAACCAGAGCCTGCTGGCCAAATCCCCCTACCTGCGCCTGGAGGGGAGTGGCAAGGCCTACCTGTTGGAAGAGCGTTTGAAGTACACCGTCCGCCCGGTGATCGTGAACACCCCTACCGGACAGGGGGGTGAGGCCCTGGAGGAGCTGGTGGGCATACCCATCCCGGTGAAGATCAAGGGCAACTGGAACAATCCCGATTTCTCCGTCCAACTGTCGAAGATTCTGGAGGAGCAGCAGAAGGCGAAGCTGAAGAAGAAGTTCGACGACAAGGTGGACGAGAAGATCGGTGAGAAGCTGGAAGAGAAGGTGCCGGACGAGCTAAAAGACAAGCTGAAGGATAAGCTTAAAAACCTCTTTTGATGGCTGCCGCGAAGCAGCGGGCCAAGGGGGTGGCATGCATGGCCTCCCTGGATGCAAGCGAGGGTTTCCCGCAACGGGTCCTGGCCTGGTTCGATGCGCATGGTCGCAAGGACCTGCCCTGGCAACATCCCCGGGATCCCTACCGTGTCTGGGTCTCCGAAATCATGCTGCAGCAGACCCAGGTGAATACCGTGATCGGCTATTTCCAACGCTTCATGGAGGCCTTCCCCGATGTGGCTGCACTGGCCGACGCCGAACTTGACCGGGTGATGCACCACTGGTCCGGGCTGGGCTACTACGCCAGGGCGAGAAACCTGCACCGGGCGGCGGGGGAGGTGATGTCCCGGCACCGGGGGGTGGTGCCCGCTGATCTCGAGAGCCTGCAATCCCTGCCCGGCATCGGTCGCTCCACGGCGGGGGCGATCCGCTCCCTGGCCTTCGGCGAATTCGCACCGATCCTCGACGGCAATGTAAAACGGGTCCTGGCCCGTCACTTCGCCATCCCGGGCTGGCCGGGCAGCAGCGCGGTGCTGAAACAGTTGTGGCAACTGAGCGAGCAACTGACCCCCCGCGAGGGAACCGCCCAGTACAATCAGGCAATGATGGACCTGGGGGCCACCCGCTGTCTGCGGGGCAAGCCAAAGTGCGATGTCTGTCCGCTAAGTGCCAGCTGTCAGGCCCTGACGGCTGGGGATGTATCCCGCTATCCCGCGCCCAAACCGAAAAAGGCCCTGCCGGTGCGGGCCACCCGAATGGTGGTCATCAGTGACGACAGAGGCGCCATCCTCCTCGAGCGGCGCCCCCCTGCCGGTGTCTGGGGTGGTCTCTGGAGCCTTCCCGAGTCCCCCCCCGATCAGACTCTCGAGAGTTGGTGTCGGGATAGGCTGGGCTGCGAGGTGGATGAGCAGGCCCGACTGCAGCCAAGGCGGCATAGCTTCACCCATTTCCACCTCGACATCACCCCGGTGGTGGCGGTGGTGAAAAACCCTGCTGAGGGCATCATGGATGGGGGCTCCCGGGTCTGGTATAACCTGTCACAGCCCGACGATCTCGGCCTGGCCGCCCCGGTCAGCCGCATCCTCAGGGAGATCAGGCAACTCAATAATCTAGTGCAATCCGAAGGAGAGGCCCCATGAGCCGTACCGTGCAATGTGTGAAACTGAATCGCGAGGCCGAAGGGCTGGAGCGCCCCACCTACCCCGGCGAGCTGGGGCAACGCATCTTCGACAACGTCTCCAAAGAGGCCTGGCAGCAGTGGCTGCAGCACCAGACCATGCTGATCAACGAAAACCGCCTCAGTCCGGTGGACCCCCAGGCGCGCAAATTCCTCGAGGATCAGATGGAGCAGTTCTTCTTCGGTGAGGGCTCGGAGCTGCCCCCGGACTACCGTCCCCAATAGGCCTCACAGGGGGCGCAGACTTGACTCAACCGGACAACCCCGGTTTAATACGCCCTCTTCTCTAAGGCCAGGTAGCTCAGTCGGTAGAGCAGGGGACTGAAAATCCCCGTGTCGGCAGTTCGATTCTGTCCCTGGCCACCATTCAGATCAATATCGTCCCATTCTCGACTTTCTGTTCATGGTTCTGTGCCATAGGCATAGCCTCGACGTCGAATTGCTTGGGTAATCGAATCAGTAATGATTGGTGATCCTTTCTCACCTGATTGAGTGCGCCTTGATTTTGTGGCCACTATGCGCGTTAATGAAATCCTCTTAGGCGTTTGACATACCAACGGCGTTGCCTCTCAGGTATGGAAGCGTTAATGGGACAATTCAGGTAGTTAAAAAAAGACACAGGGGTCATGGACGATGGCAGAAGTATCTTGCATAAAAACTCTCCTTGACACTAATACGGGCACCCTGCCCGAAAGTGACCCGTTTCATTTTTCATGTTTTGCCGAATCGGCTGATAGCACAATAGGCTGCGACAGCACTATTAATAGTAGTAAAGGCTCTGTCTAATGTAATTTTGGCGATAAAAACCAATGGCGAAGAAAGTAAAATGGCTTTTAGTATTGGTGCTGCTTGGGACACCTATTTTTGGAATAACTCTCTATCAGGTATACGAAGAAGAGATCGCATTAGCTGAGCATGCTTTTAATACAAGTGAGACACTAAAACAAAAATATGGAGAATCAGAGTTTCGTCTGATGAATCGCATTCGAGGTTACGGTGGTAAGTCAGAATGGGATATCTATCTTGAGTTCATATCATTTCACGGTGGTAAAGTGATCAAGCTGTGGGCAAGATTCTCCAAAAAGCAAGGTAAGGAATATGAGTTAGTGGACATTGGTTACCGGAAAAAAGGTGCATATATTTCACTAACGGGCGCCGGTTAACTTGCCATTACTCCATGTAGACTACATAGCGCAGTGGGATACCAGGTAATTCTTGAATAAAACGGATCAAAAACCGCCCCTGTGCACTAAAAAAATACCCCTTTCGGCAGTTCCATTCTTTCCGCCGGAGACTGGCAGTAGATGAACCCCTGCATATGAGCGGCAGAATATAAAGGGGCTCGGATACCCATGAGGCAGGCAGGGTAGGCCTGGTTTGGGCAGCCGTAATTCATGGAAACTATACTTAATTTAAAGCGCTTATATGCAAAACAGATGGTGGCCCGATGAAAATAAAATATAGGGTTATTCCAATAATCTATCTAGGCCTATTATTGACCTCCCCGGCTTTCGGAATGGATATGCCGAAAACGGTAGAACCCGAAACTGTTGGACTCTCCTCTGAGCGGCTGAAACGTATCGATGATTTGATGAACCGTCACGTTGAGGAGAAAAAGATCGGCGGTTCAGTGGTCTTGATCGCTCGTCGGGGAGAGATCGCGTATTTCAAAACCTTTGGCAATGCCGATGTCGAAAAACCCATCCAGTGGGACACGATTTTTCGAATAGCTTCAATGACTAAGCCGCTGGTGACCACCGCGGCGATGCTGCTCTATGAAGAGGGGCGTATTCTCCTCACAGATCCGATTGCGTTGTACATTCCGGAATTCAAAAGACCGCGGGTCCTGACCCTCCTCCCCGAGGGGTCGGATCCTGAGTATAAGTTGGTTTTGGCAAAACGGGAGATCACTATCCGCGACCTTATGACCCACAAGGCCGGGATTACCTATATTTTCGTCTCAGACTGGTTCAAGGATCGCAAGCACAAGCTGCTGATCGATATGTACAAAGACGCCGGGGTTACCGATGGCCTGTGCAGCAAGGAATGGGGCATCCAGGGCATGGTCAGAAGATTGGCGAGGTTGCCGCTTATCGGCCAACCCGGTGAGGTCTGGGAATACGGCTTATCCACAGATGTGCTCGGATATCTGGTTGAGAAGGTCTCGGGTATGAAGTTAAACGATTTCATTAGAGAACGTGTACTCACTCCTTTGAAAATGAACGATACCTACTTTGTTGTCCCGCAAGAGAAGCGAGCCAGGGTGTCGGCGGTTTGGGAGAGTGATTGGCAGGGCAGTCTCGAAAAGATGGGTCCGGGACCGACTCAGGTAGGGGGATTAACGGTCTGCCCGGGTGATGTACATCAGAGTACCGGCACCTATCTGTCCGGCGGGGCAGGCATGCTTTCATCGGCATATGATTACTACCGGTTTAGTCAAATGCTGCTCAACAAGGGTGAAATCGACGGCGTCCGTTTGTTGAGCCGTAAGACGGTGGAGCTGATGACGGCAACAAATCATATTGGTGAATTTGACGCCACATTTCTTCACAGCAAGGGGTGGAAGTTTGGGCTTGGTTTTGGCATTCAGACAGATCGGGGTCAGGAAGTGGATAGCGGCAGTAAAGGAATATATGAGTGGGCGGGTATCTATTCAACCCGGTTCAGCGTGGACCCTGTAGAAGAGAAGATCACCATCATGCTGACCCAAACCGAACCCTTTAAACACCACGTCGACCTGTGGGACAAGACGCTGGTGCTTTCCAGTTCGGCCGTGGTTGATTAGAAGGCAGTATGTAGATGTTTCTTGATGTGAAAAGTTGTACCTGCTTTTGAGTGAGGTATGAGAGATGAAGAAAGAGATTAATGGCCTTTTCCGTTATTGGGCGATTCTCCTGATTTCTTGTATTGCGATAAGTGATGTGATCGCTGCAACACAACCAAGAATTACCCCTGGTTTGCTAAGCCCCGAAAGATTGGAGCTGTTTGTCTATGAATATCCTCCATTGGCATCACTGGAAATACCCAGCGGTGGCCTCTATCCCGAGATTGTTCAGGCAGCTTTAAGCAAAGAGAATATTAAAGCTACGATAACGATCCTGCCTGTAAAGAGTCTTGTTAAGTACAATTTGTTGCAAGATAATGCCATTGCAATTATTGGAAGCGGCTGGAATTTTTCTGATGCAGAACGCAAGCAACTTATCGTTATACCTTTTTGCATAGTCAGTGGGGGTTATTACTATTATCGACCGGCTCAAGACAAGGTGTTGTCATTGGATAATAATTTGACTGATTTGAAAGGGACCACTTTCGCCGCTCAAAAAGGTGATGAAGTTACAAAATACAGAGAGGCTGGAATTAATGTGAGTTTTGCTAATGTCCTTTCCAGTTTTCACAGGTTGAAGGGGGGGAAGGTCGATTTTTTAAGTGCGCCGCAAATAAGCAACGATTGGATAGTCGGCAATTACTATCCTGCAGAGAAGAATAATTTTGTACTCATGGAGAACTCTGATTGGGAAACGATTACCCCAATAATATTCAATAAAAATAACAGCGAGTCGGACGGAATCGCCAGCAAATTCAGGGAAGGATTGATAAAGATCCAAGCCGATGGAACCTATAAGGATATTTTAGAAAAATACTACGGTGAACGGGATATTCCTAAAGACTACTTTCAGCGATTAACGCATGAGCAAAAAGAGGCAGAGGCACTAAATTGACTGGCCAACAGGTATCTCTCTGGATCATGGGGAGAGGACTCTAAAACATGACAATATTTATTAAATGTCTTGAGAGTTACAAAATAGTCGTTGTGATTGTATTGTTAAGTCTGGTTGGGGCATCGTATGCCAAAGAAGAAACAATCGTGCAATTTATTTCTTCTGAAACACCGCCATTCTGGTCGGAAACCTTGGAAACGGATGGAATGTGCGGTGAGATACTTCACGAGATATCCAACCATATTGGCGTTAAAAGTGTAATAGAGTATGAGCCAACCACAAGAATAGTCGAAAGGGTTGGGCATAATCTGCTGGGTAACCCTGGATTGTTTTTATCAAGCCACGACTTTAGCTCGATTATACCTATTGCAGTGTTTCGCTTGGCTCTGTTCTATTATGAGCCTCACCATAATGAGGGTATAACCTTTAACAGATTGGAGGATTTGAAAGGGTATACCATCGGTATCATAAAGGGTTCGCTTTCAAATGCAGATATCGCCTACTTCAGAGAATCCGGAGTGGAATTTGAGGAAAGCTACTCTAAAGAGTCTTTGTTCAAAAAAATGATGCTTGGCCGGATAGATCTATGTATTGAGATCGAGTTAAGCGGGCTATTGATATTGAACCGACTATTTCCAGATAAAGCCGATGAGTTCACACGAATTGAACTCCAGAGATCCATTACGCCTATTACAATTATGATTGATGACAGCTACCCGGATGGACAGCGGCTTGGAGAAAATATCACGAAAGGACTTGAGATGATTATAAATAATGGAAAGTATCAAGAAATTCTAGAGAAGTATTATGGCAAGGGTAATATCCCCGCTGATTGGTTCAGTCTCTTGGAACAATATCGTCAGATGTATGGCCTGTCTGCAAAAATCCACTGAATTTCCGCTATTCAGGTAAAAAAAGGGCGCTTTGTTAATGAAGGTGAGTACCTTAAAGACGACCACAAAAGAGCGGATTAATACCTGGTTGCGTAGCATTAAGGCGAAAACCGGGGTAGCGCTGTTTGTCATCATCATGGGGGTTTTGGGCTTGTTTGGAGTCTATCAGTATTTAAATGACGAGTCGGCCAAAACAAAAGACCTCGAAGAGTTGTCGAGCAGGACTATTTCCCGCTTGGCGGAACAGCTCGTTTTGCCTCTGTGGGAAGTTGATAATCTTTGGGTGAGAAAAATAATCAAATCTGAGATGAGCGATAAACGCATCTTTGCAATTTCAGTAGTTGCCGAAGGGGGTATAGTTGAGGGATTGGAAAGGAATGCTGATTGGCAACTTGTCGATGTCAAGAATGATATTTCCGGGGACTATATTCATAAAACAATGGATGTCTTTAGGGAGGAGGAAAAAATAGGATCTGTCAAGCTGTGGATTACCAAGCAATTCATGCATGCAGAGCTTAAAAGAGAAGCGTGGGAATTATTACTGGCAGTGACGGTTTTTAGTGCGATCTGCATATTTATTGTTTCGGGGATGCTGCATAGGTTTGTGATTCAACCGGTCAATCATATTCTGGGGATTGCTGAAGCAATAGCCGAAGGAGAATACGAGCAAGAGATTAAAATAGAGCAAAAAGACGAAATAGGAATTCTCGGCAGAGGGTTCAATAGTATGCAGGCCAAGATTCGCCAACGTGAGGCCGAAAGGGATAGATATGAGATCAAATTGCGCGACAGCGAACAGGCGTTGCGATCACTCTCTGAAAACTCTCCCGATGTGATAGTGCGCCATGACAGGGAAGGTAGGTATATTTACATCAATCCCAAATTTGAACAGATCAATCACCTTAAGGCTGAACAGGTTTATGGCAAAAAGCCTTCTGAGTTGTCTTCGGATCTGGCGCCTCAAGATGATGGTTTCACGAACAAACTTATGCAGGCAATGGACTCGGGGACCATAACAAAAGCCGATCTGTCCTGGATCAAGGATGGAAAATTGGTCTACTGGTATGTGCGTATTGTTCCGGAACTGGATGCCCATGGAGATGTGGTCAGCGCACTGGCAATCTGGAGTGATATCACCGAGCGCAAACAGGCAGAGAAGGAGCTGCATGACAGTGAAGAGCTGTTAAGAACCACCTTGGAGAACGCCCCTGTGGTTCTCTATCGCTTGGATAGTGAGGGTGTTTTTCAACTATCGATGGGAACTGGCCTGGCAAAGTTAGGATTTAAGCCTGGAGAAGTGGTAGGCCAATCCATTTTTGAACTCTACAAGGATTTTCCCGACATCGCAGCGAATCATCGTGATGCACTTGCAGGCAAAGCTGGGAGATATACTGCTGAAGTGTCCGGTATCCATTTCGATTCCTCGATCATTCCTTTGATGGACGAGGAGAACAAGGTACGGGCTGTTATAGGTGTCGCAGTAGACATTACCGATAAAAAAAGGGCTGAAGATGAGCTTTTGCGTTTAAAGGACAGTCTGGAAGAAAAGGTCCAACAGCGCACTGCTGAACTGGTGCTGGCGAGGGATGCGGCAGAGACGGCGAACAAGGCAAAGAGCGTGTTTCTTGCCAACATGAGCCATGAACTGCGTACCCCGCTGAACGCCATCCTTGGATTCTCCAGCATGATGCGTAAAGATCCATTATTACCGGAGCACCAACAACAGAACATAGACATCATAAATCGCAGTGGCGAACACCTGCTGTCCCTGATCAACGATGTGCTGGAAATGGCCAAGATCGAAGCAGGGCGGATGCAACTGCAAAACGCACCCTTCGACCTGGGTTCCGTGGTACGGGATATCACTGACATGATGACGATTCGGGCGAAGAGCAAGGGTCTGCAACTGGTACTCGAACAGTCATCGCAGTTCCCGCGCTATATTGCCGGCGATGAAGCCCGTATGCGCCAGATACTGATCAATCTGTTAAGCAATGCCATCAAGTACACCCATGAGGGCAGCGTCACCCTGCGCCTGTGGGTGGAACAAAAAAAGCTGCCCCGCCTGCAAATCGAGGTTGAGGACACCGGTATCGGCATGACGCCGGATGATCAAAAACACATCTTTGAATCCTTCATGCAACTGGGTAAACAGGTCGAGCATACGGGCACCGGACTAGGATTGGCCATCACCCGGCAATTCGTGCAGATGATGGGTGGAAAGATCAGCCTGGATAGCACCCCTGGCAAGGGTTCGGTATTTCTTATCGATCTGCCACTGATCGAAGTGCAGGAGAGCGAGATACCAAATCAGAACCAGTCCGACAGGGGAGATGTGATAGGACTTGCCCCCGGTCAAGGGGAGTACCGGATCCTGATTGTGGAAGATCAGCGGGAAAATCAACTTCTCCTAACCAGGCTCATGGAGGTCATCGGCTGCAAGGTAAAATTGGCGGAAAACGGCGAGCAGGGGATAGAGCTTTTTAAAAGCTGGAAGCCTCACCTCATCTGGATGGATAGACGTATGCCGGTAATGGATGGTATGGAAGCGACACGACGTATCCGTAAACTACCTGAAGGCAAGGAGGTAAAGATCGTTGCGGTGACCGCCTCCGCATTTGGCGAGCAGCGAGACGAAATGTTAAATGCCGGTATGAACGATTATGTGCGAAAACCCTACCAGGCAGGCGAAGTGTACGAATGTCTGTCAAAGCACCTGGGTGTTAAATATCTCTATCAGGATGCATCGGTATCCCGCGAGCAGGAAGTGATACTAACCAGTGAGATGTTCGAAGCTCTGCCGGAGACCTTGTGCAGTGAGATTGTCAGGGCGCTGGAAAGTCTCGATATCAAACGTATTGAAGCGGTCATAGGGCAGGTTGCTGAGTATGACGAGGCGCTGCAAAAGAAGCTGAACCAACTCGCCAAAAACTTCGATTATCCGATTATCCTGCATGCCTTGCGTAAAGATAGTCGGTAACCAGCTATTTACAGCAGTGGGATGATTGGGTCGTCTCGGTGAATGAAAGCCGAGGGGCAAGGGCCAAGCAGTTCGTTTCAGTGATGGTCTGATTCGCTATGTTTCACCGCTTCCCACAAAGCATCCAGCTGATCTAGAGAGAGGGTATCCATGCTGCTGCCGCCCTCATCAGTCAAGCGGCGTTCCATGGCGCGGAAGCGTCTTTCAAACTTACTGTTGGCGCGGGTCAACGACTGCTCCGCATCCAACCCGAGCAGCCTTATGACATTGACCATGGAAAACAGCAGGTCGCCGAGCTCGTCCTCCAGGCGATCCCGATCATTTTTGTCTATCTCAGCTTGGACCTCATCAAACTCTTCATTCACCTTATCCAGTGCGCCTTGAACATCGGGCCAGTCGAAGCCCACCCGTGCAGCCCGCTTTTGCAGCTTCTCCGCACGGAGCAGTGCAGGCAGGGCATGGGCCACACCGTCCATGTGGCTGGCGGGCGTGGAAGCCTTTTTGCGCTGTGTCCTCTCCTCCTCCTTTTGCAATTCCCAGGCATGGCGTAAAGCTGTGTCGTCTTTATATTGTGCATCAGAAAAGACATGGGGGTGACGGCGGATCATCTTATTGCAGATCCCACTCGCCACATCGTTGAAATCGAAATGACCCTCCTCCTTGGCGATCTGGCTGTAGAATACGATCTGGAAAAGCAGGTCGCCGAGTTCGTCCCGCAGTTCGGTCATCTCTTCCCGGTGGATGCTGTCCGCGACTTCATAAGCCTCCTCCAGGGTATAGGGAACAATAGTGCTATAGGTCTGGCGCAGATCCCAGGGGCAACCCTTGTCCGGATCCCGAAGTTGTTTCATGATGTCTAGTAGCTGTTGAATTGCTTCCATTAACTGTTGTCTCCGGAGACATGGATGAGCTGTCTACCCTCAACAAAGCCCATCATGGTTAAATAACCATGAATATTGGGTCTGTGTGGATCTCGTTACAGAAACGCCAGCCTGTTGGTGATAGAGTCTAGATCCGGGTCTTTGGCATTGCATATGATTGTATAGCATGGATTATGTAAGACGGACCACGATATTTTAACCATTAACAAGGATAAGTTCAGGTGGTGTCATGAAGCAGATATTCGCAATTCTAATGATCGTTTGTTTAGCCTTCTCAACCCCGATTTACGCTGCAAACGAGGCCTTTGACGATTGCCTGTTGACTCATCTAAAAGGTGCGAAACAAGATAATGCCGCACATCTGATCAGGCTGGCATGTACAGGGCTCTATAACCGGTCTGGTGTTTTATTGGAGAATAGACGCCTGTTTCTGAATTGTTTATTGGAGCACTTGGTGGGTGTGGAGAGTGCTCAGGCTGTCGAGGATATCCATTTGGCCTGTGGAAGAAAATATGATTGATGCTGCGCTTTACCCATTTGCATGCTTAACAAGTACAATATGCGGCCCACTGACTTCTCTGGGATACGACACACTTGGTTACGCGCCCGATGTGTAAATAACTGTTATGGATAAGGAGTTATTACAAGAGGCGCTCTCTGAGTTAAGTATTTCAGAGATAACTGAAAAAATGCATGATGTCTTAAGAAAGCATATGCTGCATGAGAGCTATCAAAACGGAGACTTCTATAATCAAATCCACACGCTAGCTCAGGTAAGTTGGGGAACACAAGAAGGGGTCACAGATAGCGAGCCTACAATAACTTTGTTGGGCAAAGTTCATCCGGATGTATCAACAACAGAATGGGGTGACGTTCTCTGCCGAGAAGGTAGACGTTCAAGATGCAACTCGATAGTTAGCAGTGTGGCAAAAGTATCAGTTTGCCCTGTTTGTGAGCAAAGAGTGTCGTGCACGTGAAATTGCATAACTAATTGGGCGTCAAGACGCCTGACGATGCATGTCGTTAAAGCCTTATGTTCCAATTAGTAAGCCAACCGTGCCCCCATAAATGTGTGTTAAAATTAACTAATATCTATCTAGTGCAGAGAATATTTCATGGAAATACAATCGCTTACAATTTCTGAGAGAATCATGCTCGCCGAAGCCTTGTGGGACAGCATAGTTGCAGAAGACACAGAAATTAAGCTCACTGAGACTCAAAAAGATGAGTTGGATCGACGGCTTGCGGCTTTCGAAATTGATCAAGATGTAGGTTCCTCATGGTCCAGTGTCAAAGCTAGAATTCTTTCTAAATAATGAGCTACACACTCACTATTCGGAAAGATGCTGAATTTGATATTGATGAACAATTTAATTATTACGAAGTGAAAAGAGAAGGACTTGGCCACGATTTCCTGCTATGCATAGAAGAGGCCTTAGGCAAGCTACAAAGGAATCCGCTTGTATATCGTAAAATACACAAGGGACTAAGACGTATTCCAATCAGGCGCTTTCCTTACCGTATATTCTATTTCGTTAAAAATAATTATGTAATTGTCACAGCAGTTTTTCATGCTCGAAAGGACCCTACATCTTGGAATAACCGCACATAGCCATGGGCTCCAAAGTATGCTCGCTTTCGCTCACTCCACTTTGCCCAGCCGTTCAATAGAGTTATTAAGGAGCTAATTGACAGCTTGGCAATCCTAACTTGACATTAAGCTAGGAAACTGACGCGAAACTCCACCCCCGGATCCTTGTTCACCACATCCACGCTGCCGTTCATCGCCGTGGTCAACTGGCTCACCAGGGCCAAGCCGATGCCTGTTCCGACTGTCTCACGGGTGAGTTCGTTTTCCGATCGGTAGAAGAGTTTGAAGATCTTCTGTAACTGATCCTTTGCGATTCCGGGGCCGTAGTCCCGCACCTTGAAATCCACGCCACTATCCTGCTGCAGACTGCACTCGATATCGATGGCCTTTATCTCGGACTTGGCGGAGAACTTGATGGCATTGTCCACCAGGTTGATGATGATCTGGGTGAAGTAGTCCGGGTCGATCTGGAGTGTTTGATCTGCGCAGTCCGCGGGACAGTGCAGCTTGAGATCGAATCCTGCACGCTTTGTCTGAGACTCGATCTTTGAGCCAATCATATCCATCAGTTCTCCTGCCGAGACTGACTTGAGCTGAACCTGCAGACCGTTGCGGGTCATACGCGCGAGTTGCAGGACGTTGTTGATCAGGCGTGTCAGGCGTTCGCTCTCATCGTGGATATAGTCGTAGTACTCGCGTCTCTTCTCTTCCACCACCCAGCCCTCCCGCAGCATCTCTCCATACATGCGTATGGATGTGAGAGGAGTCTTCAGCTCGTGACTGACGGCGGAGACGAAGTCCTGCTGTTGGCTGATCAGGTTTATCTGTCTCATACCCAAACGGTAGATGGCATAAAAACCTGCACTGAGAAGCAGAAACAGAATCACGGCGATCCAGATGATGACCACGCCGCCCGGTCCGGCGGGCAGATGCTGAACGGTGAATATCAATTCCAGATCGTTGAGGGGTGCGCTGAGCCGGGTTTGATAGAGGAGTGCGCCACGCAGGGCTTCGGTGCCGGTCACATAGCGTCCTCCCGTTGTGGCCGAGATTGCTGATAACAGATTGCCTTGGTAGGCAGAGATCAGATCGCTCATCCGTGCCAGGGATGTGGCGCGAAAACCGCTTTCAATGATCCCGCTCAGAAAGGCGCTCTGTTGCAACAACATGCCTTGGATGTAACGCTTGTTGTCACGCCATACCTTTCTGTAGAGCACCACGTGGCCACTCTCCAGCAGGCTCATTTCGATTGGGTCGATCTCACTTTCAAAGGTGTGGATGCGTAACGGCGACCCTGTCGAAGCCTGGGGCGCAGCCATGGTTGCGGATGGTAGAGGAAGAGACTCCGGTTCAGGCAGGGCGCTGCGCTCGATGCGTGGGGCACGCTTCGCCAACTTGGCTTTCTCCTCGGAGACAATCCTTCGTTGGCGTATCGACAACTGGTCCGCTTCGAAGCTGCTGTCAAGTTGCAGGTCTTCAACACGGCCAAGTATGTTGGAACCCCTAAGCGGTTTCGACTTTGGTTGCGCTTTTTGTTCCGACAGGCGGTCAAAGGCAGCCTGTCCCGCCGCAATCTCTTTCTTGGATATGCTATCCCCAAACGCCTTATCCTGCTCCGCTGTTAACTTGCTCTCTCGGCTGCGGTGCTGCTCAGTGGGTGATGAGTAGAAGGGCCGGGTACTCTCACTGAGTGTGATCTCTTCGGCTGGGATCATATCTCGGGTCAGTTCGTCCCCGTTCTTTGGTTGTTGTTCCGCCCTTACCAGCTGGTTTTCACCAAGGATACTCCGCAGACGATTCGCCAGTGCACGGCGTTGCGCTAGCTCGTTGGCCTGAATGCCGTATTCACTGGCAGCGAGTGCCGTATCGGGAAGTAGCGGGGTTTTAAAAGCGCCCTCGCTATCCACCTGAAAATAACCGATCATGCCGGGTATCGGGGAGCGAACAGGAAAGTCCGATAACGCAGAGCGTTGAATGAAGTTGCTCTTGGGGTCCCCGGCAACCACGAGAAAGTTGTAATCGACGAATGGGCGCCGCTCCTCCGCTTCGATGAGCTGTGCGTAACCTTGATCGATGCGTGCGGCCAGCTCCTCGGCCAGCACCCGGTGGCGATGAAAGGCCTCCCACTTCAGTTGATCATAGGCTTGATAGACAAGTAGACCGCTGGGAATGGCCAGGGTGAAGAAGAACACCATCAGCCAAAGACGCAGCTGCAGTTTGCTTAGGCTGTTGAGGGGGGAGCGAGCCATTTCAATCCACCAGCAAGCGATAACCGGCGCCCCGCACCGTGGTTAAAAAGCGGGGTTCAGCTGAATTGGCTTCGATCTTCCGGCGTAGCTTGGCGATATGGATATCTACGGTTCTGGTTTCGATAGCGGCATTTTTCGCATACCCCCATACCTTGTTGAGGAGCTCCTCCCGGGATACGGGACGCTCCCGGTGGTTGTGCAGGTATTGAATAATCTCCATCTCCCGCCTGGTGAACGTGAGGGACTCGCCACTGCGCGTGCCGGAGAGATTGAGCATATCGATCTCCACCTCGTTACCCAGGTTGATCTGGTTTTGCTCGGCCTCACTGTTTCGGGAGCGTCGCAATACAGCCTCTACCCGCAACACCAGTTGCGCTACGGAAAAGGGTTTGGCCACATAGTCGTCGGCACCCAGGGTGAGACCCTGGACGATATCCTCATCGCTGGTCTTGGCGGTCAACATGATGATGGGTTGATCCTTGTCCTGTTCGCGAATCCGGTTACAGATATCGAAGCCGTTCATGCCGGGCAGCATCACGTCGAGCAGGATCATATCGAATCTGCCGGTCAGGGCTTGCTGCAGACCGGCTGGTCCCTCGGCTGCGCTATCCACGGTAAAGCCATGGTAGATGAATACGTCCACCAGTCCCACCCGGATAGCTTCTTCATCTTCGACGATCAGGATACGTGGTTTTTGGCTCATGCTGCTCCAACTCTATATGGATTGGTCTCTATTCAAAGGTTACCAAGTTATGTCATGGGAAATGTAAATTCTATGTAAATCCAGGCCGCGCAGTTTTACCTTATTCTGCCTACACCCCATGCCGTCCCCTTCTTAGACTTTGATTAGACATTCAAACACAAGGAGACTCTTATGGCACTCATCACACGACTATCCCAACTGTTTCGCGCCGACGTGAATGCGGTTCTCGATCGCATGGAGGAGCCGGAAATCCTCCTCAAGCAGGCAGTCCGGGATATGCAAGAGGCGTTAGCCAAGGACGATCAGCGGGTCAAGGTCATCGAACTGGAGCTGAAGCAGATCCTGTCGCGCCAGGCTGAACTTGAGCAACGGCTCGACCGGGTGACTGAAGAGTTGGACCTCTGTTTCGATACCGGCAACGAGGCCTTGGCAAGGACCCTGTTGAAACGCAAGTTAGAGGCGCAACGATATCTCGACTATCTCGCGCGTAAACAGCAAGAGTTTCAGGAAGCGGGAGAGGTGCTGAAAAAACGCATCGATGAAAACCGCTCCCGTCTCGATTCCATGCAGCAGAAGGCGGAGCTGCTTGCGGGCTCGGATAAGCAGGAGACTGAGCATGCTTGTTGGAACGAACCTGATTTCATGGGTCAATTCGCCGTCAACGAAGATGATATCGAACTCGCCTTTCTGCGTGAAAAGCAGAGGAGGGAAGCGTCATGAAACGGCCCGGTTTTTTGGAAGGTGTCGGCGTTGCGCTGATCGCCACGCTTGGTGGGGGCGCCCTCTTCAGTGTTCTCACAACAGTTTTCGTCACTGATTTTGTGCTGCGTCTGTTGATAGCAGGGGCGGGATTGCTCTATGCAATCTATCTGTTGCGCCGCAGTGGCGAAAAGGTTGGGCGTATCACCAGTATGAGTATCTGGTTGGTAGCGGCGGTTGTCATCTGGTTGATGGGACTGAGTCTGCCGATCTATCTGATGGCCCATCTGGGGCTTATCTGGTTGCTCCGATCGCTCTATTTCTACGCCAGTCTCATCTCCGCATTGTTTGATTTGGCTTTACTGCTGTTCGGTTTGGCGGCTGCCCTATGGGCGCTGTTACAGAGCGGCAGCCTGTCCCTCAGCGTGTGGAGCTTTTTTCTCGTCCAGGCGCTGTTTGTCTTCATCCCCAACAGCTGGAAGCGATCGAGCAAAAGGGCTGCAACCGCAGCTGGTGAGGAAGATCCTTTCCAACTCGCCCATCGTAGCGCGCAAGCCGCGCTGGCCAAATTATCCACTGTACGTTAATCAACATGGAGAAGATCATGAAATCGAAAATTATTGCAGCAGCACTGTTCACCTTTACCGCCGGTGGCATCGCATTCTATCCCGCTCTCAAGGATGTGGCTGCGGTTAATGTGCCGTTGCCGGATCCTGTTCAGGTGCCGGCAGTGCACACCGTGAACCAGGAATCACCGAAAATCGAAGTGGTGTTTGCCCTGGATACCACCGGTAGCATGGGTGGCTTGATCCAGGCGGCCAAAGAGAAGATCTGGTCTATCGCCTCAACCATGGCCCAGGCGCAGCCGGCACCCGAAATCAAGATGGGGCTGGTGGCCTATCGGGACCGGGGGGACAGCTATGTTACGCAACTGGTGGATCTCTCCGAAGATCTCGATTCGGTCTATGCGACACTCATGGATTTTCGTGCCGAAGGGGGCGGTGACGGTCCCGAGAGTGTCAACCAGGCCCTGCATGATGCGGTCAATAAGATCTCCTGGAGCCAGGATGAGGGTGCCTATCGCGTCGTCTTCCTGGTGGGGGACGCGCCACCCCACATGGACTACCAGGATGATGTGAAGTATCCGCAAACCATAAAGTTGGCCAATGCCAGGGGGATAGTGGTGAATACCATACAGGCCGGAAACAGCGCCCCGACACGCCTGGTCTGGAACAAGATTGCCCAGGCGGGTCTTGGGCAGTATGTCCAGGTCTCCCAAGACGGCAATGCGGTGGCCATTGCTACCCCGTTCGATGAGAAGCTGGCCAAGCTCTCCAGGAAGCTGGATGAAACCCGCCTCTATTATGGATCTGAAAAGGTGCGTGAGGAAAAACGCAGGAAAATGGAAGCAGCCGACAAGCTGCATGAGTCTGCCTCCGTGGAATCCCGTGCGCGCCGTGCCACCTTCAACGCTTCCAGGAGTGGAAAGTCCAATCTCCTGGGTGACAGTGAGCTGGTGGATGATGTGGCAAGCGGCCGGGTCGAACTCGATAGCATCGACCGGGAACATCTGCCCGCCTCCATAAAGGCCATGGCACCACAGGAGCAACAGGCAGTGATCAGTGAAAAGGCCCAGCAGCGTCAGACCCTGCAAAAAGAGATCGATGCCCTTTCGGCACAACGCAAGGAGTATCTTAAACAGGAAGTGAAGAAGTCAGGAGGAGCCAAAGGCTCTCTTGATCACAAACTCTACAGCGCCATTCGTGAACAGGCGGAGCGCAGCGGGATTCACTATGAGGCGGAAGCCCTTACTTATTAGCGCTCAATGATAGTGATCTGGAAGGTTAAACTATTAATGCAGAGCCCGGCATAACAGCCGGGCTCCTGGTTATGAACCCTGTGCCGAATCAAGACCAGCTATAGGTGTTTGCAACCCCGTTGAAGGTCACCACATACTGGCTGCAACTGATGAACTCCACCGTCGCCACTGCACCATTGGCTCCCTCGATTCGAATCCTGCCCGCACTCGGGAATCCGTTGGAACAATCAAAGGTCACAGGTATCTCGGTTATGATGGATACGTAACCATGATCGGGATCGTAGACCCGGGCAGTCACGGAGTAGCCGGATGTGGCATTGCCGGAGACACTGGCTTCACTGACCCGGTAGGTGCGATTGTCATAGCCCTGATAGTCGGAATAGTAATTACAACTGACATCCGACCCGTTGCTGGTGGAAGCCGAGCAGGTCATGGTCATGTTGAAGGTTTCACTGTAGTTGAGGCTTGGGCTCTGTACACTGACTGTGAAGTTCACATAGCGGTACTCCATGTGGAATCCGTTCCCGACCTGGCTGTAGGTCCCCTCTACGGAGCCATCGAAGCTGGTTGAGTAACTGCTGTTGCCATAACTGGTCGTGCGTGTGCACTGGTCGTAATCGATACTCCAATTACCGGCGGTTCCTGTATCCGGATAGTCAACGATTACGGATCCGCTGTCACACAGAGAGCTGGACATATCCATTGTTCTGGCAGCCGTTGCACCCGGTGCCGATTGGCTGATGTCATCCCGCTGAAATATATCGACTATCCATCTGGTAGATTCCTCTATGATCTCTTCCCGACTGAACGGCAGGTCGGTGCGTGCCGCGACCAGCGGTACACTGTCAGAACTGACTGCCTGTTTGGTACCGGAGGCGCCGGCGGTGGCAAGTTCCTTGCTGTTGTCACTGGTCAAGGTGGCCTGACCTGTCTCCCCCGAGTAGTCCTGTGATGTATTGGTGATATCGCCACTGTCGTTGGTGCTGTCCGGGCTGCCGTCATCACCCCCGCCACCCCCACCGCAAGCGTGTAAAAGTGGAATGATCAGAATGTAGGCAAGTAGAAGTTTGCGTTCCTTATGCATGCTCATGCTCCTTTATTACTTCATCATTCGCGGAACGGAAATTATAAACCCGGTGATCGATCAATATGAAGTGATACTTGATAATGCGCCGCTAGCGGATATTCCGGTCATTGCTAGCTGAATTGGATATTTTTTTACACAATACCTATCCGGCCCCATCTCTGTTATTTGATTGGAATATAGATCGAAGTCACGATCTCGTTGCTATGGCTGACCGTGGTGGGATCGTTCTCATACACCTCCCGTGAGGCATGTTTGTGCAGGGGTTTGATCTTCTGCATCTGCAGGTGGGCATAGGCCTGGTACCAGGCGAGTTCGAGAAATTCGTAGCTGCCTTGCAGGCGGGTCTTGTAGTAGCGACCCCCGGGAAACGATTTGATCTCGAATTCCGATGAGCGGGTCTGTGCAGCCACCGGTATCCCCATCTCGCAGTTGAAATGCATGCTCTTCAGATCAACCTTGTGGTAGATGGTGAATGGATAACCTGTGGCAGACAGCTGTTTCTCATCCACATAGCTGCCGAGTCTTGGAAACCCCTCCTTCATGGCTGTTTTCATCGCTTCGAGATGACCGTCGAACGGGATCGTCAGTGCGGTCTGATCGGGCAGTTCCACAGGACCCTCAAAAGTGATGCGCGGGACCTCCGCATCCGCTACCAGCTCACCGCGCAGCAGGTAGAGGCCGGTGTCGTAGTCCTTGCCGATGTAGTCTGTCATCCGCTTTGTCATGAAACGCAGCAGAAAGGGCATACTGCCGGCCATATTCCAGTGGACCAGGGTGGTGCCGTCAGTTGTCGGTTGCAACTCCCACCAGACGCTGCACACGGACTTGAATGGTCGTTTGAACTCGATCCGCTGCTCGATCTTCTCTTCACCGATGAATCTTTCGTGGGTCAGCTTGCCTGCACCGACGGTTTTACCGTCCCAGCTGTACCAGCCCCCCTCCTGGTCCGGTGCATCGGAGAAGGCAAGAGCAGTGTCAGGCTCATGCATCAGCCAGGGGCTCCAATCGGACCAACTCTTGAAATCCCTGATCTTGCGGAACAGGATTTTTTGCTCAGCGGGGATCTCCAGCGATCGTCTGACCCGGTAGTTGCCGTCCAGGGTGGCCAGGTAGATCAGGGGCACGGCAATAAGAGCGGCGATCGCAATCAGTGCTGTTGTCATGGTAGGGCTCCCTCCACCATTGGATTCTTTGATTATTGTCTGTCGAAAGGCGTAAATCGAGTATAGGATTTGTTCTCGGGTAGGGAAATAGGGCTATCATGGGAACATGTCTGCATTCCAGTTTCACCCGGCAGTCAGTAGATGGTTTGAGCGCCATTTCCATGGGCCCACCGAGGTCCAGGAACAGGCCTGGCCGGCGATTCAGGCCGGGCAGAATACCCTGATCTCAGCGCCGACCGGCTCAGGCAAGACCCTGGCGGCCTTTCTTGCGGCGATCGACCGGCTGGTGGTCGAAGGGCTGGATTCTCCCCTGGCCGATGAGACCCAGGTGCTCTATGTCTCGCCGCTGAAGGCACTCTCCAATGACATCCATAAGAACCTGGAGCAGCCCTTGAACGGAATCCGGGATGCCCTGATGGAAAGCGGCTGTCCGGATGTGCCGATTCGCGTGCTGGTGCGTACCGGTGATACCACCCCGGCGCAACGGGCACTGATGAAACGCTCCCCACCCCATATCCTAGTGACCACCCCGGAGTCCCTCTATATCCTGCTGACCTCCGAATCGGGGCGTGAGATGTTGCGCACAGTAGGTAGTGTGATCGTGGATGAGATCCACGCCCTGGCCGGTAACAAACGCGGCGCCCACCTGACATTGAGTCTGGAGCGGCTTAACCAGTTGTGTAACAGGCCGCCGGTGCGGATTGGCATCTCGGCGACCCAGAAACCGATCGAAGCGATGGCCCAGTTTCTCACCGGGCAACACGACGACCCGCGGCAACGGGCCTGTACCATTGTCGATACCGGCCATTTTCGCACCCGGGATCTGGCCATCGAACTCACCGGCTCCCCCCTTGAGGCGGTGATGGCCAACGAGGCCTGGGAGGAGATCTACCGTCGGCTCGAGCAGCTTATAACCCAACACAAGACCACCTTGATCTTCGTCAACACCCGCCGCCTTGCGGAACGTGCGGCGGCGGCGCTGGCGAAGCGCCTGGGGGAGGAGGCGGTGACCTCCCATCACGGCAGCCTGGCGAAAGAACACCGTCTGGATGCGGAGCAGCGCCTGAAGTCGGGTTCTCTGCGCGCCCTGGTGGCCACTGCCTCCTTGGAACTTGGCATCGATATCGGTGCAGTGGAGTTGGTATGCCAGCTGGGTTCGCCGCGTCGTATCAGCACCTTTCTGCAACGGGCGGGCCGTTCCGGGCACCAGCTGACAGGCACCCCCAAGGGGAGGCTCTTCCCCCTCAGCCGTGACGACCTGGTGGAGTCGGTGGCCATGCTCGATGCCATTCGCCGGGGTGAGTTGGACCGTATTCCGATCCCCGAGCATCCCCTGGACGTGTTGGCACAGCAGATCGTCGCCGAGGTCTCCGCCCGGGAGTGGGATGAGCAAGCCCTCTACCGGGTGTTCAAATGCGCCCGCCCCTACAACACCCTTGCGGAGAAGGATTTCATCGATCTGGTGAAGATGCTCGCCGACGGATTCCACACCCGGCGGGGCAGACGTGGCGACTATATCCACCGGGATGTGGTGAACGGCGTGCTGCGACCGCGACGCAGCGCCCGCCTGACTGCCATCACCAACGGCGGCGCCATACCCGATCAGTTCGACTACGATGTGATCCTGCAACCGGAGGGGCTTTTCGTGGGCAGCCTGAATGAGGATTTCGCCTTCGAGAGCATGCCGGGGGATATCTTCCAGCTGGGCAATTTCTCCTATCGTATGTTGAAGATCGAGCAGGGTCGGGTGTTCGTGGAGGACGCCCAGGGTCAACCCCCCTCGATCCCCTTCTGGTTCGGCGAGGCGCCGGGCCGCAGTGATGAGCTCTCCCATGGGGTATCCCGTCTGCGTGAGACCCTGGACCGGTTGCTGGATAAGGGTCAGCAGGCGGCACTCGAATACCTGCGGCAGGAGCATGGCCTCGAGTCGCTGGTAGCATCCCAGCTGGTGGAATACCTGGCGGCCAACAAGGCCCTGTTCGGTGTGTTGCCGAGTCAAAGGCATATTGTCTTCGAACGTTTCTTCGATGAGAGCGGCGATATGCATTTCGTCATCCATGCACCTTTCGGATCGCGGGTGAACAAGGCCTGGGGATTGGCCCTGCGCAAGCGTTTCTGCCGGCGCTTCAATTTCGAACTCCAGGCCGCCGCCAACGAGGACAACCTGATCCTCTCCCTGGGGCCGACCCACAGTTTTCCCCTGGATGAACCGGCGGGTTATCTAAAATCGAAAAGCGTCGAACAGGTGTTGATACAGGCATTGCTCGCAGCACCGATGTTTCCCACCCGCTGGCGCTGGGTGAGCAACATTTCCCTGGCGGTACCCCGCATGCGCGGGGGCAAGCGGGTCCCCGCACCGTTCCAGCGCAATGATGCTGAGGACCTGGTGGCACTGGTATTCCCGGACCAGCTCGCCTGTTTTGAAAATATCCAGGGCGATCGTGAGGTGCCTGACCACCCGTTGGTGAACCAGGTATTGTGGGACTGTTTGCATGAGTTGATGGATATCGAGGGTCTGAAGCAGCTGCTGGATGCGATCGAGCAAGGGCGCATTCAAGTGACCGCCAGGGAGTTACCCACCCCTTCGCCGATGGCGCTGGAGATCCTCAATGCCAGACCCTATGCCTTCCTCGATGATGCGCCGGCGGAGGAGCGACGGGCACTGGCGGTACAGCAGCGACGGCACATGGATCCCCAGAGCGCCGCCGAGTTGGGACATTTGAAACCAGAGGCGATTCAACGGGTGAGAGAGGAGGCCTGGCCGCAACCGCGCAGCGCGGATGAATTGCACGATGGTTTGTTGATTGCCGGCTTTATCGAAGAGGGGGAAATCGATACAGATGTGCTCGTGCAATGGCAGCACTACCTTGCGGAATTGCAGCGCCAAAGGCGTGCCACACGGTTGTCCAATGCGGGCTGGGTTTTATGGGTTGCGGCAGAGCGGTTGCAGGCGCTGTCTTTGATCTGCCCTGAGCATACCCTGTCACCTGAGATAGAGGCGTTGCCGGCAAAAGAGGCAGAAACCCATGCCTGTGCTGTCACCGAAATCATCCGCAGCCGGTTGGAGACCTTGGGACCGGTCACTCCTGAGCAGTTGGCAAAACCCTTGGCCCTGGCCAGCGTCGAAGTACAACGGGCGCTGCATGAGCTGGAGCAGGAGGGTTATGTGATCCAGGGCCATTTCGATCCCCGGGTTTCGGCCCTTGAGTGGTGTGAGCGGGGTCTGCTGGCACGTATTCACCGCTACACCCTGAAACAGTTGCACAGTGAGATCGAGCCGGTAAGTCCCGCTGACTTTATGCGCTTCCTGTTCAATTGGCAGGGTCTGGACGAACCCGCACAAGGGGTGGCTGCCCTGGAGCGGGTGATGTTGCAACTTGAAGGTCTCAGTCTGCCCGCAGGCAGTTGGGAAGCGGAGATTTTGCCGGCTCGGCTACAGCCCTACTTCTCTAGTGAACTGGATGAGCTGTGCGCCGCGGGCAAGCTTGCCTGGCTGCGTTTGCAGGCAACTGAGGTCAAGCAGGGTAAGCGCAAGAGTCCGGCAATCAGGACCACTCCCCTGACATTCGTCTTTCGGCCACACCTCTCGGTCTGGTGCCGGAGCGATATGACTGTCCCGGTTGGGGTGAGTGCCACAGCGACCAAGGTGTTGGATGTGCTGCAGCAGTGGGGGGCCAGTTTCTTCGATGATCTGCAACAGCAAACCGGTCTGCTGAAGACCCAACTGGAGGGTGCATTGGGCGAGCTGGTTGCCTGGGGGTTGGTCAACTCGGATCAGTACCAGGGTTTACGTGCCATGATCACGCCGGAGAAAGAGCGTAAGCGCAGTCGGCGTCGTCCGGCACTACAGGCACCTCTCTCTTCGGGGGGCCGCTGGTCATTGATACGCGCCCCCATTCCCCATCAGGACGAGTCGCAACGGATTGAGCAGATCGCCCGGACCCTGCTGATCCGCTATGGGATTGTGTTTAGAAAACTGCTCGAGCGTGAGAGTGATCTGCCCTCCTGGCGTGACCTGCTCTATTGTTTTCGACGTTTAGAGGCGCGGGGTGAGATCAGGGGCGGCCGTTTCGTGCAGCAATTTGCCGGTGAGCACTTCGCCCTGCCGGAGGCTGTGAGCATGATGCGAGAGGTGCGTAAGAGAAAGGACGTGGATGAGCTGGTGACCGTCAGTAGTGCAGACCCATTGAATCTGACCGGTATCATAACCCCTGGCAAACGTATCCCCGCCCAGGCAGGTCATCGTATTCTGTATAGGGATGGAAAGCCCATTGCCTGCAACCAGGGGGGAGAGATCAGTATCGATGAGGCTGTGCCGGAGAGTGAGCACTGGCATATAAAGAATCTGTTGACCCGTAAACAGCATCCTGCCAATTATCATAAGGCCCATCAAGGGGCGTTGTCTTAGTGTTTAAATTTACAGTCAGCGCAGACTTAAATTGTTACTGTTATTGACGCTGACAGTTTTTGCTTTCAAGCGTATGCTTGAGATCTTACCCATAGGCTGCATTAAGGTTTGTATTGCCACCGTCAACAGGTGCATAGGGAAATGGATAGAGCTGTTTTATTGTTGAGACTGAGTTATTGGAGCGCGGCGATTGCGGATTTCGTGGTTGCGGGTCTGGTATTGATGCCTGAAAGAATGGGAGTAGCGGCAACGGTGTATCCCATGGGGCTTGCATCGGTAATTGCATTCTCCTGGGCGGTCTTGCTGCTGATTGCCGATAGAAGGCCTTTGCAGAGAAGGTGGATTCTGCCGCCAACCATACTCGTTGTGACACTGATTGCCGCAACACGCATCAAGTTTTCCCTGGATGGTGCCATTGAGTTCAGTTTCGTCATTACTCTTTTTGCCGTTGCGCTGATTATTTTTATGGCTTATAGCTATCACTACTCAGGTAAGTACGCCACAAACCCAGAGTAGAAACATCAACCATGCATAACAGGCCAAGGTTATGGATCATAGCCGTTTGGCAGCGGTCAGCCGTGGCTATGCAACGAGGAGGCAGGATTGAAACTAGTAGCGTTCGCAGCGAGCAACAGTAGAAAATCCATAAACAAGCAGTTGGCGACCTACGCCTGCAGCCTGCTGAAAGAGGCAGAAGTTGAAATTTTGGACCTCAACGATTATGAGTTGCCACTGTTCAGTGTCGACAGGGAAGAGGAGCTTGGTCAACCGAAATTGGCGCAGGACTTTTTATCAAAAATAGATTCGTGCGATGCGCTGATTATCTCTTTTGCGGAACATAACGGCTCATACAGTGTGGCCTATAAAAATCTGTTTGATTGGTGTTCGAGAATACGCAAGGAGATATACGGCGATAAGCCGGTGGTCGTGCTTTCCACGTCACCCGGGGCGAGAGGGGGCGCCGGCGTGCTCGCTTTGGCAACTGCAGCGCTTCCCCGCTTTAGTGCTCTGGTCAAGGGCAGTCTCAGTGTGCCAAGTTTTTATGAAAACTTTGATCTGCAGCAGGGGGTGCTTAAAAACCGCGAACTAAACGAGAGATTAGTTGCCTTGGTGGCTAGCCTGCGGGACTAGCCAATCGGTCTGTCTGTTCTTTACCCGGATTGGGCAACAGCTTTTCATGGTTGCGATAGATGGGACTCGTGGCGGGGAAGTACTCCAGCATAACCGCTGTATAACGATCGAAGGGATTCTCAACCTGTGCGATGCGCCTGCGGGTGGTGCTGTTCAGGTCGAAGCTGTTGTGGCGTACCGTAAAGGGCACCGGGTAATCAGTGCCGAAAAGGATCTTCTCATGCACCTGCTTCTGTTGTGAGAGGTGACGCAAGGCCCTGGCCCGAAGTGGCACAAGGATAGCGGAGATATCAGCATAGAGATTCTGATACTGGGTCAACATCTCGAGTAATCGAAAATAGTCTCTATCGAAGTAACAGGGTCGTCTGCTGAGATTTCTCCAGACACGCAGTTTGTGTTCGAATCGCCCCAGCCCCATATGGGCCGCAATCACGGTGACCCCGACACCCAATGGCAGATCCAGCATCTCCACGTGTTCATAGCTTGAATAGGAGTGTATGGTGTATTCACTGCCGATATGCACCACCAACGGCAGACGATGCTGTTTCAGTTTTTCGTAATAGGGGATTAGTTGTTCGCTGTTGAGATCGAGCCCCCAGTAGTTCTGCAAAAATTTGGCGCCACGACATCCTCTCTGCACAAATTCGTCGATCAGATCCAGGGCATCGGAGCGCCTTGGATTGACCGACAGGAAGGGGATGAATTGATCCGGATAGCTGGCGGCGACAGCCAATACATCCTCGTTCCTGGCGCAGACGGTCTTATCCCGATCGATCTCTCTGCCCTGTTTGTCGTAACGGGCGTCGACACCGAACAGACAGGTCTTCTGCACATAGGCGGATTGTGTGACCGCCTTGGCCATGGCTTCCACATAGGTTTCATAGGGTCGGCGTCTCAAGGCGCGCGGGTCGACCCCAAGGCTGCGGGCAAAGAGCTGTACCGCGAATCTGTCGTAGGGGCGATGGAAGGTGACTTCCCGGTTTAGCAGATGGGTGTGGATGTCGATCGTCTGCATAATCCTAGCCTACCTCGTCTGGGGGTTATTGACGAGGTTGGTTGGTGGCTGTTTCCTGCCAGGCCCTGAGCGGATCGGCGCTGTCCCCGATCCCGGGTGTCCCTGGGTTAGAGTGGAATTGCCATGTAAAAATTCGTCAAATATGACGAAATATTGATATTTTTATCTATAATTCGTCAAATATTAAGATATAAATTGATATAGGTCTTCGCAGTCGCAATAATGTGCGATATAAGTAGACTGATCCCAGCTATTTCTTAACATATGGCGAATATGAAGATATCAGATTTGGTCTCGGATGAGGCGGTCCTGACGGAGATAGGCCAGCGTATTCTGCAACGTCGTCTCGATATGCAGATGACCCAGGCGGTGTTGGCTGAGCAGGCGGGGGTTGCCAAGCGTACCGTGGAACGGATTGAGGCAGGCTCCTCGGCACAGATGTCGAGCATGATCCGCCTGCTGCGTGTATTGGACCTGTTCTCGGGTTTGGATCTGCTGTTTCCGGAACCGATCCAGCGGCCGATGGATCTGCTGAAGCGTAAAGGGAAGGTACGCAAGCGGGCGTCCACTCCCCGTGACAAGGCTGACAAGGATACACCCTGGCGCTGGGGTGAGAAGTCGTGACCACGGTTGCCGAGGTGCGTCTCTGGGGGCGCTCCATTGGCGCTGTTTCCTTGCAGGATGGTGAGAGCACGGCCGTATTCGAATACGATCCTGCCTTTGTTCGCAGTGGTATCGAGGTGGCACCGATGATGATGCCCCTGTCGAACCGCCTGTATCGTTTTCCTCAACTTGCCCGGGAGACCTTCCATGGTCTGCCCGGACTGCTGGCTGACTCGCTGCCGGATAGATTTGGCAATCTCCTGATCGACACCTGGCTCGCCTCCCAGGGGAGATCGAGCCAGGATTTGAATGCCATTGAGCGCCTCTGTTACACGGGGCAACGTGGCATGGGCGCACTGGAGTATGCGCCGGTGATCGGGCCGAGGGCCCGCTATGCGAGCCCCATCGAGATCGACAGATTGGTTGATCTGGCGTCGCAAATACTTTCCCAGCGAAGACGCTTAAGCCACTCTTTCGCCGCTTCCGAGAAAGGGCAGGCCCTAAGGGACATTCTACGGGTCGGTACCTCTGCCGGGGGGGCGCGGGCGAAGGCGGTAATCGCCTGGAATCCTCTCAGCAACGAGGTTCGCTCCGGTCAGGTTAGCGCCGGTGAGGGCTTCGAGTATTGGCTGTTGAAGTTTGACGGTGTCAGCGGTAATCGGGATAAAGAGTTGGAGGACCCTCAGGGATATGGCGCCATAGAATATGCCTACTATCTGATGGCAAAGGCGTGCGGTATCCATATCAACGAGTCTAGGCTGTTCGAGGAGGGAGGTCGGCGTCACTTCATGACCAAGCGATTCGACCGTCTGGACGGGGGTGAGAAGCTGCATATGCAATCCCTGTGCGCCATGGCCCACTACGACTTCAATATGGCGGGGGGTTACAGCTATGAACAGGCGTTGATGGTAATACGCCAACTGGGTCTGCCGATGCAGTCCACCGAGGAGCAGTTTCGCCGCATGGCATTTAATATCATCGGTCGCAATCAGGACGACCATGTGAAGAATATCGCCTTTCTCATGGATAAGTCCGGGGCCTGGTCTCTGTCACCGGCCTTCGACATGACATACAGCTACAATCCCGACGGGCTTTGGACCGCGACCCACCAGATGAGCCTGAACGGCAAGCGCGAGGGCTTCACCATGGAGGACTTCAAGGCCTGCGCCAAGGGGGCATCTATGAAGCGGGGACGGGGGGAGGCGATCGTCGCGGAGGTGCTCGAGGTGTTCTCAAACTGGGGCCAGTTCGCCGAGCAAGCGGGCTTGCCGGATGTGATGATCGGGCAGATTCAAAACAGACTGCGCCTGGACTTCTCTTGAGCGATATCCACCTAAATCCAGATGCCGTAGATCGGGTGAGTCACATAAGAGGTGGCTGCTGCTATCTGCGGCAGCTGGTTTTCATTTTGGCCTGGCTGATCTGTCCTTTACCTCTGTATGCCCTGGATGTGGCGATCAAAGTCGATGGATTGGATGCGAAACTGAAGGAAAACGTCCTTGCCTACCTCTCGGTGGAGCGGGAGCGAGAACGTGAATCCATGAACGAGGCGCGCTTGAGGCTGCTGCATGATAAAGCCGAGGATGAGATCCAGGCTGCGCTGCGCCCCTTCGGCTATTTCAGGCCGACTGTGAACTCGTCGATACTGCGCACCGATCAGGGATTCTCGTTGTCATATGTTATTGAGCCGGGTCCGCCGGTGAAGCTGGCCGAGGTCGATTTCCAGCTGCTTGGGGAGGGTGCGGAAGACCCGGAGCTGGTGAAGCGCTTTCCCATGACGGTTGGCGAGGTGCTGGATCAGACACGCTATGAGCAGGCCAAGCAGCAGCTCTTGGCGGAGATCATCGAACACGGATATCTGGATGCCCGCTATACCCAACATCAGTTGCGCGTGGATCTGCAGCGCTATAACGCATCCATCACCCTGCATCTGGATACCGGGATGCAGTTGCGATTCGGTGAGGTGAGGATGCACCAGAAGGTCATGAATCCGGAGTTTCTCGCCCGTTTTATCCCCTTCAATACTGGAGACCCCTTCAGCCAGGAGTCGCTGCTGAGTCTGCAGAGTGATCTGACCGATACAGAATATTTCAAGCAGGTGGAGGTGGTTACCCGACGTGATCAGCGTGACGGAGATAGGGTTCCCATCGATGTCAACCTGAAGCCGAACAAGCGCAATCGCTACCGCATCGGTTTGGGTTACTCCACCGATATGGGGCCTCGGCTGACCCTGGATTGGAAAAACCGCCGGCGCGGACGTAACGGGCATCGCATGCAGAGCAAACTGCAGATATCGAAACCCCTCGCCACCCTGAGTACAGAATATATCGTTCCACTGCAGCGCCCCACTGTGGATTTTGTCAGTTTCGGGGCCTCATTGGAGCGATTCGACACGGATACCAACAAAGGCAGCCGGGCACTGCTTAGCGCTGGCCATTCGGTGGGTTTGCAACGGGGTTGGCGGCGCGACCTGGGACTGGAATACAGCTATGAGGATTTCGAGGTGGGTGAGCAGGAGGATAGCTCGCGCCTGCTGGTACCCAGCATTAGCTGGTTGCGCATAAAGGGCGACGGCAAGGCCTATATCCAGCGTGGGAAAAGATTGGAATTGAGGCTGGAAGGCGCGTCGGAATCGTTGCTTTCAACCAGCAACTTTTTTCAGCTGTATGCCGGGGCCAAGTTTATCCGCGGCCTCGGTGAGGGCAAATGGCGAGTCTTGAATCGTATGGAATTGGGGGCGACTTGGGCCGATGAACTGACAGAGCTGCCACCCAGCAAACGCTTTTTCGCCGGTGGCGATAACACCGTGCGGGGTTTTGCTTATCAGGACCTGGGCCCAAGGGATGAGAACGATGAGATAATTGGCGGGCGCTATTTTGCCGTCGGCAGTGTGGAGTTGGAGCGGCTTATCAGCGGCAAATGGAGCGGTGCGATTTTCATGGATGCGGGCAATGCCTTTGATCCCGACTATGATTCGGAGACGGCTTACAGCCTTGGCTTCGGCGCCCGTTGGCGTTCACCGGTGGGGCCGATCAGGATCGATATCGCCCGCGGCAGGGTTGAGGACGAGCGCCAATGGCGTCTGCATATCGTGATAGGGCCGGAGTTATGAACAGGGATGCTGTAAAACGTTTCGCCACCTATCTCTCCCTCACCATACTGGTGTTCCTGTTACTGGTGTGCGCGACACTCTACTACCTCATGTTCACCCATGACGGAAGCAGACGCCTCTATTATCTGACACAAAGAGTGGTGCCGGGAGAGCTTCAGGTGGATATCTTGCATGGCCGTCTGGCGGGGCCGCTGGAGTTGACCGGCCTGGTCTATCGCCAGGATGACGGTCTAAGGATTGAGAGTGAGCGGATCTATCTGGATTGGCGTCCTTCGCGGCTGTTGGGATTGGGACTGGATATCGTTGAACTCACCCTCGAAGAGACCCGTGTCGATCTGCCGGCGGGTGAACCGGACCGGAAGGACCCCCCTGGGCAACCTTTTCAGGGTGTAACCCTACCCCTGGCTGTCAGCGTGTCGAAATTCTCCTCCCATGGGTTCGAACTGAGTCAGGGGGAGGGTGCCGAGCCGATACGCATCGACAGCCTCAACCTTGCGGCGGCCACTGAGGGTGATCGCCTCCTGCTCTCCCAATTCCAGCTGGCGGGATTTTCATCCGAGCTCTCGTTGCAGGGGTCGATAGGGCTGGATGCGCAATTGCCGATGGCGCTGGATCTTGCCTGGAAGCATGCGCTCCCGGAGGGGCCGAGCCTGGCTGGCCAGGGGCGGTTGAGAGGGGATCTGCGCCAGCTGACACTCACACAGCAGCTCGCATCGCCCATGCAGGGGGAGCTGGAGGCGTTGTTGTCAGATCTGCAGGATGAACCTGAATGGCGGGCCGAACTGAAGTTGCAGCAGGGAGAGCTGGCGGCGATTAACCCGACCTTTCCGGCACGGCTAGCGGGCAGGCTGCACGCCAGCGGCAGTTTCGAAGTGGTGGCTCTGGAAGCTAATCTGCAGCTTGAAGAGTCCAGGCTCGGCGAGATGGTTGCTGAACTGCGTGGGGACTACAACCAGGGCGCCATCCAGATCGAGGGGCTGCGTATCAGTAATAGGGATGGCTTGGCGCTCAATGCAACAGGGTCATATCTGCCAAAGGATGGTGAACTCTCCGCCGATCTCAAGTGGCAGGGTTTGCGCTGGCCGTTGATCGGTGAGGCCCCGCAGATCAGCAGTGATGAGGGCAGTCTGCAACTCCAGGGCAGACTCGATGCCTATCGCTATGAGTTGGCGATGCAGGCCTCCAGGCTGGAAGTGGGCGCCTTGCAGCTGGATGCTGCCGGTAGTGGGACGCTGCAACAGATCGATCTGCAAAGCCTGGCGGTCGGATTGCAGCAAGGCAAGATCGAAGGCAGTGGCAAGCTGGCCTGGAGCCCGGCACTCTCTTGGCAGTTGGGATTGTCGGGGGAGGGGGTGGATCCTGCGTTGGTACACCCCATGTTCCCCGGAGACCTGGGATTCGATCTCGTAACCCGGGGCGGGATGGTGGCGGATGAGTTGCAGGCGATATTCCAGCTGCGGGATCTGAGCGGCTCTCTGCGGGACTATCCTGTGCATGGGCAGGGAGAGCTGAGCCTCAAGCAGGGTGACTTGAAGATACAAAGCTTGCAATTGATCACCGGCAAGAACCGTGTAGCCGTGGATGGCACAGTGGGTGATCGCCTGGCGATGAACTGGTTGGTGGATGCCCCCGAGCTGGCCTCCTTTTGGCCCGGATTGAGCGGTAAGTTACAGGCCGAGGGAGATCTGGGCGGGACGCTTCAGGCGCCCACACTGAAGGCTGAGATCGAGGCTGGAGAGCTGGGCTTGGCGGGGTACCGGGTGGGCCGGCTGCAGGGTGATATGGAGCTGCAGATGGCTGCCGAACAGCGCTTGGCACTCGCCCTCCATAGCAAAGATATTAGCGGCTTCGGTAAACAGTGGAGGTCGCTGGATATGAGTGTCCAAGGAGATATTCCAGCGCATCGTCTGCAGATCGACCTGGTGGGTGATGATGTGCCTCAGCTCTCCCTTGCAGCTGTTTCCGGTGTGGATGAGGAGAGGGTATGGCAGGGGCAGCTGCGGCAACTCAAACTATCGGCGCCAGAGGCGGGTGAGTGGCAGCTTGAATCGGCCATGGCCTTTCGATTGGGGATAGACGAGCAGGATTTGAAACCCCTCTGCCTGGTTTCCGGTGAGGCACGGGTTTGTGCCAGCTACAGCGGGCAAAACGGTGGCTGGCAGTCAAAAATAGCCGCCAGCCAGCTGCCGTTGAGTTTGCTGCAACCCTTGCTGCCGGATACGACGCGGATTGCCGGAGCGGTAGACATGGATGCGGAGTTCAAAGAGGTTGCCGGGGTTGGTATCGGGGGTGGAGCTGAACTCACAATCCCTCAGGGAGGACTGGATTTTCCCCTGGGTGCGGTCAAGGAACAGGTGGATTTTTCCGGCAGCCAGGCCACTGTCAGCATCGATCCTGAGGGTATGCGGGCCGATCTGGCCCTGCCCCTGCAGCAGCTGGGTGGATTCAATCTGAGTTTGGGATTACCGAAGATCGACCTGGCTGACCTGGATCTCGATGGACAGATCCTGTACGGCACACTCAAAGGTGGGATCAAGGACCTGAGCATGCTCACTGCGCTGTCACCGCAACTGCAAAACAGTCAAGGCGAGCTTTCAGTCGATATGACCCTGGGTGGGAAGCTGCGTGCGCCCAGTGTGCACGGTGATGCCAAACTTAGCCGGGGAGCGGTGGATATACCGGTACTTGGCATTGAGTTGCGGGATATAGGGTTGCGTTTGCAGAGCCCGGATCTGAAGACCCTCTCCCTGGAGGGCAGCGTGCGATCAGGAGAGGGAAGATTGTCACTTCAGGGGACCACTCGAATGGATGCCGAGAATGGCTTTCCATCCACAATCAAGATCAAGGGAGATGAGTGGCTGGTGGTGAACACGCCGGAGGCGGAAGTGCTGCTCTCACCCGATCTAAGCCTTGAACACAGTGCGCAAAAGAGCGTGCTCAAGGGCAAGATTCATCTGCCCTACGCCAGGATCAGACCACGCACCTTGCCGGAGACGGCGGTCTCGGGCAGTTCCGACCTGGTGATCGTCGGCGACACGGATAAACAGCAGGCGCAACCCGATACCCCGCTGCATGCGGAGATCCGTCTGAGTCTGGGCAAGCGGGTCAGTTTCGACGGCTTCGGACTGCGGGGTAAATTCACCGGCGGCCTGATGATCATCGACGAACCGGGTCGACCGGTTGTGGGTCGCGGGCGTTTGGGTATCAGCGATGGCATCTACCAGGCCTATGGCCAGGATCTGAAAATCGAGCGGGGTTTTGCACTGTTTGCCGACTCCCCGGTGGATAATCCTGGTCTCGATGTGCGTGCAGTCAGGGAGATCGATGAAATCAAGGCCGGTATGCGTATATCGGGAACCATGAAAAAGCCCAAACTCAAGCTATTTTCATCCCCCTCCATGTCAGAGAGCGATATCCTCTCCTATATCGTTACCGGCCGTCCCACGGGGGAGTCATCGGGTAAAACCGCGGGCATGCTGGCAGTCCTGCAGGCAACAGGTGCCAGCAGTGTCGCCACAGAGTTGGGGCGACAGTTGGGCCTGGAGGAGTTGCGGGTGGAGACCGGGAGCACCCTGGAAGAGGCTGCCCTGGTGGCGGGCACCTATCTGTCGCCCCGGCTGTATGTTCAGTACGTCAACGAGTTGGCGACCAGCGAGACCAAGGTTCGCATGCGTTATGATCTGACGGACCGCTGGCAGCTGGAAGCGGAGACCGGGCGTACCCAGTCTGGGGATTTCTTCTATACCTTTGACCGCTGAGTCTGATGGGGATCGGTCCTGGGAATGCCAGGTGGGTGAATCTGTGGATGGCGGCGGCCGCAGCCGGCTTGTTCCCAGGCGTGAGTTTTTTTACCCACGCCTATGGGAGAGCGTTGACACAGCATCCCCCCACTGGAGAGTGATCCTGGGATGGATGCTCTGTGTATCTGTGGCGAGCGTCAGTTGCTGCTGCGAACCGCGTCAAAATCATCCGCGATGAGCAGATTGGTCAGGAAGAAGGCCTTGGTCTTGGTTGCCTTCTTATTCTGTCTCTTTTCAATCTGAATCGGGCACTCACCGGGCTGCCAATCACAGGCAATCCCATTGATGATCTGATGGGGGCACTCTCTGCAGGTGCGGGTCTTGTATAAGCCAGTCATGGTCGTAAACTCAATCGGTCAATCGTACTTGGAAAAATTAGCAAAATATCAATAAATTACAAGTCAATCTTCAAGATAATTAGTTAAATAGTGTGATAAATTACCTAAGTTGCTTGTGACAAATTGACTATTTCACCCCTGAGCTACCATTACTCGTCAGGTATGAGGTCCTGGTGCGGTACGAGGACGGATATCTGAAAATTTGTAGTAACCCTTGTCTCTCATAGAGTTAGTCGGCAATGGCGCGACAATATTTACCTTAATGACAACGATTAATTGATTTTTATTAAGCTTTTTTCTACACAACCGGGGAAAAATAATCGCTAATTTCTCAAATTGAGATACAACGCGCATTTTGCTTGCTGAAAACACACCGCAAGTGTTTAGGTATACTCCTACCTAGGACGCTGTATATAGACCACAAACCAAGACATGTATGGCTGACTGTGTGTCACTGAACTCAGCGGAAGCAGGAAGAGAATCTACCAGCCACTATGTATCAGAACTATTTCGGACTCACCGAGGATCCCTTTTCCATTACCCCGGATCCAAAGTACCTTTTTCTGAGCGAGAGGCATCGCAATGGTTTCGCCCATCTGCTCTATGGGGTCACCGAAGGCGGAGGATTCTTGCAGCTTACCGGTGAGGTCGGTACAGGCAAGACAGTGCTATGCCGCAAATTGTTGGATGAATTGCCAAAAGCGGTGGATGTGGCATTCATCTTCAATCCCCGCCTGACACCCTTGGAATTGGTGGCGACAATCTGTGATGAATTGCATATTCTCTATCCCCTGGGATGTAACAGCATCAAAGAGATCGTCGATTTCCTGAATGCCTTTCTGCTGGAGACCCATAGCCAGGGACGTCACACGGTGGTGATCATCGACGAGGCGCAGAATCTCAGTTACGAGTCCCTCGAGCAGATACGCCTGCTCACCAATCTTGAGACCCGGAAACAAAAACTGCTGCAGATCATTCTGGTGGGCCAGCCTGAATTAAAAAGCCTATTACAGCAGGATCGGCTGCGTCAGTTGGCGCAACGGGTGACGGCGCGTTACCACCTGACACCCCTCTCAAAGTCCGAGTCCCGGGCCTATGTCCTGCATCGCCTCAGGGTGGCGGGGGCCCAGCATCCCCTGTTCAGCGCAGCTGCGTTACGCAACATCTACCGTTATAGCAAGGGTGTGCCCAGGGTTATCAATATCCTTTGCCATCGGGGGATGTTGATGGCCTACGCCGATAGAGGCAAGCAGGTGACCGGGGGTATGATCAAGCGTGTCTACCAGGAACTGAGCGGTTTGGGTGAGGGTTCCCGTCGTCAGCTCACCTGGGCCTGGACCGCTGTCGCCCTGCTTGGATGCGGCTTGGCGGCGTTGTTGGTGTGGAATGCCGATCAACTGATGCGCTTGGTTCCGTCCCTAGCTTCCACCGAGGCCCTGCCCGATAGGGTGTCGGTTGAAGAAAGTCCAAGGGACCAGCAAGCCATGGCGGCCCCTCAACAACAGCCTGTTGTCGTGGCGGTGGCCGCTGAAACCGTCACACCAGCCCCTGCGGATGGGGTCTCCCCAGCGGTGGCCGAAAACCCATCTGCTCAAGACAGTCCCCCCCCGGAGTCCCACGGGGTAGCTGTCGCAGAGGTTAAGAAAGTGGCCATGGAGGATGATGATAAGCCCCCTCTCGGCGCCATCTTGGGGAATGAAAACAGCGCCTTTATCACCCTGTTTGGCTATTGGCAGAGAGTCTATCCCTTGGAAGGTAAATCACGTTCATCCTGTGATAAGGCGGAAGAGGTGGGATTGAGTTGTATCTACGGTCGTGGCACCTGGGACACGCTGACTTACTACAATCGCCCTGCAGTGTTGGAACTGATCATGGAGGATGGGCAGCGCTACAATGTGGTTGCGATAGGGCTGTCGGACAGTGATGTGACCCTGGATCTGAATGGCCGTCGCTTTGACTTTTCCCGGGAGGAGATCGACCAACTCTGGACCGGCAGTTATATCATTTTATGGCGTCCTCCCAGACTCAGCACTGATAGCTTGAGTATCGGGCATGTAGGCAAGGATGTGGCCTGGTTGAAATCGATACTCGATCGTATCGATGGGACCGAATCGAGATTTGAGCCCACGACTGCCAGGTTCGATGTGGAGACACAACAACGGGTGATGCGTTTTCAGCGTTCTCAGGGCCTTTTGCCGGACGGCATTGTCGGCAAGCAGACCATGATTCAACTGAACGCCAGCGTGGCTGACTCCACCAAGCCCGTGTTGCGTCGGAAGGGGGGCTGATATGTCATCCATACTCGATGCATTGGAAAGGGCTTCCAAGGAGAGAATGCCGGGCAAAACCGATATCCTGCCTGATACCGCACCGCTCCCCGATGAGTATGATCCCATGTTGCGACGCTGGCTGGTGCTCGCCATATTGCTGGTGTTGATCCTCGCCCTATTCTGGTTACTGTTTAGTGGCGACACCAGTGAACCTGAGACACCCCGGCAAATCGAACAGCAAAGATCCCCGCTGACCAGGCAACAAGCAACACAGGCCAGTGCGCGGGATACCAGTGCCGCAAGAATTGAAAAAAACAGTCCGGCACCGGAAAAAAAGGTATTGACTGCCGAGCGAATTCGCAACAGCAGCCAGCCCAATCAGCGGCCCTTGGTGAGCGAGGCGATGTTGAGCCAAGCCCAGCAACGGAAGAGGACTTCGGACTCATCCAGGCCTGCACCTGCCGAAGCAATGCAAACTCCGTCGCGGCAAGCTGTAAAAGCGCCCACCAGACCCCTGCCTCCAGCCACGGTGGTAAGCAAAAGAGAGACGCTTGAGGCGGACCCACAGCCTGTGGTTTCAGGGTCTGAAGCAGCCGGCACTCAGGTTGTCTCGGTTGATGCGGGAGAGGAGACGGCGGCGGATGCCGAGCAGATGGCGCAGCAACAGATTCCATTGATTTGGGAGATGGATCAGGCCTTGCGGGAGGAGCTGGAACAGCTCAAGACCACGATCCATGTCTACCATGAAAAGGCGTCACAACGCTTTGTGATCATCAACATGCAACGCTACCGTGAAGGCGATACACTGGGTAGGAGTGGCTATCGTCTTCACGCCATCGACAGGGAAGGCATCGTTGTTGACTATGGGGGTGGTTTGGTGCGGCTTCTGCGCGAGATGTACTAACCCATATTACAGATCGAGCCCCTCAGCGTTGTTCGTCGTTTGTGATGGCGCCTTGTATTGAATTCCCTTCAGGCTCAGCCACTCCTGAAACCGGGCTATTTTCATGTCCAAGGAGCAGCTTGGAGGCAGGGTGTCAAGGTGGTGGCCAAAGGCCTCCCGCAGCTTGACCTGCTGATGCCGATCTAATTGTTCCCAATCGATCATGTTCACTCCTTAAGCGATGTATCTCAGCGTCAGGCCTGCGTGATTCGTCTCCCACTCCGCTTGCTGAGGCAACCCAGGCGTGCCGTTTGCGCAATATGAATGTAACAGCATTCGGTTAAGATCTCTTTACAGTGTTAGTCGATTGCGGTTGTACAAATATGAACTGGTTGAGAGAGCTGCTATTCCCCTTGAAGGCCCTGCTGTTGGCAAAGGTGTGTGCCCGGTTAAGTGCCAAATCCATGCGTAACTCACCTGGCGGTTTCGATATCCTGCTGCTGGCCCTGGCTTGGGGGAACATCGGCTATGCTGCGGGTTTGTCCTATCTGCGCCATGTGGGTGGACATGCGGTTCGTTCCACGGGGGCTGTCCTGGAGTGCGGTTCCGGTGCAACCACCTTGCTGGTGGGTGCGCTGACCAGGGATAGCGGTCGACAGTTTATCGTTTTGGAACACAATAAAACCTGGTACGACTACCTGCGCAAGATTCTCGATTATCTCGATTTCACCCATGTTACCTTGCTGCATGCGCCGCTGGTGGATTATGACGGATACCGTTGGTATCTCATACCCCAGGACCTGGTGATGGATAGGATTTCATTGGTAATTTGCGATGGTCCACCCAGCAGTAATCCCGGCGGCCGTTATGGTTTGTTGCCGACCATGCTGGAGCATCTGACCGAGGAGTGCGTCATCCTCATGGATGATACTCATCGAAAAGCGGAGCAGCATATCATCGATGCCTGGACTGAGTGTCGCTGCCTGAAGGCAAATCGTATCGGTCGTTTCGGCACCCATGCTGAGGTGGTTTTTGCTGACCATGTTTGACCAACACCGGCTCATAATACTCGATGCGGATGGCACCACGATAGACGCCTTCGAGGCGATCAATAGGGCGTTTTCAGCACACAATATGGATATCGGCGATATCGAGCGTTTTCAGGATCGGCGCAAAATTTTCAAATATATCGGTGGCCTCAAGGAGCTGCCGAAAAATCTACGCAAACAGCTCAAGGAGAAGCAGCGTACCGATCTGATCAATACCCTGACTGAAATCTACCGGGAACAGGCGCAGTTGTTCGAAGGCATGGGGGGCATGATCAACAGACTGATTTCTCAACCCGATCTCAAGGTGGGCATGATTACCCGCAATATCACTCATCAACCGGAGAAGACCCTGCGCAAGCTCTATCTGCGCAACGGGGTCGACGTTACAGGGCTCGACTTCCTCATTCACCTGCCATTGAGGAAGCAGAAACTGGCGGCGTTTCAGGCGATTCGCGAGAGTTTGCAAATCAATCCTGCCCGGGCCTATGCGACGGGTGATGAGAAATGTGACTATGTGGCCGCTGTCGGCTCCGGGATGCACCCGTTCATGGTGTCGTTCGGTTTTGAAAGTTACCAGCGCCTGACTAAGAAGATCGGGGTTCCGGCAGTGTTGATCTCCCGTCAGCCTCTTGAGCTTAAACAGCGGGTGTTACATGCCTTGGATATCACTTGAGCACTGCTCCCGTGACCTGCTGTATACTCGCTCCTTGGCAAGCTGAATATGGTGCACTAGGGGGGTAAGGAGCAGGATGGTGGTGACGTGGAGTTGAAGGTCGGTTTGGCCCTTGGCAGTGGTGCGGCTCGCGGTTGGTCCCATATCGGGATAATCAATGGCCTGGCTGAAATGGGTATCGAGCCCGAGATTGTCAGCGGTAGTTCCATTGGCGCCCTGGTGGGGGCCGCCTATGCTGCGGATAAGCTTGAACTACTCCAAGCTTGGACCTGTTCTCTCACCTGGAAAGAGATCATCCGGTTTCTCGATCCCACCCTGCTGGGTGGCGGTCTGATTCAAGGAGAGCGGTTGACCGACTTTATCAGTGAATACGTCAAGGATCTGGATTTCAATGACTTGAAACGCCAGCTTGGGGTGGTGGCTACAGAGCTGGAGACAGGCAGGGAAATCTGGTTTCGTCAGGGTCCGGTGATGGAGGCGGTCAGGGCGTCCATCAGTCTTCCCGGTCTGTTTACACCACTGCAACATGAAGGCCGTTGGCTGGTGGATGGGGGGCTGGCCAATCCGGTGCCGGTTTCCCTGTGTCGCGCAATGGGTGCCGACATTGTGATTGCGGTCAATCTGAACGGCGACATACTCGGTAAGCATCTCCGCCAAAACAGCACTGATCAAGAAAAGCTGGCCGAGGGCAGGGACGACGACCTGTGGGGGCGTATCACCGGTCAGGTGATGAGCAGCCTGCATACAAGGAAGCGGGAGCTCATGAACCGCCTACTGGGAGAGAATCGGAATGTTCCCGGATTGTATGAAGTGCTGGCCAGCTCAATCAATATCATGCAGGACAGAATCACCCGCAGCCGCATGGCAGGTGACCCGCCGGAAATCACCCTCTCCCCCCGCATGTCGAAATTGGGGCTGATGGAATTTGATGAGGCAGAAATGGCAATCGATGAGGGTCTGAAAGAGATCAGGCGCATGCGACCCGCATTGGAGCAGCTGTTCGAACGCTGAAAGGTGCGGCGGATACCCGGGACAGGGTCCGACTTCTACTCATTGACGAAGGGATAGAAAGGTTCGTTGATGCTCTCTGTTGGCGGTTTCTCATGCATTATGCGGGCCTTCACCCTGGTGGCGGTCAAGCCTTTCTCGTCGATTATTTCGGGAAACAGCCGGTAGACTCGGCTGGTCTCAAGGGGCCGCGCCCATGCGGCAGATTCCAGTCGAATTCGAATCTCAGGACAGAGCGGCAGCTGTAGCAGCCAGGGAGCCTGCCAATTCAGGAAATCAGAGACCAGTTGCCGTTGCTTGGCGTCATTCCAATGCTCCCTCAGCAGTAATGGGGGAAACATCGTAGCGGGATAGTGGCCGCCATTCTGATCCTTGCCTGAACCATCCTGATTTCTCTCTATCCATATGGCGTTTGGCTGTTTGCCTGCCGCCTGCTTGATTAAGCCCATAAGTTCTTCAGTACCACCAGTCTCAGAGCTGAATTGACTGCTGGCCTGACCGCCGGGGTACCAGGATGGATTGTCATAAGGTGTGCGAATATCGTTTGTCAGCGCGCTATCGAGTAAAGCCAGGGGTTGGCCGCTTCCCTCGTCGAGCAGCCAGAGTTCATGAAAATCCTCGCTTTCAAAGGGTATACGCCCTGCAAAATTTTCCACCGCATCGAGTAAGTGGTCACCTATCTGCTCGATTAGTTTGGACGGAATGGCGCCACGGATTCGTGAACGACTGAGTCCTTGGGTGGGATTCCAACTGCCATATACAATTTCGGACAGGCCGGTATGGCTGACAATGCTGTCATCAGCCACATAGAGTTTCCAGTCCCAACCATTCATGCTTTCCGCAACACCGCCTGTCACGCTGATAATCTGCTGCAATCCGTGGAAGGGGGCAAGCAGGCGGCGGCTGTATGTTTCTATACCCATGAGAAAAGTTTGGTTCTTGGCGGTCAATTCAGCAAGTACTTTTTCTGGGCTATGGTTAATATACGTCACTCTCGTGTAACCGGCATAGCAGCCATCGAAACCTGTTCTTGTTACATGAGCATGTGGTGTTTTTCCAGTAACAATCGAGGAGATATTTAATGGGGGCTGGTGTAATACCCTTCTGTGTGCGTGAGGGAAGAGTACTATTTCTGTTTCAGTCCACATTCAGTGGCCGCAAGGCAGGCTATTTAATCGATTTTGGCGGTGGTTTCGGCATAGGGGAGGGGTATAGGGCAACTGCGGTCAGGGAGTTTGTCGAGGAGACTGAGACCATGTATTTCGCGGAGGACCTGAAGCGGGCTCACCGGGGCACCGATCAAATCAATCAACAGATCCCTATCGTCGACACACTTTTCGATAATACCCTATCGATTTATCCTGACTGGTGGTGCAGGCGCCTGCATCCGAAAAGCTGGAGAACCTATTTCATCGAGTTTCCCTATCGGGATGTCGATCTGTTGAATCGGGAGTGGCAGGAGGACATGGTGGGCAGGTTCAAAAAGCGGCGTGAGCTTAATTGGATCACGGCTGAAGAATTGCTCGCTATATATGCGCAGACACCTGACCGGCTGTGGAAACGGGTCAGACAGTTAGAACAAGCACCGAGTCTGATCAAGAAAATAGTCCGGGAGAAGGGGACGATCAAGCAGTAACTGTTATCTTTAAAAATCAGTTTGATATGAATTATTATTAAATTAATCAATAGGTTAACAAGCAATAAGATTTATATGCTTTGAATTCTCAGAGAGTGATCAATAGGTAAAGTTTTCCGAACCCTGCCGATAAATCTGAAGAACAAACATAAGAATTCGTACCCATCCTACATAAGACAGGGAGTGAGTTATAAATGGTAACAATTCCAACGGCTAAACATACTATGGCAAGGCTTCTGATTTTGCTCATTGCCTTGCCATTCAGCCAGGCTATGGCCAATAAATGCCTATTTATCTCCTCCTACCACTCGGGCTATGCCTGGTCTGACGGGGTCGAGAGTGGATTGCGAGAAACCTTGAATGGAAAATGCGATTTAAAACAGTTTGATATGGACACAAAACGGCACAAGGATGAAGCGTCTAAGAAAGATGCGGCGGAAAAAGCAAAGGCGTTGATAGAGAGCTGGGAACCCGACGTGGTAATCACAGCAGATGACAATGCTGCCAAGTATGTCATCAAGCCATTTTTCAAAGACCACGATATTCCATTTGTCTTTTGTGGGATTAACTGGAATGTGGATGAGTACGGTTTTCCCTACAGCAACGCGACCGGCATGGTCGAGGTGGCGCCTATCGATGTGCTGTTCGACAATGCAAGACATATCCAGGGCGGCGCCCACAAGGCGATCTATATTGGGGCGAACACCCTGACTGAAAAGAAGAACCTGAAACGATTCAAGCGTGCGGCTGAAAAGCATGGCATCTTGATGGATCATCGCCTTGTGAATACATCAAAGGAGTGGCTCGGCGCCTACAAGGAGGCTCAGGCATACGATTTTGTGGTAGTTGGCAGCAATTCCGGCATCAATGACTGGAATACGGTCTCTGTATCCGATTACGTGGCAAAAAATACCACTACCCTGAGCCTGACCAATCATGGCTGGATGATGCCCTATACACTGCTTGGCCTGACAAAAATACCGGAAGAGCATGGGGAGTGGGCCGCACTGGCGGCATTGGCCATTCTGGATGGGATCAAGCCCTCTGATATCCCCATTGTCTCCAATCGCAAATGGGATATCTGGATTAACCACACCATCCTGCAACAAAGCGGAATAAGATTTCCGGAGTCATTACTGAGAAAGGCGAAGAAAGTCAATTCATGATGTACTTTAACTCCAGGGAGAAGGTTTTTACAGGCTATCGCGCCGTTGTTCTCTGGCTGTTGGTTTTGTTGTTCTCATGGATCTCTCTGATAATGTCGATTTGGGTGGAGATACGAGCGGTCGATAGTGATTTTAATGATCGTGCCGGAGAGGTACATCGCACCCTGACACAGCGGATTTCGAGCCTGGAAACCGTATTGACCTCCCTGGTGGGACTCTATCATTCGAGCGATTTTCTTGGCATCGCCGAACAGACCTCGTTCTCACAGGAGATGCTAAAGGCCTATCCGTTCATATGCGGAATAATGCATATGACAAGAATTCCCGTTGAGCGGCGCGAAGATTTCGAGGCGCAGATGCGGGAACAGGGTTTTGTCAGCTTTAAGTTGATTAACGATAAGCGATTGAATGGCATGCAGGTCGGTCATGACAATTACTATCTGCCAGTAAGTTTCATCGAACCCATGGATCCCCGCTCTGCGAATCTACTCGGCTATGATCTGATGAGGCAACCAGGTGCATTTGAGAAGCTACAAAAGTCGATTAAGAGCGGCGACATCGTTACCTTCGGGCCTATTGATGCGAACAGATCGGAAAAAATACAATATTTTGTCCTGAAACCCGTCTATCTCGGACGCTATCCGCCAAAAAGAATACATGAACGCCTCGATATGTTTAGCGGCATGGCTGTTCTAAGTATTGAACTTGGTCAGTTTATCAATGAGCTGACAGACTCAGGTGTGCAATTTGATATCTCTTTGCTGCCTGTCGCAGGCAATGATGAGTTGACGAAGGGTGGAATACTATCCCAGCTCAGTAAATCCAGTATAGCCAAATTGGCCGTCGATCTGAGCACGCTGAAATATAGTAAAAGGATAGAAGTCTATGGGACTGATTTTGAATTGTCTGTCACGCAACGGATGCGAGCGAATGTTATAGATTGGTGGAAAGTGGCAGCAATTTGGATGCTCTCGTTGTTGATTCTCGGATTGGCTATCGGTGTTTATCGAAACAAGCGAATAGCTCAGCTTAAAGAGGATGAAGCGAATGCAGCAATAGCAGCTGAGGACGAGAGGTTTTCCCATGTCATTGATACCGCGTTCGATGCTGTGATAACGGCTGACGCCAACTGTATGATCCTG
>JBEVVS010000010.1:0-52425 GCA_040507005.1 Candidatus Thiodiazotropha sp.
GGAGATCCGCAAACGCCCCTTGCCTGATGTTACCCAGCTGAAGAACAGTCTTTGGAAGCTGATCGAGCGGGAGGGCATGGTGCTCTCTGCACTCAATGCCAGTCTGTTTGCCGGCGAGCTCAGCGATCAGGTTGCCGGTCGAATCGTGAAGGTGCGCCAGGAGGTTGCGGAGCGGGTGATTGGCGGCTATTGCCTGGGAAAGGGTGTTGCGGTCGCACTCAATCCGATACCCGTCGCCGATATCGTGGCGGCCCTCGCTCTGGATGCCTCGATGGTTATGCATCTGGCCCGCGTCTACGGTATGTCGCTCTCCCGTGGCGAGGCCGGAGAGTTGATAAAAACCATCGGTGCCCAGATGGCGCTGCTGATGGCCACTGTATGGACAGTGAACCTGGCCGCCAGCGCCCTCAAGGCGGGCAGTGCAGGTCTGTCGACCCTGGTGACCGCTGCCGCTCAGGGGGCGATGGGCTATTACACGACCTATGTTGTCGGCCAAGCGGCCCAGCGCTATTTCGCCCAGGGACGCTCATGGGGGAGTGGCGGACCGAAGACCGTCGTACAGCAGATCCTGGAGTCAGTGGACAAGGACTCCATCCTGCAACAGGCGCGTGAGGATATCCGGCAAAGGCTGCGTGCCTAGATAAGAATAGATTCAGTTCGCAAATGAACGCAAATGAACGCAAATGTTATTTCCTGTTATCACAATCTCGCGTTGGATCGCAGATAGCAGTTGAATAAACAGAACAAATTAAGACTGATTTGCGTTCATTAGCGGACGAATAAATGTGTAAGGCCAGACCGAGGTTCAATAGTTGACCTCCACCGCCGCGCAGAGATAGCGCATCAGTGAGTCGGTCTGTTTAAAGCCCCTGGTGACGAAGTTACAAAATGACGGCTTATGGATCTCCTCATCGTCAAAGGCCCTGAGGGCGATGAAGTCCTTACGTTTCAGATCCTCTATCAGCGGGTGGTCTGCTGGAAAGCCTCTCGGCGGTCTGAGCAAGCTGTCGCCTGCGAGCTGAAAGTGCTTGCGGAATGGATTCTCCTTCAGCGCCGCCTGCCAGGCCGCAGGATTGTCGGTAATGAAGTTTCTGATTTTGGCCAATGTCTTGGACTCCGGGCGCCAGATTCCCGCACCGATGAAACATTCACCAGGCTCGATATGCAGATAGAATCCCGGGGCATGCACATCCTTGCCCAGACTATGCCTGAATTGAATGCCAATGTTGGTTTTATAAGGTGTCTTGTCCTTGGAGAAACGGGTATCCCGATAGACCCGCATCAACGAACCACCGGTTTTTTTGGCAATGGCACGAAACTGGTTTGAGATACCGCTCAATTTTGGCGCCATCTCTTCAATAAACGCAAGCGCCGGTTCTCTGACGCTGGATTCGTAGTGGTGTTTGTTATCGGAAAACCATTCGCGATTATTATTTTGCGACAGTGCTACAAGAAAGGGCAGGGTCTGTGGCGGGAAACCTTTGAAGCTATCCATCTGCTGATCGAATCAGACGCCGTATTTGCTGTAAATGGCATGCCTGACCGGGCAGGTGCAGACGACCTCGTTACCCAATTTGGAACTATAGGGACAGCCGCTACCCTTGCCGCAAACCATTCTCGATGTATTTTCGCTGGTTAATCTGATGCCACACAACTTGTAATCACTATCTGTGAGGCATGCATGTTTTTTGGTGCACTTTTTCGCCTCTAACAAGGTTTCCAGTGGTATATTGAAACGTCTGGGACTATGCATTTATATAGGTTAGCGTAATTTTCCCTTACCATGCCAGTAAATGCAGGAGAAATGTAATGGGGGATTCCACCCAGGTTGTTTGCTCACTGAGTGTCAAATGCCACCGATCAGTGATGCATGCACACCACTGCGCTTGAAGTGAGAAAGCAGGTCCCTTGAATGAATAGTCTGTGGATCGTAATCAACCACCATTAGGTGAGGTGTTTTGACGTGTGCACATGCGCTCACGACACCCCTCACATCAGAGAGGTTTTTTTCTATATTATGTATCTGTTCATGTGATAAGGATTCATTGATATGAACCACTGCATTGGCGTCGAAATTGATCATCTGCTCCTCCCATAATTTCAAATCCGTTAAGATTGAAATTAGCGCAGTTGGCTGGGATTACAATGCGGGGAAATCCCAACACTTTATAGGGTTAAATCCTTATCCTGCATTATCGGATAGCCGGGTATTCCTCAATATCCCCCGTGAGTTATCTGTTTAAGCATGGGCAGTGTGCGGTATGTTAGACATAAAATAATGATTGGTGACTAGGCCCTATGCATCTCGATACATTTCTGTTTTCAGCGCTGCTTTTGCTGATCGTGACCTCGGTTGCCGTGGCCCTATTCAAGCACCTGGGTCTGGGATCGATATTGGGGCTGCTGGTGGCCGGCATTGTTGTAGGTCCCTATTCCCCCGGTCCTTACGTGACAGAGCATGTGGAGGATGTCAGGCACTTCACTGAGCTGGGTGTTGTGCTTTTACTCTTCATCATTGGCCTGGAGATGAGACCGAGTCGCTTGTGGGCGATGCGTAGAGAGGTCTTCGGCCTGGGACTGCTGCAGATTCTCCTGACCGGGCTGATACTGGCATTTTACTTTAATCAGTGGCAGTCATCCTGGCTGCTTTCGCTACTGATAGGGCTTACCTTCGCGCTCTCCTCGACCGCCTTTGTGATCCAGATTCTGCAGGAGCGGGGCGAAATAGCCAGCCCCCATGGCACGACCGCCTTTTCAATCCTATTGATGCAGGACCTGGCCATCGTGCCGTTGTTGGCCCTGGTACCGATCTTTTCCGAGACAGGCGGGGTTTCAGCGGAGATTCCCGCGTGGCAACAGCTGATGATCGAGATCGGGATGATCGCCATGGTCGTGGTGGTCGGTCTTTACGTCCTGCCGTTTGTGCTCAAACAGCTGGCAAAACAGGGCAATCGAGAGGGTTTCCTGTTGGTCGTCATGCTGGCTGTATTCTTGGCTGCCTGGGTCATGGATCAGGTGGGTCTGTCCATGGCTCTTGGGGCTTTTGTCATGGGAATGCTGTTATCGGGATCGAGCTACCGGTTACAGATCCAGGCCTTCGTCGAACCCTACAAGGGTTTGCTGATGAGTCTGTTCTTTGTCGCCGTGGGCATGTCGATCGACTTTGCCGCAATCTCACGCCATTTGGGGACCTTCATTCAACATATTCTGGTCATCGTGTCGATCAAGATGGTGGTGCTGTTTCTGCTTGCCCTCGGCTTCGGCTATTCAAAGCAGATTGCGTTGCGGGTGAGCTTTTTTCTCGCCCAAGGCGGCGAGTTCGGATTTGTTCTGTTCGCTGCGGCGAAAGCCCTGAACGTGGTCGATGATGCCACCTTCGTCACAGCCGTGGGTGTGATATCCGTGAGTATGTTATTGACCCCCTTACTGATTGGCCTGGGCGATCACTTGGCTAAACGGATGGAGAGCGGTGTTAAAGCCGATGACTTGCGTTACCCATCAGATCTAGGCGGAGAGAGTCGACGGGTGATAATCGGCGGTTACGGCCGGGTAGGGCATACTGTTGCTGTGCTTTTGCATTCTAGCGGCGTGCCGATTGTTGTGTTCGATGCCCATCCTGACCGTGTTGCCCAGGGCAAGAAGGACGGCCTGCCGGTCTACTATGGAGATATCAGCGATCCCGATCTGCTCGATGCCGCCAATGTGGGCAATGCATCTTTGGTGGTATTGACCGTAGACAGCGGACCTGTAGCCTTGCGGACCCTCTCCCATGTGCGCAACACCTATCCCCATGTGCCGGTGGTTTCAAGGGCGCGAGATCTCGAGGCTTGTGGCCATTTGGTCAGTGCTGGCGCAAGCCATGCCTTTCCGGAAGCCCTGGAGAGCAGTCTGCGTCTCGGGGCAATTGCCCTGCAGATGGTCGATGTACCGAAAGATAGTGTTGATCTGCTGCTTCAAGGGGTGCGCCAGGACAACTATACCTTGGTCAAGTCAGAGGATGATGTGGTGCGGAAAAAACAGTGATTTTTTAAAAATCCGCATATTTCTCAGGATCTGGCAAATTGGGCATCAAAACCAAAAATATTAATTATCAATAGGCTGCGTAATAAATGCGAAGCATAATCTATGTGTATTAACATAGTTTAACACTCGGGTATTACATTTGTCATAGTTCTCGTCTAAGCTGTTTGATACCTGGTTCCTCCAGGTCAGGTTATGCAGGTATGCGACTCGGGGAGAGATGAAATGCCAAGACTAACCAGTGGTATCACACAAAAAGAACGGCTAAAAGTGATTCAATCCATAGATATGATAAAAACAACACTCAATGATCACGAGAAACAGATACTGCAGCGCTACCGGGATATGGTTGCCAGAGAGTTTAACGATATCCAGGCTTCTCCAATAAGTACTGAGTGAATAGCAAGGTTTCCGACTAGCTCTTTTCGCTATCGGTCATTGCTTGCGCTGACCTGGCCTGACCATTGATAGCGCAGCTGTCTGGTCCCATAAGATAGAGATACTCATTCATGATCCGCTCGGGCAAGGGTAAGCTAGTGGGATCCTCTCCGGGATAGGCCCAAGCGCGCAGGGCGGTCTGGGTTGGACCGGGGGCGATGCTATTGACCCGAATCTGACTGCTCTCCAATTCATCGGCCAATGTCTGCATCAATCCCTCGACGGCAAATTTGGATACCCCATAAGCACCCCAGTAGGCTCGGCCTTTGCGGCCCACCCGGTCCGAGGTGAAGAGAATGGACGCGTCATCAGCCTTGCGCAACAGGGGCAGACAGGCCTGTGTCAAAAGGAATGCGGCGTTCAGATTCACTTGCATGACACTGTTCCAGGTGGCAGGGTCGAAATCGTCGATCCGGCTCAGCAGTGCAAGTTTGGCGGCATTGTGCAGCAGGCCGTTTAAATGGCCGAACTCCTGATAGAGGCTCTCACCCAGAGCATAGTAATCCTCGGTTGGGGCCTTCTCTAGATCGAAGGGTATCAGTGCCGGTGTGGGCCATCCGGCCGCTTCGATCTGGTCGTATGTCTGCTCCAGCCTGCCTTCGTTACGGCCCAGCAGCACCACGGTTGCGCCATATTCGGCATATTTTTTAGCCGCCGCCTGTCCGATACCGCTGCCGGCTCCGGTTATCAGGATGACGCGTTCACGCAGCAGGTCTTTGTCGGGATTGTAGTCTTGCATGGAGCTGGTTGATTCTAGTCGGGCGTGCATTATAGCCGCCAGAGGTCCGCGGTGATATTGAAAATTCTCATCCCGCCCAACTCAGAGCCACTCGAGTATCTCCATGGGGTGATTGATCTGGCCATCCGCCCGCCATGACTGGGGTTCGTCGTTTTCGTCAAGATAACCGAACAGGGCCACCAGTGTCTTGGTGCCTGCGTTGCGGCCCGCCTCGATATCCCGTACTGCATCACCCACATAGATAGCCTGTGACGGCTCGATACCTGTCTGTTCACAGGCGTAGAGGATGGGTAGTGGATGTGGTTTGGCATGGGGTGTTGTATCACCGCTGACGATGGCGCTGGCACGATTCTCCAGGCCCAGTTTCTCCATCAACGCATCCGTCAGCCAAGCGGGTTTATTGGTCACTATTCCCCAGTGAACACCCCGTACCTCGAGCTCCTTGATCAGAGATTCCATACCGTCAAACGGTTTGGTGAGTACCGCAATATTGTTGGCGTAGATACTTAGGAACTGCTGCTGCAGTTTCGTATATCCGGGATCTTCAGGTTCGATGTCAAACGCCACTTTCAGCATCGCCCGGCTGCCATGGGATACTGCAGGCCGCACCTTCTCGAACGGGATCTCTTCCCGGCCCTCCTGGGCAAGTACCTGATTCAGTGCAAAATGGAGATCAGCGGCGGTATCGGCAAAGGTGCCATCGAGGTCGAACAGGACGCATTTGATGGTCATTGTTATCAGCGGTCAGTGGCCAAGGGGCGACATATCATCAGGCTTCCCTGGTTGCGGCAACCAGATAGTTGACATCGACGTCGCGGGTCAATTTGTAGATTTGTGTGAGCGGATTGTAACTCATGCCGGTCATGCCGAGGGTGGTCAAGCCGGCCTCCCGCATCCAGCTTTGGAGTTCGGAAGGGCGGATGAACTTGGCGTAGTCGTGGGTTCCCTTGGGCAGCAGCCTCAACAGATACTCTGCGCCCACGATGGCGAACAGATAGGATTTCGGATTTCGGTTGATGGTGGAAAAAAAGAGTTTCCCGCCCGGTTTGGCCAGGCGGGCGCAGGCATTCACCACAGAAGCCGGGTCGGGTACATGCTCCAGCATCTCCATGCAGGTCACGACATCGAACTGTTCCGGCTGCTCCTGCGCCAGGCGTTCCACGGGGATGCGTTCGTAGTTGATCTCCAGATCAGACTCCAACAGATGGAGCCTGGCCACCTGCAGGGGGGCTTCACCCATATCGATACCGGTGACCTGGGCACCGTTGGCAGCCATGCTTTCGGATAGAATCCCACCGCCACAGCCCACATCGAGTACCTGTTTCCCCTCCAGGGGAGCGAGACGCTGGATATATTCCAGGCGCAGCGGATTGATCTCGTGCAGGGGTTTGAATTCGCTATCTGGATCCCACCAGCGGGATGCCAGCTCTTCAAACTTGCTGACCTCAGCATGGTCAACGTTGATCTGTTCTGTGCTCATTCTTTCTTTGATAGGTAGTGAGGGTTCAAGGTTAATAGATTACACAGGATTGTGGGCTTATTCGAGGGATGCCCGGTTAAGCGAGCACACCCCTATCTGTCGACATCCGAGGCCAAGATGCGTTCCCGCCAATCAGTGGTGTGGGCCATCAGCTGCTGGCTATCCAGGGTGATCAGACTGCTTTCGCTGACAACGGGTCGCCCGGCGACCCAGACATGGCTGACCTGTTCACGTCCCGCGGCATAGACCAGTTGCGAAATGGGGTGGTAGATCGGCAGGGTATTGACTCGATTCAGATCCACCGCAACCAGGTCGGCCGATTTTCCCGCCTCAAGGGAGCCTGTCTCCTGCTGTAGACCCAGTGCCCTGGCTCCGTTGATAGTGGCCATCGAGAGTGCCTTGGCGGCGGGTAAGGCGCTGGCATCCTCCACCACGCCCTTGGCGAGTAAGGCGGCGCTGCGCATCTCACTGAACATGTCCAGGTCGTTGTTGCTGGCGGCCCCGTCCGTGCCCAACGCCACATTGATCCCTGCGTCCATCATCTGCACCACCGGGCAGAATCCGCTTGCCAGTTTCAAGTTTGATTCGGGGCAGTGCACCACATGGCCGCCGCTGTTGGCAAACAGCTCGAGTTCGGCCTCCTCGAGATGGGTCATATGCACTGCTGCCAGGGAAGGTGACAGCAGTCCCAGATCATTCAGTCTGGCCATCGGCCGTTTACCCTGATGTTGCAGGCCCTGCACGATTTCGTCATGGGTTTCGTGAACATGCATATGTACAGGGATCTCGAGTTCATCCGCCAGGGTGCGGATTCTCTCCAGTATGGGGTCGGCCACGGAGTAGGGGGCGTGCGGGGCAAATGCGGAATGGATGATCGGATTGGTGCGGAATTGATCATGTACCTGCAGGCCTTTGTGCAGGTAGTCGTCCCCATCACTGGCCCAGGCAGAGGGGAAATCGATGGCAATCAGACCGAGTACTGCACGAATCCCCGCACTGCTTGCCACCCGGCCGGTAATGTCGGGAAAAAAGTACATGTCGTTGAAGCAGGTGGTGCCGCCGAGGAGCATCTCGGCCACCGCCAGCTGGGTGCCGTCGTGGATGAACTCCTCACTCACCCACTTGGCCTCGGCGGGCCAGATGTGCTCATTGAGCCAGGTCATCAGCGGCATGTCGTCTGCCAGCCCCCTGAGCAGGGCCATCGCCGCGTGGGTATGGGTATTGATCAGGCCGGGGATCAGGGCATGACCCCGCAAGCTGGTCTCCTGTGTCGACTGATACCGGGACGCCACCTGGTCGGTGGGCAGGATGGCGCTGATGCGGCCATGGTTTACCACCAGGGTATGGTCGGTATAGACCTGGTCTTCAGGGACCACGGGAATGATCCATTCGGCATGGATGAGTTGATCGGCCTGTTCAGGCATGGCGATGTCCCTTTAGAACTGAAGAGTATGAGACACTACACTTGCTACCTGAACAAATGCAACGTTGGCTTAGCGACCAGCCGAAAAACTATGCATAGGAGTAGGCGCCTACCCATGTCCAAGTTGTATAAGAATGGTCACCAGTTTAGTAATCAACTCTGTTTGAGTGACTAGTGTTCCAGGCAACGACTATTTAAAGAGATTTATAATATGGATCTTTCACAACACTTGAATCAAGTAACCGCAGACGATGCAATCCAATGGCGAGATGGACGCCTGTTCCTGCTTGATCAACGCAAGCTGCCTGGTGAAGTCACCTTTCTCGAGTTGACCAATGGGAGGGAGACCGCCCGGTCAATCACCGAGATGGTGGTGCGCGGGGCACCGGCGATCGGCATTACCGCGGCCTATGGTGTGGTGCTGGCAGGGCGTGCCGCCTTCCAGTCGTCCCCCGGGAATTGGAAGGGGGCAATCAACGCCGGGATGGAGAGTCTGGGGCGCTCCCGCCCGACAGCGGTCAACCTGTTTTGGGCATTGCAAAGGATGGGGGCGCTGATCCAGACCCTGCCGGACAACCAAGATCCGAGTGAAGCCCTGCTAGAGGAGGCCGTGAGGATCCATAAGGAGGATATCGCGGCCAATCGCCGTATGGGCGAACTGGGGGCCTCGCTGCTCGAGGCCGAAAGCGGCGTCATCACCCATTGCAACGCAGGGGCCCTGGCCACCGGCGGTTACGGTACCGCCCTGGGGGTGATCCGATCCGCCCATAAGCAGGGACTGATCCGGGAGGTCTTCGCTGATGAGACCCGGCCCTGGTTGCAAGGGGCCCGTCTGACCGCCTGGGAACTGTTGCAGGACGGCATCCCCGTGACCCTGCTGGCGGATGGAGCCGCCGCTCATCGCATGGCCCAAGGGGGGGTGGACTGGATTATCGTGGGATCGGACCGGATCGCGGCAAATGGCGACGTGGCGAACAAGATTGGTACCTACAGCCTGGCGGTGGCGGCAAAACACCACGGGGTCAAGGTGATGGTTGCGGCGCCAACCTCAACCATCGATATGGACATCCCATGCGGCAGGGAGATACCCATCGAGGTGAGGGGAGCTGATGAGCTGTTAAGCTGCGGTGGGCGTCAAATTGCCGCAGAGGGTGCCGGGGTATGGAACCCGGTGTTCGATATCACCCCGGCAGAATTGGTTAACGCAATTGTCACAGAAAGGGGTGTTGTGCTCTCGCCAAATGAGAAAAAGGTAGAAAAAATGATGATGAATCGGCCTGAGAGCCTCTGAAACCGGATATCAGGCGTTTTTTATACAGCACAGTATCAGGGGGCTATGGTACAATACGCTTTTTCTGACGGCCCACTGTGAGTGGGCGCGATAGCAAAAGACAACAGCCAGATGACCGAATTCGCCAAAGAAGTACTCCCAGTCAATCTCGAAGACGAGATGCGGCAATCCTACCTGGATTATGCCATGAGCGTTATCGTGGGCCGGGCCCTGCCGGATGTACGTGACGGACTCAAGCCTGTGCATAGGCGCGTACTCTATGCGATGAATGAGCTGGGCAACGATTGGAACAAGGCCTACAAGAAATCGGCACGTATCGTGGGTGATGTGATCGGTAAATACCATCCCCATGGCGATACGGCGGTCTATGACACCATTGTGCGCATGGCCCAGCCCTTTTCCATGCGCTATATGCTGGTGGATGGACAGGGTAACTTTGGCTCGGTGGATGGGGACTCCCCGGCGGCGATGCGTTATACCGAAGTGCGTATGGCACGGATCGCCCACACCATGTTGGACGACCTGGACAAGGAGACGGTCGACTTCATTGCCAACTATGATGAAACAGAGCGGGAACCTGCCGTTCTGCCGGCACGCATTCCCAATCTGCTGATCAATGGATCGGCCGGTATTGCGGTGGGCATGGCAACCAATGTGCCACCGCACAACCTCACCGAAGTGATCGATGCCTGTGTTGGGGTGATCGATGAACCGGAGATCGATATCGATCGGCTGATGTCATATCTGCCTGGCCCCGATTTTCCCACTGCGGGGCTGATCAACGGTGCCAGCGGTATCAAAGAGGCCTACCATACCGGGCGTGGCAGGATCTACATGCGTGCCCGCACAGAGATAGAGACCGATGAGAGCAACGGTAAGCAGACCATTATCGTCAATGAGTTGCCCTATCAGATCAACAAGGCGCGGCTGATCGAAAAGATTGCCGAGCTGGTGAAGGAGAAGCGCATCGAGGGCATTACCGAGCTGCGCGACGAATCGGACAAGGATGGGATGCGCATCGTCATCGAGCTGCGTCGCGGCGAAGTGGCGGAGGTGGTCCTCAATAATCTCTACCAGCAGACGGCCATGCAGAGTGTATTCGGCATCAATATGGTGGCCCTGGTGGATGGCCGTCCACGGCTGCTCAATCTCAAACAGCTGCTCGAATTCTTTATCCGTCATCGCCGCGAGGTGGTCACCCGGCGTACCCTGTTCGAACTGCGCAAAGCGAGAGACAGGGCGCATGTGCTGGAAGGCCTGGCGGTGGCGCTGGCCAACATCGATGAAGTGATCCAGTTGATCAAACAGGCCGCCAGTCCGGCCGAGGCGAAGAAGGAGCTACTGGCCCACCATTGGCAGTCTGGCGCGGTGGAGTCGATGCTCAGCAGGGCAGGTGCGGACAGCACCCGGCCGGAGGAGCTGAGCGCCGAGTTCGGTCTTACCGAACAGGGTTATCGCCTGACCGATGTCCAGGCCCAGGCCATTCTGGATCTGCGCCTGCACCGCCTGACGGGTCTCGAGCAGGACAAGATTATCAAGGAGTATGAAGAGCTGCTGGACAAGATCGCCGATCTGCTCGATATCCTTGGCAGCCCTGATCGTTTGATGCAGGTGATCAGAGGTGAGTTGCTGGATATACGGGAACAGTACGGGGACGAGCGTCGGACCGAGATTATCGAAAACCGTCTTGACCTCACTCTGGAAGATCTGATCACCGAAGAGGATGTGGTTGTGACCCTCTCCCATGCGGGGTATGCAAAGGCGCAACCGATCAGTACCTATCAGGCCCAGCGGCGTGGGGGCAAGGGCAAGATCGCCACCGCCACCAAGGATGAGGATTTCGTCGACAAGCTGTTTGTCGCCAGCACCCACGATACCATTCTCTGCTTTTCCAACATGGGTAAGGTCTATTGGCTGAAGGTCTACGAATTGCCCCAGGCCGGGCGCAACGCCCGCGGCAAACCCATCGTCAACCTGTTGCCCCTGGATGAGGAGGAGCAGATCAACGCCATCCTCCCGGTGCGTGAATATGATGCCGACCGCTACGTCTTCATGGCGACCAGCTCCGGCACGGTGAAAAAGACCTCACTGGAGGCCTTCTCCCGGCCCCGCGCCAACGGCATCATTGCCGTGGATCTGCGGGATGGTGACAAACTGGTCGGGGTTGCCGTCACCGATGGGGAACAGGATATTCTTCTCTTCAGCACCAGTGGCAAGGCGGTTCGATTCTCGGAGTCGAAGGTCAGAGCGATGGGCAGGACCGCGTGCGGTGTCCGGGGAATCCGACTGGAAGATGAACACCGGGTCGTTTCCCTTATCGTTGCCGCCGATGGTGACGTGCTGACTATCACAGAGAACGGCTATGGCAAGCGCACGGCCATCGAAGAGTATCCGGTACACGGCCGGGGCGGCCAGGGGGTCATCTCCATCCAAACCTCGGAGCGCAACGGTGCAGTGGTTGGCGCGGTTCAGGTGGTCGAAGAGGACGAAGTGATGATGATCTCCGACGGCGGAACCCTGGTGCGAAATCGGGTCAGTGAAATCTCTCAGATGGGACGTAACACTCAGGGTGTCATCATGATCCGACTCAACAGCGATGAGCGTTTGATCGGGGTGGAACGAATTGAAAATCTGGACACCGAGACAGATGAGGACGTGGACCCGGACCCGGACCCGGACCAAACCGACAGCAGTGATTGATTATCCAGTCCCGCATTGAATTTCCCCGGCAGTTGCCCACAGAATATTTTATTGATGAATTTCCTAACTGTTCACCATATTGAGAGGCTATAGATGTCACGAGTCTTTAACTTTAGTGCCGGTCCGGCGATGTTACCGGAAGAGGTTCTGCAGCAGGCCAGGGAAGAGATGCTTGATTGGCATGGCACAGGCATGTCTGTCATGGAGATGAGCCACCGGGGTAAGGAGTTCATGTCCATTGCGGAGCAGGCCGAATCGGATCTGCGAGAGTTACTCCAGATACCTGACAACTACAAGGTGATGTTCCTCCAGGGTGGCGCTTCGAGTCAGTTTTCCATGGTGCCGATGAATCTGACGCGGGAAAAATCTAAGGTAGACTATATCAACACCGGCTCCTGGTCGAAAAAGGCGATTGCGGAAGCCAAGCGCTTTGCCACTGTCAATCTGGCTGCCAGCACTGAAGAGACAAAGTTCACCACCACGCCCAGCCAGTCGGCACTCAGCCTCGATCCGGATGCCGCCTATGTGCACTACACCCCGAATGAGACCATCCAGGGTGTGGAGTTTCCCTATCTGCCACAGACCGCTGGTGTGCCCCTGGTTGCCGATTTCTCATCCACCATTCTGTCGCGTCCGATCGATGTTTCACAATACGGGATCATCTATGCCGGTGCACAGAAGAACATTGGTCCGGCAGGCTTGACCATTGCCATCGTCCGCGAGGACCTGATCGGACACGCCATCGATAATACGCCGGCGATGTTTCAGTACGCGACCCATAGCGATAACGGTTCCATGTACAACACACCGCCAACCTATGGCTGGTATCTGGCCGGTTTTGTATTCAAATGGCTGAAGGAAAAAGGTGGCCTTACCGGTATGGCCGCCATCAATCAGCGTAAGGCGGAGGCCCTGTATAACGCCATCGACAGTTCCAGCTTCTATGCCAATCCGGTAGCACCTGAGAGCCGCTCCTGGATGAACGTGCCTTTCACCTTGGCTGACGCCGAACTGGATGGGAAATTTATCCAACAGGCAAGCGCGGCGGGTCTCAAAACCCTCAAGGGCCATCGTTCGGTGGGTGGGATGCGCGCCAGTATCTATAACGCCATGCCCGAAGCCGGTGTGCAGGCGCTAATCGATTTCATGACTGAGTTTGAACGGGTGAACGGATAACTAACATGTACAAGATTCTGACATTGAACAATATCTCCGTGGCTGGTCTGGATCGACTGCCCCGTGACACCTATGAAGTTGCCTCTGAAATCACCCATCCGGATGCGATCCTGTTGCGTTCCTATAAAATGCATGGGATGACGATCCCCGACACGGTAAAGGCAATCGGACGAGCCGGCGCCGGTGTGAATAACATTCCGGTGCCCGAGATGACCGAAATGGGGATCCCGGTCTTCAATGCACCGGGCGCAAATGCCAATGCGGTGAAGGAACTGGTCCTTGCGGGTGCGCTGCTGGCGGCCCGCAACCTGGGGCAGGCCTGGCGCTTCGCCACAGATCTGTCCGGGGAAGATTCGGTGATAACCAAGCAGGTCGAGTCTGGAAAAAAGAACTTCGTTGGTTTTGAACTGCCAGGACGCACCATGGGTGTCATCGGCTTGGGCGCCATCGGCGTCAAGGTCGCCAACGCCTGTCGTGCATTGGGAATGAATGTTATCGGTTACGATCCAACCATTACGGTTCAAAGTGCATGGAAGCTGGCTTCGGAAGTGGAACAGGCATTGAGCGTGGATGACCTGCTCTCAAAATCTGATTTTGTCACATTTCACGTACCGTTGACGGATGCCACAGCGAATATGGTCAATGCCGACCGGTTGAAGCTGATGAAGCCCGGATCGGTGCTCCTCAATTTTGCCCGTAACGGTATCATCGATGATGAAGCCACGGTGGCCGCCTTGGATAGCGGTCAGCTCTATGCTTATGTCTGCGATTTTCCAAGCAATTTACTTAAACACCACCCAAGGGTGATCACCCTGCCTCACTTGGGGGCCTCAACCAAGGAAGCGGAAGATAACTGCGCGATCATGGTGGCCGAAGAGGTGCGTGACTATTTGGAAAATGGCAATATCACCAATTCAGTCAATTTCCCCGCCATCAATCTACCGAGAAACGGCGGTTTTCGCATCGCCGTGGTGAACAGTAATGTCCCCAACATGGTGGGACAGATCTCAACCGATCTGGCGAATGAGGGCTTGAACATCCTCGACATGCTCAACAAGTCCAAGGACGATATCGCGGTAACCCTGCTGGATGTGGACAAACAGCCCAGCGCAGAGTTGTTGCAGACCCTGACTTCCATCGACGGTGTATTATCGGTACGCTCATTATCCGGCAGGGAGTAGAACTAACCCAGGATTAGTGTTAACAGGCCCTAGGATCAAGCCATGAATGATGATGCGAAACTGAGTGCCATCCGTAATCGAATCGATGAGATCGATCTGCAGCTGCAACAGCTGATCAGTGAGCGGGCGGCCGCTGCCCAGGAGGTTGCGCGCATCAAGTTGAAAGAGGATCCCGAGACAGAATTCTATCGCCCCGAACGGGAGGCAGAGGTTTTGCGTCGCATCAAGGAGCGCAACCAGGGTCCGCTACAGGATGAGGAAGTGGCAAGGTTGTTTCGTGAGATCATGTCGGCCTGTCTGGCCTTGGAACAACCCTTGAGCATTGCCTTTCTTGGGCCGGATGGCACCTATACCCAGGAGGCGGTGCTGAAGCATTTTGGTCATTCGGTTCATACTTCGGCCATGGGCTCGATCCCGGATACCTTTCGCGAGGTCGAGGCAGGCGCCTGTCAGTACGGGGTGGTGCCGGTGGAAAATTCCACGGAAGGGGTGATTACCCACACCCTGGATACCTTCGTCAATTCTCCGCTGCGTATCTGTGGTGAGGTTTCTCTGCCGATCAATCATCAGCTGCTCAGTCGTGAAACGAGCATCGCGCAGATAAAGATTGTCTACACCCATGCTCAATCCCTTGCCCAGTGTCGCGGATGGCTCGATCAACATCTTCCCCATGTGGAGCGGGTTGCCGTTGGCAGCAATGCCGAGGCCGCCAGGCTTGCAACCGAGATAGCCAATGCCGCTGCCATCGCCGGTGAGGCAGCCGGTGAGATCTACCAACTCGGCCTGTTGGCATCGAACATCGAGGATGAACCGGGCAACACGACGCGGTTTCTGGTGATCGGTAAGCAGGATTCAGCATACAGCGGTGATGACAAAACCAGTATCATGTTCTCCACCCATAACAAGGCTGGTGGACTGCATACTATGCTTACGCCGTTTGCACAACACAATATCAGCATGACGCGGATCGAGTCTCGGCCATCCCGCAGGGGGCGCTGGGACTATCTTTTTTTCATCGATGTGGAGGGGCATAGAAGTGATCACAATCTTGCCGCTGCCCTGTCCGAGATTGAGCAAGCGGCAACCCAGTTCAAGGTCCTCGGGTCATACCCCAAGGCAGTCATATAACCGTCGATTCCTCTCCTCGAGGGCTATGGTTGAAGCCTATGACAACGCACACAAATCCCTTTCTTGAGCTTGCCGCACCGGGTATCGAAGCCCTGAAACCCTATTTGCCCGGGAAACCCATATCCGAGTTGGAGCGTGAGCTGGGCATCGCTCACTCGATCAAGCTGGCATCCAACGAAAATCCCTTGGGCGTGAGTGAGAAAGTCATCGAGGCAATAGCCGATTGTACCCCTGAGTTGTCGCGCTATCCCGATGGGGGAGCCTTTCAGTTACGTCAGAGACTGGCGGAAAAGCATGCTGTCGATCCGGCATGCATCACTCTCGGTAACGGCTCCAATGATGTCCTGGATATGGTTGCGAGGGTGTTTCTGTCACCGGCTGTGGAATCCATGTTTTCCCAATATGCCTTTGCCGTCTACCCCATCAGCAGTCAGGCTGTGGGTGCCAAGATAGTGGTCGTTCCCGCCAAAGCCTATGGGCATGATCTTGATCGCATGTTATCGATGATCACCCCCAGGACACGGGTGATCTGGATTGCAAATCCAAACAATCCAACCGGGACATGGTTGGCTGAAGAGGATTTGCTCTCATTTCTGATGCAGCTGCCAAGCCATGTCATGGTTGTTCTGGATGAGGCCTATATCGAATATGTTCAACACAGTGACTATCCTGACGGCACTGCATGGCTGGAGCGTTTTCCCAACCTGATCGTGACCCGCACCTTTTCCAAGGCCTATGGGCTTGCTTCGTTGCGGATTGGATACGGGCTTTCGAATCCTGCCGTTGCCGATCTGCTGAATCGGGTGCGACAGCCGTTTAACGTCAACACCTTGGCCCAGTCTGCAGCCCTAGCAGCGCTTGATGATCAGGCCTTCATTCAACGCTCCATTGCACTCAACAACAAGGGTATGCAACAGTACCGGCAGGGTTTTGAATCAATGGGACTTGACTACATTCCTTCGGCGGCAAATTTTATAACTGTCGAGGTCGGTGAGGATGCATCCAGGGTCGATCAGGCACTGTTGAGTGAGGGGTGCATCACCAGAGCGATAGCCAATTATGGTTTACCCGATCATTTGCGTATCTCTGTCGGTTTGGAAGAGGAGAACGATCGTCTGCTAACGACATTGAAGAGGGTGCTGAAACGGTGATTGAAAAGCTTGCGATTATTGGTGTTGGTCTGATTGGTGGCTCGGTCGCCTTGGCCCTGAAAGAGGAGGGCGTGGTGAAGGAGGTAGTCGGCTGCGGCCGGGGAGAAGCCAATCTGATCAAGGCCCAATCCCTGGGTGTGATCGATCACTACACCCATGACGTGAGGGTTGCGGTAAAGGGTGCCGACATGGTCCTGCTGGCAGTACCCCTGGGTGCGATGCGTGACACACTGAGTGCGATGCGTGACCAGCTTGCACAACATGCCGTGGTTACGGATGCGGGAAGCGTCAAAGGCAGTGTAGTGGATGATGTCAAAGCGGTATTTGGTGAAGTGCCCGGTTTTTTTGTTCCGGGTCACCCCATCGCGGGAACCGAACGCAGCGGGGCCGAAGCGGCATTTGCCGAGTTATATCGGAATCGCCGCGTGATACTCACCCCACTGCAAACAACGGATAGGCATGCCCTGCAAAAGGTGGAACGACTCTGGCAACAATGTGGGGCTGAAGTGGTGCAGATGAGTGTCGAGCACCATGACGAGGTACTGGCCGCCACCAGTCATCTGCCGCATATGCTGGCGTTTACCCTGGTCGATAGTCTGGCGCGAATGAAAGAGAATGATGAGATTTTCCGCTTTGCAGCGGGCGGTTTCCGGGACTTTACCCGCATCGCATCGAGTAATCCGGTGATGTGGAGAGATATCTGCATGGCCAATCGCAGCTCCCTGAACAAGATGCTGACACGTTTCGCCGATGAACTGCATGAGTTGGCGGCGCTGTTGCAAAACGGTGATGAAAAAGGGTTGCTGGAGATGTTTGAAAACGCGAAACAGGCGCGTGACAGATATGTGGACGGCATTGATCGAGGCTAGGGAGACACGTCTTCAGTCTAAAGAACGAGTGGTAATAACTTGCAACAACAACTCAATTATCGAATACAACCCGGCGGCAAACTGAGTGGTAACTTGCGCGTACCAGGGGATAAATCCATCTCCCACAGATCGATCATGCTCGGTTCATTGGCGGACGGTGTCACCCGGGTAAAAGGTTTCCTGGAAGGTGAAGATAGCCTTGCCACACTAAATGCCTTTCGCCAAATGGGGGTGACTATAGAGGGACCGAGCCATGGCGAGGTGACAATTCATGGTGTCGGCATGCATGGTCTGCAAGCACCGAAGGATGTGCTGGATTTGGGAAATTCCGGTACCTCCATGCGTCTCCTGACCGGACTGTTGGCGGGTCAAGGTTTGGCGGTCACACTCACCGGTGACAGTTCACTGTCGGGTCGACCGATGGGACGGGTCATCGATCCTCTCTCCAGGATGGGTGCGAGAATCGATGCCACGGCATCCTTCACGGCACCCCTTAAGCTGGTTCCGCCCAGCCGTTTACAAGGTATCGACTATCCATTGCCAATGGCCAGTGCACAGGTCAAATCGGCACTCCTGTTGGCGGGCCTGTGTGCAGAGGGTGAAACCTGCATCACAGAGCCTGCGCCCACCAGGGATCACACTGAGCGTATGCTGCGAGGTTTTGGCTACCCCGTGAGATCTACCGGCAACAGGATTTGTCTCTCCGGAGGAGGGCGGTTGAGTGCTTGCGAGATCGACATACCCGCGGATATTTCCTCGGCCACCTTTTTCCTGGTCGGGGCCTCCGTTGCCGAAGGATCTGAGATGGTGCTTCAGCATGTGGGTATCAATCCCACCCGTGACGGGGTGATTTCCATCCTCAGGTTGATGGGTGCCGATATTGCGCTTCTGAATCAGAGAGAGATCGGTGGTGAACCGGTTGCCGATATAAGAGTCAGGTCGAATGGATTGCAGGGCATAGAGATACCAGAGGCGTTGGTGCCGTTGGCGATCGATGAATTTCCCGCCCTGTTCGTGGCGGCGGCATGTGCCCGGGGTGAAACACGCCTGCGAGGTGCAGAAGAGTTGAGGGTAAAGGAGAGTGATCGCATCCAGGTCATGGCTGAAGGGCTTATGAGACTCGGGATCCAGGCGGATCCGACCCCTGACGGTATCGTTATACAGGGGGGAGTCATGCAGGGCGGTCAGGTAGAGAGTTATGGCGATCACAGAATTGCAATGTCGTTTGCGATGGCGGGATTGCGGGCGGCGGGTCCCATCGAGATTCGCGACTGTAGCAATGTGAACACCTCCTTTCCCGGATTTGTCTCCGCGGCGGCAGATGCAGGGCTGCAGATTCATGAGGTCTTGAAATAGTGGCGAAGGTACCGGTAATTACCGTGGATGGCCCCTCCGGATCGGGAAAAGGAACCCTTGCTCAGCGCATCGCAGAGACCCTGGGTTGGCACTTTCTCGACAGTGGCGCGATTTATCGTGTTTTAGGATTAATGGTCGAACGTGCTGGTATCAGTGGAGATAATGTAGAGAAAATCACAGAAATGGCGAAAAACATGCCCCTATCGTTCGACCGGGGCATGGTCCTGCTGGCCGGGGAAGATGTCTCCGGGGCCATAAGAACGGAAACCATTGGCAATGCGGCGTCAAAAGTGGCTGCAATCCCCCAGGTTCGCGAGGCATTGCTGGCATGGCAGCGCGACTATGCCAAAGCCCCAGGGCTGGTGGCAGACGGGCGGGATATGGGAACCGTGGTTTTCCCCCAGGCGGCGGTCAAGATATTTCTCACCGCAAGTGCCGAAGAGAGGGCGCAAAGGCGCTATAAACAGTTGAAGGAAAAGGGGTTAGGTGTTAATCTCGCCCGTCTTACTGAGGAGATCAGAGAACGGGATGAGCGCGACAGCAAACGCGCCGTGGCCCCGCTCATCGCTTCGGAAACGGCATACCAGCTGGATTCAACGGCGATGACTATCGATGAAGTGTATGAACAGGCGATGTTTAATATAGGCATAGCCCTGCCGGAACTTCAACGATAATCCACTGACTCAGCGGTTAAGACTTGGCGGCCGGTTTACCGGCTTAATTTTTAACCTAACAACTTGGCAGACATAAAACTAACTATTTTTAGTCCAGCCAATGCAACCTTGCGTTGCAGGAAATCCAATCCCATGACCGAAAGTTTTGCAGAATTATTTGAGGAGAGTCTCTCCAGTACCCAACTCCGCAGTGGAGCCATTATTATCGGCACCGTCTTGGATATCACCTCTGAAGCCGTGATCGTCAATGCCGGCCTTAAGTCAGAAGGCGTTATTCCTCGTGACCAGTTTCTCAACCATCATGGTGAGATCGAGGTCGAGATCGGCGATCAGGTAGAGGTCGCGCTGGATGCTGTTGAGGACGGGTTCGGTGCAACCAGACTCTCTCGTGAAAAAGCCAAGCGAGATCAGGCTTGGAAAGTGCTTGAAAAGGCACATGAGGCGGAAGAGACCGTTATCGGACGTATCAACGGTAAGGTTAAAGGCGGATTCACCGTTGAGTTGAATGATATCCGCGCATTTCTTCCCGGTTCTCTGGTTGATGTACGTCCAGTACGCGACACGGCCTATTTGGAAGGGAAAGATCTTGAATTCAAGGTGATCAAACTGGATCGCCGCCGCAACAACGTCGTAGTCTCTCGCCGCGCCGTGGTTGAACAAGAGTACAGTGAAGAGCGCGACAAGCTGCTCGAGAATCTGCAGGAAGGCCAAGAGATCAAGGGTGTGGTGAAGAACCTTACCGATTACGGCGCGTTCGTCGATCTCGGCGGCATCGATGGATTGCTGCATATTACCGATATGGCGTGGAAGCGTGTCAAACATCCATCCGAAGTGGTTGAGATTGGCGATGAGATCAACGTCAAGATCCTGAAATTTGACCGTGAACGTAACCGTGTCTCCCTTGGCCTCAAACAGATGGGTGACGATCCATGGGTTGCATTGGCGCGTCGTTATCCGGAAAGCACCCGTCTATTCGGTAAGGTTACCAACATCGCCGATTACGGATGTTTCGTCGAAATTGAAGAGGGTGTTGAAGGCCTGGTGCATGTTTCCGAGATGGATTGGACAAACAAAAACGTGCATCCATCCAAGATCGTCTCCCTGGGTGACGAGGTGGAGGTTATGGTGTTGGATATCGATGAGGAGAGGCGACGCGTCTCACTCGGTATCAAGCAGTGCAAGCCCAATCCCTGGGACGAGTTTGCCACTACCCATAAAAAGGGCGATCACGTTACAGGCAACATCAAGTCGATTACCGATTTCGGAATTTTCATTGGCCTGGATGGCGGCATAGATGGTCTGATTCATCTCTCTGACATCTCCTGGGACGATGAGGGTGAGGATGCAATTCGCAATTTCAAGAAGGGCGATGAAGTTGAAACCGTTGTCCTCTCCGTCGACCCGGAACGCGAGCGTATCTCCTTGGGTATCAAGCAACTTGCACAGGATCCCTTCTCCTCATTCGTGGCTGCCAACGAGAAAGGCAGTTTCGTTAGGGGTACAGTTGCAGAGATTGATGCCAAGGGTGCTGTGATCAACCTGGCTGAGGGTGTTGATGGTTACCTGCGAGCTTCTGAACTTTCCCGCGATCGTGTGGAGGATGCACGCAGTGTCCTGAAAGAAGGCGATGAGATAGAGGCGAAGTTTATTGGTGTGGATCGTAAGAACCGCTCCATTACGCTCTCTATAAAGGCCAAAGACGCCGATGAAGAGGCAGCTGCTATCAAGGGTTATGCACGTGATGCGGCAACCAGCGCCCCGACATTGGGTGATTTGTTGAAAGAGCAGATGGATAATCAAGGCGAATAGAGCCAGGAGTCGAAATCGATAGATTCCTGTATCAGGGAATCGGGGCCCGTACAAAAAGTACGGGCCCTAAATTATCGGCAAATTGGAGAACTGACAAGAATGACAAAATCCGAACTGATTGAGATTATTGCCAAGGAGCAGAGCCATCTTGCCTATCGTGATGTGGAGTTGGCTGTAAAGTGTATGATTGAACATATGAGTCAATCTCTGGCATCGGGAGAGAGGATTGAGATTCGTGGTTTTGGTAGTTTCTCACTTCACTATCGGCCACCAAGGATGGGACGCAATCCTAAAACGGGTAAGACTGTTGCGCTTTCCGGCAAATATGTTCCTCATTTCAAGCCCGGCAAGGAGCTGCGAGACCGAGTGAATCAGTCCTATGCGGAGAGTTTTGCCGAGCAGGTGGAATAAAGGCCGCTATTCGGGAGAGGAATCCACTAAGTCAGGCTGTTCCTTATCGGCGCTGCTATTGGCGTTTCCTTTGTCTGAAGCTGTCGAGAGCTTGTTGAGTGTTAATTCTTCGGGAAAGGCGCAGGTAAAACTGCTGCCGACTCCCAACTGACTCGATATCCTTAATTCTCCATCGTGCCGACCGATGATATGTTTGACAATGGCCAGTCCCAGGCCGGTACCCCCTGATTGTCGTGACCGGGCCTTATCGACTCGATAGAAACGTTCGGTCAAGCGTGGTATGTGACGTTCCTCGATACCCGGTCCGGTATCCGTCACTGTCAGACAAGCCTCGTTCTCAAGGCGTAGCCAGGTGATGGTTATCTCCGTTGCGGGTGGTGAATGGATAATGGCATTGAAGACAAGATTCGAGAATGCGCTCATCAGCTCGCTCTCTTCCCCAAGCAACCATAGGTTGTCATTCACGTCCAGAGTGATTGTGTAACCACCCTTCTGTTCCGCCAGTAACTGAGCCTGGTCTACTATCCTGCGCAGCAGCTCGGGTATGGCAACCGGTTTCTCCGCAGAAGCGGCATGTCCCAGTTCGAGTCGAGAGAGGGTGAGTAGATCGTTGATGATGCTGCTCATCCGGTCCGCCTGTTGTAACATCAAAGTGAAGGGACGTTGTTGAAACGGCAACATATCATTATCGTTGAGGTTCTCCAGATACCCCGCTATAACAGTGAGCGGGGTGCGTAGTTCGTGAGAGACATTGGAGACAAAATCCCGCCTGGTCTGATTGAGTTTAAAAACTTCTGTGACATCTCTCACCACTACCAGACGTTGTGCCTTCTTGCCACCAAAAGGGGTAACCCGAAGCGAAATAATGACCGCCTTGTTGATCGGTGAGGGCAGTTCAAGTGGTTTAGAGTAGTCGGGATTTTTCAAATACTCAGAGAGGTCTTCATGTTTGATGTGTTCATTCAACGGAGTATTTTCATCCCGCGGCCAACTGATATTCAAAAGTTGGTTGGCAGCAGGGTTCGCCCACTCAATGCCGGCGGATTTATTCAATAATATCAATCCATCGGGAATAGAGCTGGTTACCTTTCTGAATCGCGAGGCAAAGCGGCTGAGGGTCCTTTTGCGTTTCCGGCTCCTGGAACGGAAGCGTGATAGCTCTTTGTAGATCAGTCCCCAAATGTCCGCCGGGTAGGGTGGATCTATGCGTGCTCCCTGGTTGATCAAATAAGCAAGCTTGACCAGAAAAAAAGCGTGTTTAGAGAAATAGGCAACAAAGGCTAACGCAATCGCTGCGGGAATCTGATGCAGAAGATAGCCTATGGGCAAGAAGATGAGCAGGCTTCCGAGCAGATGATTGAGTTCAATTTTCAGATAGTCCCTCACGAGGATGGCCGCTCTTGTTGGATGTTGCCGGGGGTAAAACGATAGCCTACACCACGCACGGTTTGTAGAAAATTCTTATGGCCCGAGGGGGTGAGTTGTTTGCGCAGGCGCCGTATATGCACATCTACCGTTCGTTCGTCCACGCTGACCGTGGTGCCCCAAACGTAATCCAGGATCTGGCTGCGACTATAGACCCGGTCCGGATGGGTCATGAAAAAATAGAGCAGGCGATATTCAGCCGGGGAGAGATGCAGGGGAGAGCCGTTGATAGAGGCGCTATGGCGGTTGGGATCTATGCTTAGACCGGCAAAGGCCACCTCACGATCTGTCTCTGGTTCACTGTTTCTGCGTATTACTGCTTTGACTCGGGCCAACATCTCTCTTGGAGAAAAAGGTTTGGTGATGTAGTCGTCCGCGCCGCTATCGAGCCCGTTCACCTTGTCGGACTCTTCCGATCTGGCTGTCAGCATTATCACCGGAGGCGTGTTTGAGCGGGCCAATTGCTTCAGCTCCCGGGTCAATTCGAGTCCCGATCTGCCGGGGAGCATCCAGTCCATCAGGATCAGGTCATAGGTTTGCTGGGATAGCTGACGACGGGCCTCCTGGGCGTTATCGGCTTCATCAACCCGATATCCCTTGGATTCGAGAATAAATCGAATCATCTCCCGGACCTCGGGTTCGTCTTCTACCATCAGTATTCGTTGCATGTTATCTGTGCACCAAGTTATTTGATGGAGTGGGAAGTGCCCCCGTCCACGCTGTTGAGACAGGGGAAACCCTTTTCAAGAGGTTTGAGCGGTTGCTCTGGGAAAACGCTATAATCATGTTTAAACTGTATATGCTAATTATATGTTATACCTAGGTAATATCACTATTAGTTTGACCATTTTACTGGGTAGTATTGGGACATGTAATAGAATGGATACATTAAAAAAATGGCTTTGTATGGTTGTGATTCAGTGCCTTAGCAGAGATAATCACAGCTTGGGCCGTATCCGGCAGGATTAATATAGACACTTCGTGGAAAGTTACCTCATTCTGGCACTGTTACTAGTGCTCTCGGGCGTTTTTTCTGGTTCAGAGACCGCTCTGATAAACCTATCGATGGCTCGTGCGGAAGCACTATACAAAGAGGGTAGGAGTGGATCTCACGCCTTGTATCTGCTGAAAAAAGACCCGAGCCGGATGCTGATTACCATTCTGATCGGCAATAACGTCGTCAATATTGCGGCATCCGCCATGGCCACGGTGATTGCCACCGACTATTTCGGCGATACCGGCCCCGGCATTGCGGTGGGTGTTTTGACCATCATGATCCTGGTTTTCGGCGAGATAACGCCGAAGAGCCTCGCGACCCGTTTCTCCGAACGCATCTCCCTGTTTATGGCCCCGCTGATTGTCGGCTTCATGCGCATCATCTACCCTTTGGTCTGGCTGTTCCTGCAGATCACCAATTGGGTGCAGTCGTCCACCAAGGCAATGGATGACCCTCTGGTGACTGAGCACGAGGTGATCACCCTGGTCGAGCATGGTGAAGAAGAGGGAGTTATCGATACCGGCGAGCGGGAGATGATCGAGCGAATCTTCAACTTCAACGATCTGAAGGCCGAAGATGTCATGACCCCCAGAAGACAGGTGTTCCGTCTCGATTGTCGACGCACCCTGCGGGATGTCTTGCCGGAGATCATGCGCGAGGGATATTCGCGCATTCCCCTCTACAAGGAGGACCCGGAAGAGATCATCAGTATGGTGTTGCTGCGCGATATGATCAGAAACATCGTCTCCGGTGAATTGGACGTGCCTATCTCCGAACTGGGACAAGAGCCTCTCTACACACCATCGAATACGACCATCGATGAACTGATTCGTACCCTGAAGACCAAAAGCATACATCTGGCGGTGGTGGTGGATGAACACGGCGCCATGCTGGGCGTGGTTTCCCTGGAGGATATGCTGGAAGAGCTGGTGGGCGAGATCTATGACGAGACGGATGAAAAGCCCAACGATCTGATGGTGTTGGGCGAGGGCAAGGTATTGGTCCAGGGTACGGCTGAACTGCGCGTGGTCGAAGAGTATTACGACATGGATATCCCCGGCAAACCCACCGATACCATCAACCGTTGGCTACTCGAGCACACTGAGAGGATTCCGGAAAAGGACGAAAAGTTTGAACTGGACGGGCTTGAAGTGCACGTTCAGGACGCCTCCTCACGGCGCATTCATCAAGTAGTGCTGCGACGCACCGCCGCCAACCAGGATAAGCTTGCCCTTGACGCTCAGGACAGCTCCTGATTGGTGTTTTTTAAGCGCTGTTTGAAATGATTCATGAGTTTTTCGCGCATGCGTTTTTCCCGATGTTTTTTAGCCGCTGCCAAACGCCGTTCGACAACCCCGATCAGGGTCTCCTGACAATTGAGTGACGTCTCTCCCGCTTCGGGAGTACGTCGTACATAGGTACCGTCGGAAGCCATATCCCAGGCGTTGTGCTTGTCTCCCAGTTGCACATCGAGGATCAAGCGGATCTCCTGGCGCAGTGCCGGAGATTCCACCGGGGTCAGTACTTCAACCCGCTGCATCAGATTGCGTTGCATCAGATCCGCGGAGCCGATGAAATACTCCTCGTCGCCTCCGTTGAGAAAGTAGCTGATGCGGGCATGTTCCAGAAATCGTCCGATGATGCTTACCACGCTGCCACTCTCACTCAACCCGGGAATGCCGGGGCGGAAGCGACAGGTATCCCTGACGATCAGCTCCACCTTGACGCCGGCTTGGGTGGCTTTGTAGAGGGCCTTGACGATGTCCGGGTCCTCGAGGGCGTTCATCTTCATCTGGATATGTCCGGGCTGCCCCTCATTATGCAAGCCGATCTCTCGCTCAATCTTTCCCACCAGGGATTGTTTCAAGGTATAGGGTGCCGCCAGTATCTTTCGATAGCTGGGTGGTGGAGAGTAACCCGTCAGGTAGTTGAACAACTCTGTCAGATCCTTGCCTGTATCCTCGTCACAGCCGAGTACACCGAGATCGGTATAGAGCCGGGCGGTGCCCGCGTGATAGTTGCCCGTGCCAATATGGTAGTAACGACGCAGCTGGGAATAATCTTTGCGTATCACCATTATCAGCTTGCTGTGGGTCTTCAACCCTAACACGCCATAGGTGACGTGGATGCCCGCCTGTTCCAGATGTCTTGCCCAGCGAATGTTTGCCGCTTCATCGAAGCGTGCCTTGAGTTCTACCAGCACCGCCACTTGTTTACCGTTGCGGGCAGCCTTGATCAGCGAATCGAGCACATTCCCTTCAGCGGAGGTGCGGTAGAGGGTCATCTTGATCGCCAGAACCTTGGGATCCTCCGCGGCGGTACGCAGAAAGCGTTCCACCGTGGTGGTGAACGACTCATAGGGGTGCTGCAACAGCAGAGAGCCATGTTCCCTAATGATATGGAAGATATTGCGTCGGTCATGGGCCAACTGAGGATGATCGGATGGGTAATGGGGCGGATCGCGCAGCTCCGGTATATTCAGGCTTGCAATCTCGAACAGGTCTCTAAGGGCCATCATGCGATCGACTTCGAACACATCCTGCTCTTCATCGAGACCCAGTTCAGCGGCCAGCATTCCACGGTGAGTGGGATTCATCCCCGCGGAGACCTCTAAACGCACGATGGGAGCGAAGTGACGTTCGCGCAGCTCTGTTTCGATAGCCTCCAGTAGGTCATTGGCCGATTCCTGATCCAACTCCAGGTTGGCGTTTCGCGTAACCCGAAACAGGTTGCAAGATTCGATCTTCATGCCAGGGAAGAGCATATCGAGATTGTTGGCAATCAGGTCGTCGAGGGTGACGTAGGTATAACTCTCATCCACCTGGATAAGACGTGGCGATACATCCTTACTCACCGGCACCTTGACCCTGGCCATGTGCAGGTCGTAACCGCTGGGAAAGCGCAGTGTGACCAGCAGGTTCAGGGTCTGATTGGAGATGAACGGGAAGGGATGGCTTGGGTCCATCGCCAAGGGTGTCAGCATCGGAAAGATATTCTGCTGGAAGTGTTCACGCAGGTGCTGCTGCTGGGCGGCATCCAGGGCCTCGTACTGGGTGATGCGTATTCCGGCCTCCTCCAGTTTGGCCTGCAGTTCGTGGTAGATGCGTTGCTGCGCCTGTTGCATCTCACATATCACCTGATGGCACTCGATCAATTGTTGCTGGGGTGTCCTGCCATCAACGGTTGTGGCGGTGAGACCGGCGGCAACCTGTTGTTTAAGGCCGCCGATCCGCTTCATGAAAAACTCGTCCAGGTTGCTGCTGACGATGGCGAGAAATTTAATCCTCTCCAGCAGGGGATTCTTATCCAGCTCGGCCTCGTTTAGCACCCGCCTATTGAATGCGAGCCAAGTCAGTTCCCTGTTGAGGTAGAGTTTGGAATCGTTGAGATCGATTTCGGTGGAATGATCACCCGCATCGCTGGTTTGGTCATTGGTATCGATGGTTACTTGATCGGGATGGGACATGGTATTGGCGCAATTATGTTAGGTGGAAGTTAATTACTGAACTTGCTTAAAGTATAGGCGTACCGGGCAACCTTGCCAGACGTATCATAACAAGGGTTTTTGCCCGCGAGTGTGAGGCTTACAACACAAAATCACTGTCTTTGGGCCTGAAATTCTCCAACTGATTCATCTGGTCCAACATGGAGAGCAAAAAACCACTGCTATTGATGCGACCCAGTCCACCGATATTACATGCCAGTTCGGAAAACTCCGTGCAGCCATCCACTCGTCCGCGGGGATTGTAGATCAGGCTGGGTATAGGGTCTCCGGTATGACGGCCAGTGTTGCTATCGGTGCAGTGGTCGGCAGTAATGGCAATCACCAGCGAGTCGTTGATAAGCGGGGCTATTGCATCGTCGATCTTCAACAGTATCTCCCGTTTGCCAGTGGGGTTGAGATCGTGAGAGTAGAGGTCGGTGGCTTTGATATGCAGGTAGACGATATCGTGATCCTGAAGTGCCTGAATTGCGGTCATTACCTTGGCATTCAGATCCGTGTCATGGTCGGCGGTGAATTGATCACTCGTGAATAGGTCGTAACCCAGCAAGGCGCCTAGTCCAAGCACCGTTTGTTCGCCTGATATGACAGCAGTCTTCAGATTCAGTTGATTCACTAAGGGTTTGACCTTCGGTATCGTGCCGGGTCCTCTACAGATAATGCCATTGGCAGGTGGTAAGTCAGCTTCAATTCGTTGGCGGTTTACCGGGTGCTGGGAAAGCCTCTCATAGAAAACCTCCATGAGTCGATTTACTGCCTTGGAGGTCTTAACCGCGGCTCTGTCCGATGGGTCGTTGGGCAGACAGGGGAGCAGACCTTTTGTCCTGTAGAGGTTGCCTGGATCGGTATTTGTAATATCGTGGGAGAGGCCACTGCCTTCGAGTTGCAACACCACTCGGTGTTGTGTTGCCGGATGCAGGCTGGCTGTTATGCCATCGCCCAAATCGATCTGGCCTATCGCAGCAGCCAATGCCTCGGTTTCTGCGTTGATCCGACCCGCTCTGCGATCGAGAATCTCGTAGTGATCCTCATGCTTTTTCAAGGTGGCGAAATTGCAGCGAAAGTAGAGTGCCTGATCATTGCAGTTCAAACCCACGCCGGATGCTTCGATGGGGCCTCGCGCCAACTTCATGGTGTGCTGTTTGGAGAGTCCGAACAGTAGACAGATACCGGTGTGTGTGCCTACCGGCATGCCCGGGAATAGCGGATCCACCAGGCCGCACTGGCCAGCACTTGCCAATCTGTCCATATTGGGTGTGTTGGCCACTTCGAGTGGTGTCTTACCGCCGAACGCAGGAATGCCCCGATCACCAAGACCATCAAGGATAATCATTACTCCTTTTTGGGTTGTCAGCAATTGCCAGCTCCGCGTATTGATGAATTATGTAGTTTATGGGGTCTGCCTGGTGGCGAACTCAGGCTGCTTATCCTGAGCCGAAAACATCCTCAACCTTAGCATGAAAATCCTTCTGTAACACCTCGATAATAGAACGCATTACACGATCTGTGGTTTTATCCCGATCGTCGTTTGTAATAATCGGAATGGCATTGTTGTCAGCCTCCGAAAGCAGGTGGGATTGGAGCCGCCAGATCGATTCAAAGTTTGTTAGATAGTCACTCTGCGCGGTACGCTCCGGAGCAGTGATGCCGCGGTCCTTCAACTGGTGTTTTAACTTGTCCTGTTTCAGTACCGCCAGCATGATCGGAACAATCACGGCGTTTTTCTCATCTGTGAAACGCTTGATCAGGGCGGGGGAGACATGCACGCCTTCGAGGATCAAGGAAACCTGTTCACTCAAGGCACGCTGTATCACGGCCTCACAAGGGACCGACACCAGTTCAGACTGATGGACAAAGCCATGTATCATCCGCTCTTCAGGCGCTTCTTTGGAGTCGTCAGACCCGGGTATCTTGCGCCAGGCATTGAATGAAGAGGTATGCAGTTCTGGAAGCAGTTTTATCGGCACCATCATGCGCATGACTTCTCTGAGCATGTCCGTGGATTGAGTGCGAATGATATTTAAGCGGTGAGCCACCTCGGTGGCAATGGTGCTCTTGCCACAGCCGGTTGTACCGCCGATCAGAAGAATCAAGGGGCGTTGGGTGTGTTTATAGTCAACCCATACCAAATAGCGTTTCGCCGCCTCTTTGCCATAGTGCTGCTTCAGCTTTTCGTGGGTCAGCCTGCCAATCTCGCTGCTGTCGACACTATCCTGAGGGGATTCCGCCAATTCCTTGTATACGATTTGTGTAATATAGGCCGCCCTGTCGGCACCGAGACCGCTCGATTCGAGGGTACGCCGATGCTCGGTCGTAGAGAAGGGCATGAGATTGTTTTTGTAGTCACGTACTCTGATCTTGGTGGCTGCAGGATTGATGGTCTCGTAATTTTCGATAACCTCCTTCTCATCCAGCTTCTGCAATTCGGATAATACGATCCGACGCAACTCTTCAGTGGTGATTTCATCTACGCTGTTGATCTGCTGACGGATATCGGATGAGAGTTGATACGCTGTATCAAAAGCAAGCCCGGCATCAGTTAATGAGCGCGTCAGGATGCCCCTGAGAAAAGGCGTTCTAATATCATCCGCTTTATCGAATACAAGTGTTTTTGCCATGTTATTTACGGTCCCTAGCAGGCCATGTCAGTCTACTTACTTATAGGCATCACATTGATACTGTAACACTCCTACTGCTTATCCTCCCACACATATATTGCTTCAGCCTTATTGCCTGGCGCAAAGAAGTGAAGTTGCTTGACCAGTGATTTTACCAAGAGTATTCCTCGTCCACTGTAAATGGTCTCGTTTGATATCTCTTGTGACAGGGAAGAGTAGTCAAATCCATGCCCGCTATCTTCAATTGTAATAACAATATAACCACCATCGTTGTTTCGATGGATTCTCAAGGCGATGCTTATCTTTCCATCGCTCAATGCTTCCAGGCGTTGCTCCCGTTGCTGGAAGTAGTTGGTGAAACCATCTTCTCCCTGCTTGAGCTTGGAATCCATCTTTAGCACACCGTGATCCAATGCATTGATATAGAGTTCGGTAAGGATAGTGAATAATGGGCGCCGATGCTCATGTAATCCCGCGGTCTCCTGAATATAGTTGATCAGTATCGGGACAGGATCGGCCTGGCGCAGTTGTGAACCATAAAAAACCAGTTGGAACTCGATGCAGTCGGGATGTTCATGGGTAAACAGGTTATGTGGCATTTCGCCGCTTGTGACAATATGGGGTGTTGGCGATTCCCGTCCGGGCAGGAGATCGGGGAAAAGAGGTACTTCGACAACGCTGATGTCGTCGTCTTGCGGGGCGTCCTGGCAGAAAGCCTCAAGATCCCTGGCGAGTTTTTCCAGTATGTATGTATTGCTGTCACTCTTACTGATAGCTTGAATGAATCGCTCCTGACCGAACAGTTCACCTTTCGAATTTCGGGCTTCGGTAACACCGTCTGTGGCGAGAATCACCCGGTCACCCTGATTCACCCTCAGGTGGTGAAAGTCATCCTTGAAATCGATATTCGGGGCGATACCCAGGGGAAGCGACTTCGATTCGATCTGATGTTTAATATGCATGCTCTCGTTTTCCACCAGGAAGCAGTCGGGCATGCCGCAGTTGATAATGGAGATATGGTCTAGCTGGTGATCGACCTTGACAAACTGGGTGGCTAAGAACATGCCGGTGGGTAGCAGATTGTATAATTTGTTATTGATGGCGGAGAGTATCTGCTGGGGGGCAAATCCCTTGCCAGTCATGGAGCGAAATGCCTCAGAGGTTGGTAGTGCACCCAGCGCGGCGGCCAAACCATGCCCGGTGAAGTCACCCAGTAAGACATGTAAATCCTGTGATGGGGCGAATGCGGTCAGCATAAGGTCGCCACTGAATACGCTGGCTGGTCTGAGTAAACTGTGGATACGCTCGAGGGCTACATTGCCGGCGATCACGGCACCGCTGAAAACCTGTTCAGCAATCTCTTCGTCACGTTGCATGCGGCTGTAGAGCATGCGGGTGTCTTGGTGAAGAATGCGAATCCGCTCCATCGCCTTAACCTTGGCTGAAAGCACGGTGAAACTATAGGGTTTTGCGAGAAAGTCGTCGCCGCCTACCTCGACACAACGGGCCAGGGCCTTCTCATCGGACATGGCCGTAAGGAAGATGATTGGGACAAACTCGTCACCGGATAGACGCTTGATCTCAGTAGCCGCTTCATAGCCATCCATGATCGGCATCATGACATCCATAAAGATGATATCCGGGCTCTGTTGCTGGAACAGCTGTATCGCCTCAGCCCCGTTTTCAGCCTCGATCACATGGTAGCCGCGTTTTTTTAACAACGCCTTGAGAATCATGCGATTTGTCACCTCATCCTCGACAATGAGTGCGATACCGTCGTGTTGAGGTTGAGTTGGAATCATTGGCATAGTGGTTACCGTAGTTGTTATAGCTATACAGATAGTCCGGTTTTAACAAATGTAACAAACTCAAATGTGCCCGGTTTTACTCCTGATGTACACTAAGATCTGTTGAGCATACGTAATATCAGCATGCCGTATCAGTTTTTTGCGTTATGAAGATACGCCAATTCGAACTGGAAACCTATACGTGGCTGAAGATTCACTGACAATATCCTATCCATCTGCGAGCCGTGCGGTGTTGGCTTTCAAGGGTTCCTGGACCCTGCAGGATATGCGCTTCGATTGGCAAGATTTGAAACAGGAGTTGAGGTCTCATCGGGGCCTCGAAGCGATTGCGCTGGAAACCGCACAGCTGGCCCAATGGGACAGTCAGTTTTTGAATATCGTGCAGCATCTGCATGATTTCGCCCGTGAGCAGAGCCTGCAGCTGGAAACGGAGGATCTGCCGGAGGGTGTTCGCAGGCTGCTCAAACTGGCCCGGGAGGTACCTGAGCGCAAGGGTGCGCAGGGACAGTCCGAGGCCTATTCATGGCTCTACCGTCTCGGTACGCTGACCCTGAAGGCGTGGCGGGAATCGGTAGAGTTCACCGAGTTTGCCGGCGAACTGACCCTCTCACTGTTGCGTCTGCTCTCAGGCAAGGCGAGTTTTCGGGGCATCGACTTCCTGGGTTTCCTGCAGGCGGCCGGTCCGCAGGCACTGCCCATTGTCAGCCTGATCGGTGTCTTGGTCGGTGCGGTGCTGGCCTTTGTGGGGGCCTTGCAACTGCAGATGTTCGGTGCCGAGATCTATGTGGCCAATCTGGTGGGTTTGGGTGCGGTCAGAGAGATGGGAGCGATGATGACGGCCATCATCATGGCGGGCCGAACCGGTTCTGCCTATGCCGCGCAGTTGGGCACCATGCAGGTCAACAATGAGATCGATGCCTTGAAGACCTTCGGTATCTCTGTGGTGGATTTTCTGGTCCTGCCACGCTTCCTGGCACTGCTGATCATGCTCCCGTTACTTACCCTTTGGGCTGACGCCCTGGCGATTCTCGGCGGTTTGATGGTCGGAGTCTGGGTGTTGGATATCACACTCATCGAGTATTTGATTCAGACCCGGGATTCCATGGGCTGGAACGATTTGCTGGTTGGCACGGTGAAGAGTGTGTTGTTTGCCATTGTGATCGCCATGTCGGGTTGTCTGCGTGGACTGCAGAGCGGCAGAAACTCCTCAGCGGTAGGCCAAGCCACCACATCGGCGATGGTGACGGCGATCCTGCTGATTGTCATATGGGATGCCCTTTCGACGCTGATATTCAATCAATTGGGGATCTGAAGCATGCCAGGGGAAAGTGCAGCGCCAAAACAGCCGCCATCGAGCCACATCGAGGTCAAGGATCTGACCATGGCTTATGGGGATTTCGTGATCCAGCGGGATCTGAATTTCACTATTTGGCAAGGGGATATCTTTGTCATCATGGGCGGCAGCGGTTGTGGCAAAAGCACCCTGTTGCGGCATTTGATCGGACTGAAAAAGCCGGCGAAGGGTGAAATTTATTATCATGGGGAAGCATTCTGGCAACTGCCTGAGGATCGGCGTCAGGGGCTGATGCGAAGCATGGGGGTGCTGTATCAAAGTGGCGCCCTGTGGGGCAATATGACCCTGGCGGAGAATATCTCGTTGCCTATCGAAACTTATACCCATCTCTCCCCCCGGCAGGCGCGGGAGCTGGCCTCGTACAAGCTTTCATTGGTGGGTCTCAAAGGCTTTGAGGATTACCTCCCCGCAGAGATCAGTGGCGGTATGCAGAAACGCGCCGGTCTTGCCCGGGCCATGGCCCTCGATCCCGAATTGCTGTTGTTCGATGAGCCGTCGGCCGGACTGGATCCTGTCAGTGCCAAGCGTTTGGACGATTTGATCATCGAGTTGAGCGAGAGTCTCGGTACCACCATTGTGGTGGTGACCCATGAGCTGGCGAGTATATTTGCGATTGGCAATAACTCGGTATTTCTCGATCCGGACTGCAAAACCATGATCGCCCAGGGTAATCCTGGTGATCTGCTGCAAAGTTCAAGGGATCCCAGGGTACAGGCATTTCTGACCCGGGGCGCAAGTAGCTCATCAACTTCAGGAAGCTGAAGACTATGCAAACGAAGGTCAGTCCAACCCTTATCGGTCTCTTTGTGCTGCTCTCCCTGGGATTGGCGTTGAGTGCGATTTTTCTTCTCTCCGAGGGCAGACTCACGCATAAATCCACCCGCTTTATTCTATTCTTTGAGGGCGATGTGAAAGGGCTCCAGGTCGGTTCACCGGTCAATTTTCGAGGCGTCAGGGTCGGTAAGGTGGAATCGATGTCGATCACCTATTTCAAAGAGAGCCGTGAATTCAGGATTCCCGTCATCATCGGCATCGATGATTCACGGGTCGGGATCGACGGCGTGCATACAGGCAGTGGCGTATTGGTCGGAATGGATGACCTGATCAGGCAGGGATTGCGGGCGAGACTCAATCTGCAAAGCCTGGTCACCGGAAAACTGGAGATAGAGCTCGATTTTCACCCGGACACACCGATTCGCCTGGTCAGCACTCAGTCGGAATATCGGGAGATACCCACGATTCAATCGAGCATGGAGCGGATCGCCACCGCCCTGGAGGCGGTACCTTTTGAACGGATCATGAAGCGCCTATCCGGGATCCTGGACAGTATCGATGAGATGGCCGAGAGCGGTGAGCTGACCCGCATCAGAGACTCCCTGTTGCAGATAACCCAGCGTCTCGACAGCGTCACCGAACAGCTGCATCAAGTAACACCTCAACTCATCGACGGCAGCACAGGCACCCTGGAGGAAGCCCGGCATATGCTTACCGAGATTACCAGGACAGCAACCCAATCTCAGCAGTTGATCGCTACAACCGAAACCAGGCTGACACAGGCGTTTTCCAGTTGGGAGAAGACCATGACCAACGGTGAGGCAACATTTTCCCAATTGGGTGAGGTGGCAGCGTCGGCGGACAAGCTGCTGAGTCAGGAATCGCCGTTCGTGACTGAAATGACGGTCACCCTGCGTGAGCTGGGAGCGGCGGCAAGATCCATCAGGAATATGTCGGAGTACCTTGAACGCCATCCTGAAGCCTTGTTGAGGGGGAAACAGTAATGCGCTCTATCGCCTGTGTACGATCTGCCATATATGCCCTGTGCTTCTCTCTGTTTTTCACGGCTTGTGCCGGTACCTCGTCCCAGCCGACCCGCTTCTATCGTCTCGACGGTCAGCTGGAGAAGGCACAAACCCTCTCGCTGAAGCCTCAGCCTGGACAACAGCTGGTGGGTATCGGGCCTATCAGACTGGCCAGTTATCTGGATCGTCCGCAAATCGTCGAGCGCCGGTCTCCCCATCGTTTGGCGCTGAATGAATTTGATCACTGGGCAGGTTCTCTACAGGAGAACATCGTTCAGGTTATAACCGATCAGTTACGGCAAAGGCTGGATGCTATGCAGGTTATCGCCTACCCATGGGATGGCAGTATAAGACCCGACTACGAGGTGTTGCTGACCATCAATCGATTTGAGCGTGAGCGTAACCTGGTCTGGCTACAACTGCGCTGGAGCCTTATTCGCCGTAACGATAACAAGCTGCTGGAGATGCAGCAGCTGGTCATCCAAGAGCCTACCCAAGCTGGCAGTGTGGAGGCGGGAGTCGCCGCCGCCAATCGGGCCATGGGGCAATTGGCGGAGCGAATAGCCACCACCATCCTCGCCATGCAGCGGTGATCTTTTCGCTGCCCAAGCTGCGAGCGCCAACCCTTTCCCTATGCCCACTGGCCTACTGGTTTGCGGGCTTGGGTTGCAGTTGCTGGGACTGGGTCGGCGGAATAATGGTCGGCACCGGTATCGGCGTTTCGATGGGTTCGGGTTGCGGTGGCTGATAGCGTTCAGCGGTGGCCAATATACCAAGCACCGGATGGTCGATGTAATAGAGCTTGCCGCTGCGCATGCGTCTGCTCTCCTGCAGGCGATAGTGCCTGTAGCGCGGCGCAAAACCAAAGTTGTCACCAGCCGCTTGCGGATCGCTGCCGCTGGCAAGCTTGTGCAGGGCGATATCCGCATTCAAATGGAGATAGCGTTTAACACTGAATTTCAGGCTGCCCTCGAGTTTCGGAAGATTAACATCGCTAGCCTTTGCGCCATCGGCCGGTAACAGTGAAAAGAAGACCTGTTTGGCCTTCTCGGGACTCATTACCGGCTGACGCCATGCGACATGGTAGAGGGGGCGATAATCCCGGGACCTGCGCATTTGACCCCAGGCATCGTTCAGGGATCTCTCCTCGGCAGGCAAGGCACGAAAGGCGATAGGTTTATTCCCCTTTAGGTGTTGTCCCTTGGTGAACCACGCTGCACCGCTTGACGGGGGCCTGCCTGGATCATTGGACCAGCTTTCCGTGGATCCTGCGCCTGGCGCAATGCGTTCGAAGACGAGTACTTCAAATTGATACCAGACAGGGGCGTTGTCTCTGTTCTCATCCGCAGCCTGCAGCACTAATGGTTGTAGGAGGAGTGTGCCTATCAGCAGGGTAGTTAACTTATGTCGGAACCGTATCATCTGTTAAACCTTGTTAACCCATTCTTGTCGTTCGCCCTATTATACAACTCCTCTGACACAGAAGAGTGTCCCAGTAACGGTTTCTGGACGGCGCCCTGAAACGGCCGGCGGGCGGTTTCAGTCTATCAGGCTGTCCAGCAGGGCGTGTATTTTTTTCACTCTTCCAGCGGAAACTTCCAGGTCCGCCAGGTAGCGAAGCTTATCACTGCCATCCATCTTGTAGGTATTGGGGCGGCTCTGAATCAGACCGATCAACTTGGCAGGATCGAGTTTTGGATGCTCATCAAACAGCAAGCGTGCCCCTTTTGGACCGGCTTCGATCTTACGGATGCCCAGTGGATGGGCGCGCAGCTTCAGCTCGGTGATGGCAAACAGATTTTTCGTCGCCTCCGGCAACAGACCGAAGCGATCGATCATCTCCACCTGCAGATCCCGCAACTCGGTCTCATCCTTGGCGCTGGCAATGCGCTTGTAGAGGACCAGGCGGGAGTGGACATCGGGAAGATAGTCCTCCGGCAGCAGGGCCGGGATGTTGAGTTCGATCTCGGTGCCGTGGTCCAGGGGTCTGTCCAGCTCCGGTTGTCGGCCGGCCTTCAGGGCGGCGACCGCCCGATCGAGGAGCTCGGTGTAGAGTGAAAAACCGATCTCCTGGATCTGGCCGCTCTGCTCTTCCCCCAATAACTCTCCGGCGCCGCGGATCTCCAGGTCATGGGTCGAAAGGGTAAATCCGGCACCAAGATCTTCAAGAGATTCAATGGCTTCAAGGCGTTTTTTCGCGTCTGCCGTCATGCTTCCAGGCGGAGGTGTGAGCAGATAGGCATAGGCCCGATGATGGGAGCGGCCAACCCGACCACGTATCTGATGCAGTTGCGCCAGGCCCAATTTATCCGCCCGGTTGATGAGTATGGTATTGGCACTGGGTACGTCGATGCCGCTCTCTACGATGGTGGTGCAGACCAGCAGGCTGAAGCGTTGGTGATAGAAATCCCGCATGATCCCTTCCAGTTCCCGCTCACGCATCTGACCGTGGGCTACTTGGAGGCGTATACCCGGCAGCAGGGATTCGAGTCGCTCAGCCATATTCTCGATAGTGCTGACCTCATTGTGCAGGAAATAGATCTGACCACCGCGTTTCAACTCTCGCTGGCAGGCCTCGACGATGAGGCTGTCGTTCCATTGGCTGACAAAGGTCTTGACCGGGTGGCGCAGGGCCGGCGGGGTAGCGATGATGGAGAGATCGCGCATCCCCGACATGGCCATATTCAGGGTGCGGGGGATGGGGGTGGCGGTGAGGGTCAGCAGGTCCACTTCACTGCGCAGGGCCTTGAGCTTCTCTTTATGGCGGACACCGAAACGGTGCTCCTCATCGATGATCACCAATCCCAGGTTTTTGAACTTAAGCGCCGGGGAGAGGAGTTTGTGGGTGCCCACAACAATATCGATGGTTCCATCCTGCAGACCGTCGATCACCTTTTGCTGCTGTTTGCCGGTACGGAAACGGGACAGGCTCTCCACCTTCACCGGCCAGTCTGCGAATCGATCGGCGAAGTTCTGATAGTGCTGTTGGGCCAGCAAGGTGGTGGGTACCAGTACGGCAACCTGTTTGTTGCCCTGGGTCGCCATGAATGCGGCACGCATCGCGACTTCGGTCTTGCCGAATCCCACGTCGCCGCACACCACCCGGTCCATGGGCTGGTGCGAAACCATGTCTTGCAATACCGCATCGATGGTCTGGAACTGGTCCGGCGTCTCTTCGAATTCAAAGGAGGCCGCGAAGGACTGATACTCGTCGTCCGGTGCGGGAAAGGCCACCCCCTGTCGGGCGGCGCGCCGGGCATAGATCTCCAGCAGCTCCGCGGCAACGTCACGAATCTGCTTGGCCGCTTTACGCTTGGTCTTTTCCCACTGGTCTCCCCCTAAGCGGTGCAGCGGCGCATGTTCCGGTGAGGCCCCCGCGTAACGGCTGATCAGGTGCAGGGAGGCCACCGGCACGTAGAGCTTGTCACCCCGGGCATACTCCAGGGTGAGAAACTCGGTCTCCATACCGCCCACATTGAGGGTCTGCAGACCGAGATAGCGACCCACCCCATGATCTTCATGCACCACCGGGGCGCCCATGTGCAGTTCGGTGAGATTGCGTACGATCTGATCCGGGTCCTGACTGACCTTGCGCCGTCGTCTCTCCTGGCGTACCCGCTCCCCATAGAGCTGGGTCTCGGTGATCAGGGCAATGCCCTTATCCTCCAACCACAATCCCTGCTCCAGCGGCGCCACACACAGGCCGATGCTGATATCACTGTCGATGAACCTATCCCAGCTCTCAACCACCACGGGATCGATATGCAGATCCCGTAAGGTACCCAGCAGCATCTCCCGTCGACCGGCGCCTTCGGCGATGAACAGCACCCGCATCGGCCTGCTTGCGAGAAAGCCCTTCAGGGCAGAGGCTGGGTCCTTGGTGCGGGCCTGGAACGCCACTGGGGGAGGCAGTTGGGTATTGAAATTAACCGCGGCGGCATAGCCTTTGGTGCGGGTCGCTAGCTTGTGATAGCCAAGGGCGATGGAGTTACCCTGTTTTAACCGTGAGACCAGTTCATCCGCCCCCAGATAGAGCTGACTCGGTGCCAAGATCGGACGCTCAATATCGTGCCGGCGTGCTTCATAGCGTTCCTCCACATCTTTGAAAAAGGCGGCGGCCTGGTCTCTCACCGCTTCAAGTTCCAACACCATATGTTGCCGCGGGAGGTAGTCGAAGAGGGTCTGGGTCTGTTCGAAGAAGAGTGGCAGATAGTATTCAAGGCCGCTTGGTATGCGGCCGTCCGAGACATCCTGATAGATCAGGCTCTGTTGCAGATCCCCTTCGAAACTGGCGCGATAGTTGCGGCGAAATCGATTGATACCCGCCTCGTCCATGGGGAACTCCCTGGCAGGTAGCATTTCGATCCGAGGGAGCTTATCCCTGGAGCGCTGGCTCTCCGGATCGAAGATGCGAATGCTATCCACCTCGTCGTCGAACAGATCGATGCGGTAGGGGTGCTGACTGCCCATGGGGTAGATATCGAGGAGGGATCCCCGCACAGCGAATTCACCGTGGGAGAAGACCTGAGAGACACACTGATAACCGGCGAACTCAAGATGTCGCCGGGTCTCATCCAGATCGATCCGTTGTCCGCATTCGACAATCAGGCAATGGCTATCCAAAAAGCCCCCTGGTGCCAGACGCTGCATCAGGGTTGAAACGGGTGTGATGAGGACGCCCCGCTGCATCTGCGGCAAGCGGTAGAGGGTCAACAGACGCTGGGAGATCAACTCCGGCAATGGGGAGAAGAGGTCGTAGGGCAGGGTCTCCCAATCCGGGAAATTGATGACTGGCACTTCATCAGCAGCGAGAAAGAAGCCCAATTCACGCTCCAGCCGGTTCGCCGACTGCATATCATGGGTCACCACCAGCAACAGTCCCTGATAGGCGCTGGCTGCGTTGGCGATCGCCAATGCGGCGCTACAGCCATGCAGACCACCCCATTGCAGTCGCTCATCGACGCTCTGAGGCAGTTGGGGATTGAATGGTGTGAGCAATTGCTCGGATTGTTCAGACATTTAACAAGGGAGTTGGGATCTAGTTAAAAAAAGCAGGCGATTCTCTCACAATATAGTGTGCCTCGGCTATGTATTGTGAGATATTCTCAGGATTGAATATAGGGATTGTCTCAATGGAGTAGATCAGGGATGAGTTTCATGCCTCAATTATCGGTCATCTATCTCTTTCTTTCATTGATCCTCATGGGTTGCGGGGGCGGCGGCGACTCCTCCAGTGGTGTCCAAAGCGACGATCTGACTGGCGATTCCGCCTCGTTTAAGAGTCAGGCTCTGTTGGGTCCAGTGGTGGAAGCAAGGGTGGAGATCTACGCTGCCACAGACCTCAGCGCAGGCCTGTTGTGTAATGGGATGACTGTCGATAGCACAGATCTCGATGAGGCGGGATTGATCAATATACCCAACAGCTGCGTGAATGAGAATGGACTCTATCTGCTGCTGGTCAGCGGCGGCTGGGATATCGATGCCGATGACGATGGTGTTATCGATGCTTCGCCTACCGAGGTCAGAGGCAGATTTCATGCCTTGATTACGGGAAGACAGTTACGGGCCGGCTCTGCCAAGGCGACTGCCTTGACCGAGGCCGCCTATCAGCATGTGCGCTACCTGTTGGCGGCGGGGGCGAGTCAGGCTGAGATACTTCAGGCCCTCGATTACAGCGCGACCCGTCTGTTGAAGCAGGATCTGAATGGCGATGGAATTATCGACCATCAGGACCTCGTCATCTGGCATCCCCGTCTCGATCGTGACAGCTTCCGGCCGAGTCTGGAGCGGTTGGAAGAGTTGACAAACTCTATCCATGTGGACAGTTCGACAACCTTCAGCTCGCTCCGGCTGCACGATGCCGTATCACCCAATCTCAATGTAATAGCAGGCCTGAGTGACGCCGACAGGTTGTTGATCAATGGATCCCACCTCTATGTGGCAAGCAGTTATGGCTTGCACGCTGTCGACATCAGCGATGTGGATGGGGCACGGCTCATCTCAAGCGGTTCCTACACCGATCTCGATCGAACCACCAGGATGAGGATGGAGGGGGACCGACTCTATATCGAACACAATTCTCTTTACACGACCGATAGTGGCGTGGAGACCTTTGATCTCTCCAACCCCGCGGCCCCTGAGGCCGTGTTGGATGAAACCTACCTCCCCAGCGATTACCTCATCAATCGCTATACCATCGCCGGCGACCATGCCTACGTCGGGATGCACCAACTACACAATCCGAATGACCCGGCGAATAGTTATTATGAGTTTCGTCTCGATATCATCGATATCTCAACCCCGGGAAGTCCCAGGGTGGCTTCATCCATTGCCTTCGATTCGTTCATCTCCGAGACGGTGGTAGAGGGCGACAGGCTCTATGTGGGCACCGGACTGGGGCCCTATCTCGAGGATGGCCGGTTGACGGTTTTCGATATCAGCGATGTTACCGCCCCCAGATTGATCAACTTTGTGGTGCTGGGCAGTCTGGAAGAGCTGAGCATAGTGGATGACTATGCCTATGCCATCACCAGATCGGAAAACTCAGGATCCGCACTCCAGGTGGTCTCGGTCTTCTCCCTCGACCGTGAAAGCGGGGCCCGGCTGATCGGCTCCCTGCAGACGGAGCATGAGATTTGGCAAAAGAAGCAGCTCTACATGGCAACGGCCGACAGGGGTTACATGGCGACACCGGACGGGATCGCCGTGATCGATTTCCTGGACCGGACCAGGCCGCAGGTCACAAACCGCATTACCACCAACGGGGCCACTGCCGGCCTGGCGCTGTCGGGGGGCACCCTGTTTGCCGCGGTGGATAATTACGGTGTGCAGTCGTTTGATATTTCCAACATCTCCACTGATCCAAGCCCGGGGATTATCGATAGCATAGCCATCGCCGGTATCTTTGAATTTGGCCCGCCCCAGGGGAGCCAGATATACGCCATCTCATCCAACGATACCGATACCTCGTCCGGACTCTTCAGGATAGATCTCTCCGACTCCCAATCGCCGATCATATCCACCAGTGGCACGTTACCGGGGGTGTATCGCAATCTGAGGCTGGCTGACAACACCCTCTATGTGACCGATCCGTTCAGTGGACTAACCCTCTTCGACATCTCAAATCCCCAATCCATCGACTTTCATTCGACCTATATCGACGAGGATGCATTTTACACTTCGGCCTTTGGCATCCAGGGTGATGTGGGGGTATTAGGCGGGGTTCCGGACTTTCTCGGTCCTGTGCCAAACTGGAACCTGTTATCCCTGGATCTGAGTCAAGCAATGGACCCGCTAACCTTGAGCAGGACCTCGCTGCCCGATCAACCCGACCATATCGCCATGGATGGAGACCTGGTCTTCGTCTCCACCTACACGGAGCTGGTGATCTATCGCAAGCAGGCTTCCGGCGCGCTCTCCTGGCTTGGCGCCCTGAGTTTTGGCACCGATTCCCAACCCCGCAAACTCATCCCCAGGGAGGGTTATGCCTACGTTATATACGGGAGCGGTCTGTTAGGTATACTCGATATCAGCGATCCCGGCCAACCCAGGGAGATATCGGTCATAGAGACCCCGGGCCAGGTGGCGGACATCACCCTGTCGGGAGATCTGCTGTTTATCGCCTGTAATACGGCCGGTCTCCAGGTCGTGGATGTGACAGATCCCGGTGCGCCAGGTTTTGTGGGCAACCTTCCCACCCAATCTCCCGCAGAGGCGGTGATGGTGATGAATGATCGGGTCTATGTTGCGACCACAGAGAATATTGTCATAACTCAACTGCCGGTGATCGATGTCCCCTAGCTGTTATCCAGGGGTTCCAGACGGGGGAAATCCCTGATTTATCATGGTTTGGAAGATGGTTGAGTCCTTATCAGGAATCTGTATTCTGGTCCCATGACTGAATAGATCATTGAGGGAAAGCGTTGAACAAATCCATCGCTATGCTGGCGGCTCTACTGCTGGCACTGCCGCCCGACCATCTTCCCGCAAGCGAACAGGCCATCCAACAACTCCTCTCCCAGGGGAGCTGTCAAGGGTGTGACCTCAGGCAGGCCGACCTGCGGATGCAGGATCTGAGCGGTGCCGATCTGAGGGGTGCGCAACTCGATGGCGCCATGTTCTACCAGACCGATCTAAGGGAGGCCCGGCTGGAGGGTGCCAGTCTCAAGGGGGCGAGCTTTGCACGAGCCAATCTGCAGGGTGCATCCATGCAGGGACTCGATCTCTCACGGGGCAGGTTCAGCCGAGCAAACCTGAGTCATGGGGATCTCAGTGATGTCAATCTGAATCAGGCCAATCTGACAGGTGCGGACCTTAGCGGAGCCACCCTGAGCGGGGCGAATCTTGTCTCTGCCCTGTTATCCGGTAGCCGTCTGGACGGCGCCACCCTGAACGGGGCGGCGCTAGATAGTGCCAACCTGCGCGGGCTTGATCTGAGCCAAACCAAGGACCTCTCAGAGACCAGTTTCAAGGGCGCCGATCTGCGTCAGACAAGACTATCGGGGCTCGATCTACAGGGTGTGGATTTCACCAATGCCAGAATGCTGAATGCCGATCTGAGCGGCGCCAACCTGAGACACGCCCGGTTCGTGGATGCGGAACTGAAGAAGGTGGCGTTTGTTGATGCTGACCTGCAGCATGCCAACTTCCGGGGAGCGAGAATGCATGGGGTTAAACTCATCGGCGCGAAACTTCAAGGGGTGGTGCTGCAGGGTGTGGAACTGAGTGGCAATCTGATCGGGGTGGATTTCGCCAATGCGAGAATTTCCCGGGTGAGATTCAATGGGGCCAACCTAAAGGAGGCGAGTTTTAAATCGGCACAGCTGGAGTTTGCCGATTTCGAGGGCGCAAATCTCTACGCCGCCGATTTCACCGATGCCAGCCTGCATCGCTGCAACCTGCGCAAGGCGAATCTGCGCAACACCCTGTTCAATGGTGTCGATCTGACAGGTAACTTACTTGACGGCGCAATGGGTCTGAAACAAAACCACCCGCAGTAGTACGGCCTGGTTTTATTGGCTCAGGAAAGGATCAGGATTTGAACAGATCCTCCGCCGCTTGGCGCAGGGCATCTTGCGATGCGTCCGTGCCACTGCCCGCACTCTCCTCTGTGGGTTCGAAGTAACCACAGAAGTTGGCGCTCTCCTTATCCATAACCCGCTCCGCCATGGGTTCTTCACACTGATTGGGCCGGTTCGCTGCATACCAGCGGCAGTTTCGACATACCCGTGTCGGTTTGCCACAGGAGCGGCAGGTGGTTTCACGCCCGTAATCGACGGCTTCCAGGTTAGTTCCGCACTGCCAGCATCTGCCCTTGACTGCGTCATTCATCTCTCGCTTGCCTCCCCACTATTGGGCTGTTTTCCCTTGACTGCTGAGGGCAATGAAATCATGTGCCATCTTTTCGGCGTCATGGGGCGGGCTGAAATAGGCATGCAACATACCTTGCGGGTCCACCAGGATAATCGAGGCGGAGTGGTCTATCACATAGCCCATGGCACTCTCCTCGGTCTCGACCCGTTTGTAGAGAATGCCCAGGGGTTTGGTCAGTTCTTGCAGGGCCTCTTCAGGACCGGTCGCACCGACGAAGGTCGGATCGAAATAGGTCACATAATCGGACAGACGTTGAAGGCTGTCCCGTTCGGGATCGACCGATACGAAAGTGACCTGATAGGGCTCGGTGCTCGCCTGGGTCTGGATTTTGTTATGCATCTCAGAAAACAGGGCCATGGTGGTGGGACAGATATCCGGGCAATAGGTATAGCCGAAACTCATGAATGTCCAGTGACCCAGCAGGCTCTGATTATCAAAGGATGCACCCTTGTGAGTGGTGAGAGAAAACGGCTTGAGCGGCCTTAATTCAGGCAGCCGCATGGCCTGCTCGAATTTCACCGGTTCTGCCACGGGTGCTGATGATCTCTGCATTGACAGGCTATACCAGGCGATTAAGCCCGCAACGACGGAGAGGGCGATCAGCAGCGGTATCGCGTTGGGACGCGACGCGTCGTTATCTTTCGTTGTGCTGTTATTCATATCTTCTTGAAACCCATGTAAGTATTACCAAAAGCAAAAGCAACAGGGCGGCACCACCATTGTGGGCTACTGCGATGCTCAAGGGAAGATGTCCGAGCACATTACTGATGCCGAGGGTGATCTGCAGTGTCAGCAGCAAGAGTAGGGTTAATCCCAGCTTTCTCAGTAAGGGAACGGAATTCGGACGAGTCAGGCGCCATACCAATAGGCCCAGGATGAGTGTTGTGATCAGGGCGCCGATCCGATGGGTGATGTGGATAGCGGCCCTGGCACTGTTATCGAGCACGCCGAATTCATAATTGATACCCAGCCCCCGCCACAGGACGAAGGCCTCGCTGAAATCCATCTCAGGCCACCAGGAGCCGGCATAGCAGGTGGGAAACTCGCTACAGGCCAGGGCGGCGTAATTGGTGCTGGTCCAGCCCCCTAATGAGATCTGCAACAACAGCACCAGGAGTGAGAGCTGTATCCATCTGCGCAGTGACTGGGAGGTGTGCAAGGCATGAAGAGAGCCCACTGGCCGTAACTTAAGCACCAGCAGACCCAACAGCACGAAAGTGGCGAAACCCCCAAGCAGATGGGCGGTGACAATCGCCGGTTTCACCAATAGGGTAACGGTCCACATACCCAGGGCGGCCTGAAATATCACCAGCAGCAGTAGCAGGGTGGGCAGCAGCAGGGGTTGATTGATATGGCGCCGTTCGCGCCAGGCGATGATTGCTAGCAACAGAATGGCCAATCCCAGGCTGCCTGCCATATAGCGATGCACCATCTCTTTCCAGGCCTTGCCCTGATCCAGCGGGCGATCGGCGAAGGCGCGGTTGGCATCCGCAACCGCAGTCTCATTGACAGGCACCACAATCTTGCCATAGCAGCCAGGCCAGTCCGGACAGCCCAGACCTGCGTCTGAAAGGCGCACATATGCGCCTACCAGGATGACGCCGAAGGCCAGCAGACAGGTGATTATCGCAAGACGATACTGGTTATGTCTTTTCATCACACCAAGGTACGATATGAGCCATTCCAATGGCAAATTTGTGCAGGCTAGGGCCTGCCCATCCGATTATATCGGTATCTTGGCATCAGGCGAATGGCGTAGCTGAATGCCCATAACAGGAGTTTTGGATCTTGATTAACATTGATGACAGTCGGGTTATCGGCATGGTCATACCCCAGCAGGCACATCGGGTCCTGGCCCTGAGATGGTTGCAGTTGGGGGTGCTTGCATTGGGACTGGCTGGGTTGTTCGCCCTGCTGTTGGTACTCTCGCGCACCCCGGGCAGCGAGTCCTTCTTCCCCTGGGTGGACTTTTTCCGCACCGCGCTGGTGGTGCATGTGGATCAGTCTGTATTGATCTGGTTCCTTGCCATGGCGGGGCTGGTTTGGTGTTTGAGTTCGCAACCGGGTGCTGGATCGATACGGCTTCAGAGCCTGGCCTTTGGGTTGGCCTTGTTAGGTACCCTGGGGGTCGCTCTATCCGCCTTTATCGGGGATGGAGCGCCGCTGATGAACAACTATGTGCCGGTCCTGCAGAGGCCGCTGTTTTTTCTCATGCTGGGATTGTTCGGGCTGGGTATCGCATTCCAGGCGCTGCTCGGTCTGAATGCCACCCGTGACGCCCTTCGGGGGCAGCACCTGCCGAGCCTGGCGGCATTCACCCTTGCCATCGCTCTGCTGGTCTCCCTCGCGGCACTGTTGACGGCCTGGTGGCAGATGCCCCCGGACGTGACCGGGCAGAGTTACTACGAATATCTTTTCTGGGGAGCCGGGCACACCCTGCAGTTCGCCTATACCCAGTTGATCATCCTGGCCTGGCTGTGGCTTGCCCTGCATAGCGGGGTGAGCCTGCCCGGTGATCCCCGCTGGTATTTCTGGCTCTTGATTCTGGGTATAGCGCCGGTGATATGGGTCCCGGTGATCTACCTGCTTCATCAGACAGTAAGCATCGAATCCCGCACCGCCTTCACCCAGCTGATGCAATATGGGGGAGGTTTGGCGGTGACGCCGATCGGTCTGCTGATCTTGATCGGTCTGCTGCGTGCGGACAGGGCAGGGCCTGAGGAAAGGCCCCTGCGCCGCAGCCTGTGGATGTCGATGCTGCTGTTCTTTTCCGGCGGCGCCATCGCCCTCTTCATCTCCGGCGTCAACACCATCATTCCCGCCCACTACCATGGCTCTATTGTTGGGGTCACCATGGGGTTGATGGGGCTGGCCTATCTGCTGTTACCCAAGCTGGGCTATCCAGCCGTACGGGGCCGCTTGGCCGAACTGCAGCCTTGGATCTATGGTGTCGGACAGATGTTGCACATTGCCGGTTTGGCCCTGTCCGGGGCGATGGGCATTCAGCGAAAGACCGCCGGTGCAGCCCAGGGTCTGGATACGCTCTCCGCCAAGTTGGCGATGGGGGTGATGGGTATCGGGGGTTTGCTTGCGGTCATCGGCGGGGTTATATTCGTTTGGATCATGTTGCGTATCTTTGTTACTGCCAGACCGTAGCACTCCTGCATAAGCCATATAAGATTCAACAACGGACAGCCAATGAGACGATGCATCTATCTGTGCTTTCTAAGCCTGTGCTTCAGCAGCGCCTTGCCGGCCGGTGAAGGCTACCCGCAGGCACCTGATTTCACGCTGCAAGGGCGGGAGATGTCTGTCTCACTCAATGACTATAGGGGTAAGGTGGTACTGCTGGATTTCTGGGCCTCCTGGTGTGTGCCGTGCAGGGCATCCTTTCCCTGGATGAATAGGATTCAGAGCAGATACAAGCAACAGGGCTTGGTGGTCATCGCGGTCAATCTTGACAAGGATCGAAAAATGGCAGACAGCTTCCTCTCCAAGACCAAGGCTGAGTTCACCCTGGTGTTCGATCCCAAGGGTGAGGTGGCAAGTGAATATGGTTTGCAAGGAATGCCGGCCTCTTTTCTGATCGATGGACAGGGTCATATTCTTGAATCTCATGTGGGTTTTTTTGAATCAGAAAAAGCCCAGCGGGAGCAGCAGATCAAGAAGCTTTTGAATTCACTGTAGGAAGGCGCTGCGGTCTCATATCCTGGAAGAGTGTGGTATCTGTCGATTAAGAGTTATTTAAGGAACCTTTGCTCTAATTCACCCATTTCATTTACGTCTTAAGCAACCGTATCACGGAGTGAGTAACAGCATGCACAAAGTGGCCGTCCTGATGATCCCAGCCAGCATCATGCTTTATGGTTGCGCAAATCTTGGAGTTGAACCCTGGGAGCGTGATCTACTAGCAAAGCCAGAGATGCAGCTGATCGCCGACCCCGTGGAAGCGGGACTGGACGATCATATCTATTTCAGTAAGGAGGCCTCCAGTGGCGGACGTAGTTTTGCCGGCGGAGGTTGCGGGTGCAATTGAAAAAGCAGAAAAAGATACGCGCCGCCCTGACGGCAGCCACCTGCAGCCTGTTGGGGATACAGGGTGCCGATGTGGCGGCGGAAGAGGGGGATTGGGATTTTGACAGCGCGGTGCTCTTCTATTCCGAAGTGGACCGTGTCAGCGCCATTGAACCGGTGGCCACTGCAAAACGGGATTTCGGTGACGAGCGGTTTCTCAACCTGAAGCTGGTTTTCGATTCCTTAACCGGTGCATCCGCAAACGGGGCGACACCGAGTGATCAAGCACAAACCTTTACCCGTCCGTCAGGGGAGGGCGTGTATACCACTGACGCAGACGAAACACCCCTCGACGATACCTTCAAGGATTTTCGTGTTGCCTTGAGTGGTCAATGGGATCAGCCGATCAATCGGGATTACAAAACCAGTTTCGGCGCCAACTTCTCTGCCGAGTACGACTATCTTTCCATGAGTGTTAACGCCTCTCTGGCACGGGATTTCAATAAGCGCAATACCACCGTCAATGCCGGCATCTCCATCGCCAACGACACCATCAGCCCGGATGGGGATATTCCCATCGGTTTCTCCAGTATGGTTATCGATAGCGGTCAGGCCGGATTCGACCAGGCCTTCAAGGCGACCCGCGAGGGTGAAGATGACAGCAAGACCACCGTTGATCTGATCTTTGGCATTACCCAGGTGATCAGTCGCCAGACGCTGATGCAGTTGAGCTACTCCCTCAGCGATACCAGTGGTTATCTGACTGATCCGTTTAAAATCCTCAGTGTGGTGGGAGCTGATGGCCGCCCGCTTGACTATCGCTATGAGCTTCGTCCCGATTCGCGTTTGAAGCAGAGTCTCTATTGGCAGGCCAAACACCACTTCAACCGGGATATCCTCGATCTCTCCTATCGTCTCTATTGGGATGATTGGGATATCACCTCCCATACCATTGATGTGCGTTACCGCTGGATGCTCAATGGGGGACACTTTGTGGAACCCCACTTTCGTTACTATCTGCAAAGCGAGGCCGATTTCTATCAAAGATTTCTGCGTCAGGGAGAGTCCCTGCCGGAGTACGCCTCCGCCGACTACCGTCTCGGTGAATTGACCGGGATCACCCTGGGATTGAAGTATGGTATGAAACTGGCCAATGAAAGGGAGATGAGTCTGCGCTTGGAATACTATCTGCAGAGTGGCGACAATACGGATGCGGATGCCCCAGGTATTCTCAGTGAGCTGGAACTCTTTCCAGACGTGGAGGCGGTTATCATGCAGTTCAGCTACAATTTTTAAGATCGAATAATCCTCCATCCCCCAATCAGGATTGGCCTATTGGATATGCCTTCATCAGGACCAACAGCAAACTCAGAAGCCTACAGGCTGGGAAGTGCGCTTAACCTGGAAGAGGCAGACGGTTATTGGCGAGGGCGCTTCAAGGCCATGGCGAGTCCCTGTGAACTCTTTATGGAGATCGATGACGAAGAGCAGGCGAGGGGGATTCTAAAGGCAGCTGCAGAGGAAACCTGGCGGATTGAACAGAAGTTCAGCCGTTACAGTGACGACAACACAATCCATCAGATCAACAACAGCCAAGGTCGCGCCGTCGAAGTGGACGATGAGGTGGCTCATCTCCTCGACTTCGCCCAGCAGTGTTGGGAACTCAGCGACGGCCTGTTCGATATCACGTCAGGGATCTTGCGCCGGGTATGGCGATTTGACGGTGGCAGTAAACTACCCCACACAAAAGCTGTTCAGGCCTTGCTGCCGCTCATCGGATGGCAACACGTGGATTGGTCACGCCCCTATTTCACCTTGCCTGATCAGATGGAGATCGACTTCGGCGGGATCGGCAAGGAGTATGCGGTTGACCGGGCGTTGCTGCTATTACAGCAGATGACCGACGCTAAGCTGCTGCTCAATTTCGGTGGCGATATCAACACCAACGGACGCAACGGCGGGGACGGTGCCTGGTCGATTGGTATCGAAGACCCCAACCAACCTGATTCCGCCACTGCCCTGTTGAAAATCCGCCAGGGCGCATTGGCCACCAGCGGTGACACCCGTCGCTATCTGTTCCGCGATGGTCAACGCTACGGGCATGTATTGAATCCATTAACCGGATGGCCCGTGGAACATGCACCGCGCTCAGTTACCGTGACCGCGTCAACTTGCACCGAAGCGGGGATATTGGCCACCTTGGCCTTGCTGCAGGGCGAGAACGCGGAGGATTTTCTCAAACGACAACAGGTCAAATTCTGGCTGCATCGCTGACTGGGGTATAGACTGTGTATAGGTTGTCGACTACTGAGTCCTCTGATGCTCTACTTTTCCTATGGGTCCAATATGTCGAGCAGGCGACTCTTGAGTCGAGTGCCCTCGGCGGAATATGTCACCACTGCCCTGTTGCCTGGTCACGACCTGCGCTTTCATAAGAAGAGCCTGGACGGATCGGCAAAATGCGATGCCTTTGCAACCCGGAATGACGAACATGCAGTGAGAGGGGTCATCTACCGGATAGCCGAGTCACACAAGGCTTCATTGGATCGCATAGAGGGTCTGGGAAAGGGATATGAGGAAAAAACCGTTGAGATCCTAGCCTCCACAGATGAGATCCTGGTTGCCTACACCTATTACGCCACTTTCATCGATCATAGATTGAAACCATACCATTGGTACAAGCAGCACGTGCTGACCGGTGCATTGGAATATGCATTGCCCGAGCGTTATATCGACAGACTTCACAGGATTGAGGCAATAGATGATCCAGATCCGCAGCGACACGCGGACGAGATTGCAATCTATGGGGATAACCTGACGCAGAGATAAGAAATAGGGCCTTCGTAAGCCTCATAGCCAGGATTTCACTCTTTCGACTGTTTTATATATTCTATATTGGCCTATTGTTTGATCAGCCTAAAGGACTAATAATGAAAAACAAGGTGTTGCTTTTGCATGTGGCAGTAATCATTGGACTTTCAGGATGCACGGGTAAACCTTCCTGCGTGGCGATTCAAAACCCTAACGAGAAAATTATTCCTGCTAAGGTTATAGGCAAAAACGAATCCCTGGTCCAGTTCTTCTGAATCCTCCAAAATCAGTTCGAGTATCGGGTCAAGGTGCGTCTGGCGTGGCTTTGCATCAGAAAGTGCTTATGCTTGCTGCATTCGCTGTAGAACGCGAATGCACGAGTTGCGCGAGGTTTTGATTGTGATGGGTAGTGAGTGACATCAAACCCAACTCTTTTACTACCTGAAATCCAATTATCCCTCTCAAATTGGGTAGCCTATGGAAGTTTTAAGCAGAGACCATGCAGCGCCCCTTGAGGTACCTACTGGGATCGTCATAAATGAAACCTTCGACATGCCGACGATACCAGGGAGCCGACCGTGCAAGTCTGCGAGTGAGTTTAAGTACTTCACTGTATTTAAACAAGAAATTCTCAATTCTGAAATCTGTGGAAGGCGCTCTACCCTTGAAACGAGTTACTCCATGCGATTAGAATCGATAGAGAATAAACATGGAACATTTGGCGGCATAACACAATATCTAGAGCCGGCGGCATAATACGATAATAAGTGCCGGCAATATAATCACCGGTTATGGCCAGAGATAGATCGAGATGATAATCGATAGCACAAACTGCGTAATTGGAAACAAAGCAATGGCATCAGTATTGCTGCTTTATTA
>JBEVVS010000205.1:0-50772 GCA_040507005.1 Candidatus Thiodiazotropha sp.
CTGCTCCAGACGGCTGGCATTCCAACCCCTCCCACATGGGTAGTTAGTCAGGCACCTGAACTGGCCAGCATCATGCAGCGGGTGTTCACGGCGGGCAATGAACTGGTTTTGAAGCCCCTGTTCGGTTCCCAAGGCAATGGTTTGGCGCGTATTCGCAAGGCTGACCAACTGCCAGAGCTAGAACTATACAACGGTGTCTATTATCTGCAGCAGTTCGTCCATACCGGCAATGAGGATGCCCACGATTGGCGGGTGTTCGTCATCCACGGAGAGGCGGTGGCAGCCATGTTGCGCAGAGGAAAGGGTTGGATCAGCAATGTAGCACAAGGCGCTCAATGCCATCCGGCGGTACTCGATCCGGAGCTGAGAGAACTGGCCGAAGCAGCCGCAAACACCTTGGGCATGAGTTACGCGGGTGTCGATATCCTGCGTGACCACAAGGGCCACCCCTATGTCATCGAGGTCAACAGCATCCCCGCATGGAAAGGGTTACAGCAGGCCTGTCAGATCGATGTTACTGGCTTGTTGGTGGATGACTTTCTATCCAGCTGCAGTGGCAACACACTGACGGAGGTAGTCTGATGACTGGATTACCGTTAACCCGGAATGATTTTAGAAGCCAGCTATCCAGCGCTTACCGTCAGGCCTGCCTGAGTGAATTGGATGCACTCAAACCAGGCAATGTACATCGTTTTTCCGATGGCCATGGCATGACTTTGGAGGATTTCATCACCAGTGCCAACGTCAGCGCTGGGCCGCTTACCGCACCTGGGCTGGGACTGGGTGAACGGATCTACAGCGCCGTGTCAGCCACTCATGAGGCTGTGGGTTGCAATACCAATTTAGGTATCCTGATGCTCTGTGCCCCATTGATACAGGCCATTTATCACCGCGGACCGCGAACCGCCACACTGCGTGAAAATATCAGCGCTGTTTTGTCACAGGTCGATGCAACAGAGTTGGATTGGCTATTTCGTGCCATTCGCTTGGCTTCACCCGGCGGACTGGGCCAGTCCGATAAGCATGATGTCTCCCAGGCCCCCAGCGCTGAATTGCTCGAAGTCATGGAACATGCAGCTGATCGCGATCAGATAGCCCGCCAGTACGCGACAGGTTTTGTAGACCTTTTCGATTTCGCGCTACCAAAGTTACGCGGTTTCGAAGCGCGTTGGCAGAGCAAGGAGTGGGCCATCACAGGCCTCTATCTCAGTCTGCTGGCGAACTTTCCCGATACTCATATACGGCGCAAAAGCGGTCTCTACAAGGCGGTGGCGATCAGTCTGCATGCCACTGAGTTGCTGAAAGAACTTACGCAAGCCGAAACACCAGAACATAACCAATTACGTCTGCTGCAAGCTGACAACGAATTCAAACGCGAAGGCATCAATCCAGGGACAACGGCGGACTTGACAGTGGCCACACTGTTTATCGCACACCTGGAATCGATGCTTCATGCGTTTGAGAAAAATACGGGATTTACCCGTGTCCGCGATTCCCGCCCGGAAGAGGTGGGGATACGAAGTTAACTCTCAATAACAAGTAAGGAGAAACTGAAATGCCAGTTATCAATAGAACGATGGTCGGAGAATCGCTGGTCGGAGACGGCAACGAAGTTGCACATATCGATCTCCTGATCGGTCCAAGGGGTTCCGCTGCTGAAACAGCTTTTGCTAACGGTCTGGTCAATAACAAAGACGGGTTTACCGCATTGCTCGCTGTTGTGGCGCCGAATCTGGCCTGTAAACCCAGCACCATGATGTTCAATAAAGTGACCATCAAAGGTGCCAAGCAGGCGGTACAGATGTTCGGACCGGCTCAGCGTGGCGTGGCCATGGCGGTTGCCGACTGTGTCGAAGACGGCACCATACCCGCCGATGAGGCCGACGATGTATTTATCTGTGTCGGTGTGTTCATCCATTGGGAAGCGGAAGACGACACCAAGATCCAGGACTACAACTACCAGGCGACCAAGGAGTCGATCAAACGCGCAGTTGCGGGTGAGCCAAAGGCGAGCGATGTTGTTGCACAGAAAGGGTCGGCATCGCACCCCTTTGCTGCACACGACTAAGGAAACATGATGATGTCGTCACCACAGGGATGTGTGGACGACTCAAGCAGGTGGTGGTTGGAAGAGTGTGGTTGGCGGGCAACGAATAATAATAATTGCCTGTTTTTGTTTTCTTGAGTGAGTTTTTAAACGATAGTGGAGGCTGATTATGCAATGTCTTGAATGTGGCAGTGAAGTTGCCAGTCTGGACAACGACCATTTGCTTCACTGTTGTTCATTGACGCTCCAGGAGTATGCCATCCGGCACCACCTGCCTCTGGATCTTCTGGTGGATCGAGATCAGGTGAATCAAGCAGATGCCATCGACCACTATCCCCGGCCCAAGTCCTACCCATCCGAACAGGCGCGTGCCATATACAGAGGCCTGAAGTGGGGCGGGCTGCTGCGAAGAGAAGGCGACTTCACCGTTTTGCCCGGGGAGATCAGACGGCTCGATCTGCTGCTATGGAACCTTCAATGGCTGAGTCAGTATGGATTCATGTTCCGTCAGGAATACAGCTACGCAGATGCCACTCATCGGGTAGTGGCGAGCAATCGTCTGAAGATACCCACAGCTTACCTGGCACAGAGTGCTGAAGCACATCTGTCTCCGGTCCCCCCACCCGATTTTCTGTTGAGTCTGGCAGTGCTTGTGGCGCATATCGGCGATCTGCAGGCAGGCTATCTTTTTCTGCAATTTCCTGAACGTGCGGCCGGTGAAACAGTGATTGCCGAGGCTTCACGTCGTGGTATTGATTTCAAAGAACTCGATGCTGCTGATCACTCGAACGGGTTGTTGCTGCGCACCTTGACCCGCTCCGACACTGAAAATCTGTTTGGGTTGCTCAGAGAAGAATTGATGGCAATTCCCGGCGCATTGGATCGGTTCGAGCAGAAGACCCCGCAGGTGACGGTGGCGAAAGAGCTGGTATTCGATGCTGCGCATTTCATCACCGATCATCCAGCCAAGTGTTCAAACTTGCATGGCGGCAGATATCTGCTGCATGTCAAAGTCAGGGATCGTATCGATCCGGTTACCGGTTGTGTAGTGGATTACGGTTATCTGAAGCGGGTCGCGACCAACCGGGTCATTGACAAATTCGACCATCACAACCTGAACTATGCCACCCCTGAGTTGGCCTGGCGGTCGAGCACCGAGATGCTGTGTGTGTTCATCTGGGAGCAGTTAATCGAATATCTTCCGGGGCTGGTTGAATTGCAACTGCATGAAACCACCCAGTCCTGGTGCAACTACAGTGGCCCTAGTCTGGAGACATTCCAACAGTCTGGCAGTGACAGCCTGTTGACCCATTTTGTGGACAAGGGATTGGGAGAGTCACAGCTGCGTGACCTGATCAGTGTTAAGCCACCCGCCTTGGAAATAATTGCAAAATCTGAGCGATAGCGGTAACGCTCATGCTATGCATTGATGAAGCGATCTATGTCATTGTGATCAATCACGCCCTGATGCAGGGCAGTGGACAGCAAGACACCGGCGGTGCCGAGAGAGCGAAGCTGTTCCAGATCTTGTGGATTTCGAATGCCGCCAGCGGCGTAGAGACGGAGCCTCGGTTGCAGTTTTAACAGGTTTTGTAAGCGGGTCAGGTCGGGACCGCTGGAAGTACCGACACGCGACAGTGACATGACAATGACATCATCAGGCCAGCACTCAACATGCTGCTCAAGATCGACGGGGCCCTTGAGATGATCGTCATGATAGTCGAGTGATAGTATGGGAGAGGGCAGCGAGGCAATTAAATGAGCAATTTCTTCGCAACTGACAATGGACTCAGTGCCCATCACCGGACGGGCAAAGCTGCATAACCGGCCCAGGTCGGTCAGGCCGTTGTCCACCCATAGGTTGATATCGGGATGATTGAGATGGAGGGTATAGATCAATTCGAGATTCGAGCCGCTTCCGCTGATGGCATCGAGATCTGCAATATAGAGGGTATCGAATGGGTAGAGATTCAACAATGATGACAATACTTCTAGGGGTCGACTGGAGTGACACAAGGGAGTATCGGATGGTACATAAGTATCACGATCGCCGCTGTTCGCTATCACAACACGGGCCTGCATCAAGTCTATGACGGGTATGAGTTTCATCAGTGCGGATAAATAACCATGCGAGTCTTTGTATTTGAGTATATTACGGGAGGAGGGATGTTGAATAGCCCCTTGCCGCCATCTCTTGCAGAAGAGGGTGACATTATGCTCAAGGCATTGGTTTCCGATCTTGCGGAAATCGACGGCATCGAGGTCCACACAACCCGTGATGCCCGATTGAGCAAGCCGGATCTGCCGATTGAGTTTCACATGTTGCACGAAATCGACGATTTTCCTGTGGCCTGGCAGGCATGCATGGAATCCGCTGATGCGGTCTGGCCCATCGCACCGGAATTTTCAAATGTACTGAAACATATCAGCGAGACAATTATCAGTCATGGAAAACTGCTGTTAAACAGTCCACCACATGCCATCCATACCGCAGCAAGTAAGATGATGACATCAAACTGCCTGGTAGATAAGGGTATCTCCGTGGTGCCGACCTACAGGTTTGATGAGATTGTGCCTGATCACTCAGGCAGTTGGGTATTGAAACCGGACGACGGGGTCGGTTGTCACGGTATCAGAATATGCCGGGACATGGATGATCTTTGTCAGCAATTCGACTCTTTGCCTGTGGGCAGCGAATATGTAATTCAACCCTTCGTGCATGGCACGCCGACCAGCCTCAATATCTTGGCCTGCAGAGGTGAAGCCTTTGTTTTGAGCGTTAACCACCAACGCATTGCAGTCACCGATAACAGGTTCGTATTGCTGGGCTGTGTCGTGAACGGCCATATGAACCAACGGGCTCGTTTCCACCGGCTTGGACGCAAAGTAGTCGCCGCACTGCCTGATCTCTGGGGTATCATTGGCGTGGATATAATCGAAACGGAGAAAGAGTTGAAGGTGCTGGAGGTCAATCCAAGAATCACAACCTCCTATGTGGGGCTGAAAGAATCTACCGGGGTCAACCCCGCCGCCATGGTGTTGGACCTATTGAGCGATAAGCTTCCCTTGCCGGACCAGATACTGAATGCATCAGTGGTCGATGTGAACCTGGAGTATGCCGGTGCCGCATGATGCAATTCTCGGTTGGGACCTGGGTGGCGCCCACACCAAGGCGGCACTGATTGGCGGCAGCGGATGTGTGGAATCGGTACAGCAGATCCCCTGTCCATTGTGGCAGGGACTGGAGCATCTTGAATCCGGCATTCAATCGGTAGTGGAGAAGATCGGTAAGGATAGTGGTCTTACACATGCGGTCACCATGACGGGTGAACTGGTGGACCTGTTTCCCGATCGTGATAGCGGTGTAAAGGCGCTGATTGACACCATGGGTCGCCGTTTTCCGGGTTCGAGCCTGGCCATCTATGCCGGATCGGCTGGCTTTCTAAAACCCGAAACCGCAATTCAGCAGGCTCGGAAGGTGGCCTCAGCCAATTGGCTCGCCACCGCATCCTGGGTCGCCAAGTGTATACCGGAAGGATTGCTGCTCGATGTGGGAAGCACCACTACCGACCTGATACCATTCGCTGACAAGCAGGTGCTGACATGCGATTATAGCGATCATCAACGGCTGATCAGTCAGGCCCTGATATATACGGGGGTGGTTCGAACACCATTGATGGCGGTTACAGACAAGGTCCCATTTGCAGGAGAGTGGGTTTATTTAATGGCAGAACATTTTGCAACCAGCGCTGACATCTATCGGTTGACCGGTGATCTGCCCGAAACCGCCGATCTGCTGCCCAGTGCGGACCAGGGTGAAAAGAGTGCTGCCGGCAGTGCCAGGAGATTGGCACGCATGCTCGGTTTGGATGCCGATGCGACCGATATGAATGGTTGGCGCAAGCTGTCCCACTATATTGCAGAACAACAACTGCGCTCCCTGGCGGACGCCTGTGAGCGGATACTCTCCAGACCTGGGCTGTCGAACACGGCACCTCTCGTGGGCGCTGGGGTGGGGCGATTCCTGGTGAAACGTATCTGCCACCGTCTGGGGCGGCCCTATATCGGCATCGAAGCCCTATTCGACTGTACATCAGAGGTGCAATCGATGGTGGCCGATTGTGCCCCGGCGGTAGCCGTTGCCAGTCTTGTCAAGGATAGCGCCCCATGACAACTGTTAGCCTCGATTTTCCCTATCATGAGGATAGCAGTGAGCTGTTCGAGGCCCTGGCGCACCTGCCCTGGGCGGCCTTTCTCGACAGCGGTTATCCCCATATCCAGCTGGGACGCTACGATATCCTTTCCGCCGATCCCGTAAGCATACTCATCACCCGTGGAGAGCAGACCGAGATACACAGCAGTGGCGGCGCCAAGCACATCTCTTTAGACGATCCGTTCCAGCTGTTGCGGGAAGCCCTTGGCCCGGCAGTACAGGGTATTGACGGCATTCCTTTCAGTGGCGGTGCGATTGGTTATTTTGGTTATGACCTGGGACGGCGTATTGAGCGCTTGCCAAGTCTCGCCGAGGACATGGAGCATCTACCAGAGATGGCGGTGGGTATCTACGACTGGGCGCTGGTGACCGATCACCAGGAACGGCGGTGTTGCCTGGTTGGGCAAAATCCCGCCCGCCTGGAAAGATACCGTCGATTATTGCAAAGGGTAGCGGAGCGTTCGTCGAAAAACTCAACAACAGCACCCTATCGAGTGCTGGGTGAAGTCTGTTCCAACATGACCCGGGAGGAGTATCACGGCTCCATCGCGAGAATCAAACGCTATATCCTGGATGGGGACTGTTACCAGGTCAACTTCGCACAACGTTTTTCCGTGGTAGCCGAGGGCGATCCCTGGCAGGCCTACAAGGGATTGCGCCAACTCAATGCAGCCCCGTTCGCTGCCTATTTGAACACGCCCCATTGCCAGGTGTTGAGTACATCGCCCGAACGTTTCCTTGAACTTCGCAGTGGCCGTGTAGAGACCAAACCGATCAAGGGGACGGCGCCTAGAGGAGGGGATCCGATCGAGGATATGATGCTCGCGGAGATGTTGAAAAACAGCCCCAAGGATCAGGCGGAGAATCTCATGATCGTCGATCTGTTGCGCAACGACCTCGGCAAGGTCTGCGCAACCGGCAGCGTGGAGGTACCTGAGCTATTCAAACTGGAGAGCTATGCCCGGGTACACCACCTGGTGAGTAAGGTCTGCGGCAGACTGGGACAGGATCAGGATGCACTCTCCCTGTTGCGCGCATGCTTCCCGGGCGGTTCGATCACCGGAGCGCCGAAATTGCGCGCTATGGAGATCATCGAGGAGTTGGAGCCACAGCGGCGGGGCATCTATTGCGGTTCCATCGGTTATATCGGCTTCAATGGTGATATGGATTGCAATATTGCAATCCGAACCATGATCCACTCCGAGGGCATCACCCGGCTATGGGCGGGTGGCGGTATCGTGGCCGATTCAGATCCCGAGGCAGAGTATCGGGAGACCTACCACAAGGCGGCCGCACTCTTGGATCTGTTACAGCGAATGGAACATATGAACAGCGAACGATGTGGGTAGTCAAACTGGGTGGCAGTCTATTCACCTCAGATCATCTGAAAAAATGGTTAACCCTCTTGGCAGAGGCGCAATCGCTGGTCATTGTCCCGGGCGGCGGACCCTTCGCAGATCAGGTACGACAGGCACAACAGCAATTTAAGTTTGATGAGTCTACCGCCCATAGGATGGCGCTACTTGCCATGGAGCAGTTCGGACGAATGTTATGTGGGTTACAGACCGGTCTGAGTGCGGCTACAAATCCGCTGCAGATTCAAGAAGCACTCAAACGGGGTGATACACCGGTATGGATGCCTACAGTCATGACCATGGCCGATTCCCGGGTGGAGCAGAGTTGGGATGTGACGTCCGATTCACTGGCGGCCTGGCTGTGTAGCCGGATTGGTGCGCAAAACCTGGTTTTGGTTAAATCCCTATCCCTTAATTACCAAAGCCTCTCCCTGGATGAACTGACCACCCGTGGCATCGTTGATAATCAATTTGGCAACTATCTGAGATCGGCTGGTATCCAGGCGATGGTGATGGCCGACAGTGAGCACGGCCAATTTTCCGAGCTGTATGGCGGCGAAATGACGGCCGCCACCAGGATTGTGATCGATAGCGAGGATTAAGAGCCGTTCTGTTCGGTGGATGGCTTTGCACTATTCTGAGGCAGCCGGACGATCCCTTTTAGATCAAATCTGACAATTTTTTGGATAAATTCGGCTTGTAAATAGGAACAAAAAGTCATATAAGTCGCCGATATCTGTTCTAGGTTACAGAAAATAAAGGAATTAACAATTATCAATGCGACAGTGGCATGTGTTATGCAATATATTAGTATAATCTGATGAATATAGGCGTTCTTGAGACAGCTCTATTAGCTTTCATTAAAGTACTGCCCCAGGATTCCGCTATATATAGCATCAGACTACTGATGGCCTAACAGATGCGGCATGGATTCCTCCTCTCAACAAGGTCGTCCCATGGTTGTTGAGTGTCGTCTCAGGCGACCGTTGACTGGGAGTTATTATGGAATTATGCGCTGTATTATTATCTTGGGTGTTCACCCTTTCTGATTACAACCGGGTTGATGGCCAATGTCCTGAAATGGAGATGGTGAGCCACAGCTGGCTGGAGGAGCGTGCCTGCAACGGACGTTCCTGCAAGGTGCTGGGTTGGTATCCGGGAGAAGGGGACGTGGTCTATCTCGATGACCGGATGGATCTGGAGAACAATATCTTCCATACATCGGTTGCCCTGCATGAACTGGTACACTGGCTTCAGGGCAAGCAAGGTGCGGTACTGGAAAATTGCGAACAAAGCATCGCCGCGGAACGGGAAGCCTACAGCATACAGAGTCAGTTCCTGGTCGAATATGGCACCTACTACCCGGTAGGGCGGGTAATACCGATGCTGCGTTGTGATGATTCGGACTCACCTGAGAATAGCTGACCTAAAATCAATTTAGCTGTTTCACCCATATCTATTGATGGAGCCATGCTCCATCAATAGTTCGTAGACACTCAATCCTATCCTTGTCGTTCTTCCATTTTTGTGACACTACCTGTGTCATTCACGTCATACCGCTAAAGAGATAGCTTCCCCTGGCATCGATTCTCGACGACTCTGCGCACAATAGAGCCGATCAGGTTGCATAATTTTTAATTGGATCCAAACTTGCATAACATTGAAGGTCAGGTTGACGCTTACCTGGTGCCCCGTGATACTTGTGGCATCAGGAATAAGGCTATTAACATAATTATATTCGGAGCCAGCCTTTGCAAGATCATGCTCAAACATTCGCGGTGGATGTCCAACCGGGGGAGCTGCATTTCAACTCCGCCCATTTCATCACCTTCAATAACAGCTGTGAAAATCTTCACGGACACAACTTTCATGTCCGCATCCAGGCCTATGGCGATAACAACGATGATGCCTTCGTGATCGATTTCGTGCACTTGAACCGACTTGCTGCTGAGGTGTGTTTAAGCCTGCATGACAAGATTTTGCTCCCAGGCACCAGCAGTGAGGTCACGATTGTAGAGGGTGATAGTCAGATGGAGGTCTCGAGTTATGACAAGACATTCTCCCTGCCCGCGGTGAACTGCCTCATATTGCCTGTCCCCAATACCACCGCTGAAATGCTGGCTTGGCATATTATGGAATGCCTAGTGCCAAAACTTGCGGCATCTTCTTCTTTGACCCATGTGGAGACCCTGGAGGTGGCCGTGGAGGAGGCGGACCGTCAGTGGGGCATCTGTCGGCGCACCATCACCACAAGGCAGAAATGATATGACCCTTTCAGACAAGCAGAGTGATCGGGTATTCACTGCGTTGTCCGGGAAGCTGCGGTATGGCTGAGAAGATCCTCTTCCTCACCGGATCACTGGCGGAAAAACAGCTGCATCGGGTACTGCAGGAGATGGCTGCCACGGAGTTCGAGTGGCGGGTGCATAATCTCGGCCTCAAGGTGGCGGCATTGATGACAGCCGAGATGATAAAACGCCGCCTCGACGACACCGGAGATGCCCAACGGATTCTTGTGCCGGGTCGCTGCCGGGGTGACCTGGATGACCTCACCCGACACTTCGGCATACCGGTAGAGCGGGGCCCCGAGGAGTTGATGGACCTGCCTCGATTTTTCGGTTACGCAGGCAAGGCTCCCGATCTTTCAGGTTACGATGTAAGTATCTTTGCCGAAATTGTCGATGCCCCCAATCTCAGCGTCGAAGCAATCCTTGAACGGGCCGCTGTCTACGCGGCCGACGGGGCTGATGTGATCGACCTTGGCTGTCTGCCGGAGACCCCATTTCCTCATCTCGCAGACAGTGTGCAGGTCCTCCAGGCTGCCGGTTATAAGGTAAGCGTGGACTCGATGCAGAGCGAAGAATTGCTGAGCGGCGGCCAAGCCGGTGCCGACTACCTGCTCAGTCTGCATGAGGACAACCTGTGGATCGCCGACAAGGTGGCCTCCAAGCCGGTATTGATCCCCGCCAAACCCGGTGATCTTGATTCCCTGCAACGTGCCATGAAACAGATGGACGAAAAGGGACGAAGCTATATTGCCGATCCTATCCTCGATCCCATCCACTTCGGTTTCACTGAATCCATTGTTCGCTATCAGCGTCTGCGCGCCGATCATCCGGAGATAGAGATCATGATGGGAGTGGGAAATATTACTGAGCTGACAGAGGCCGATACCACCGGCATCAATGCGCTGCTGATGGGCATCATCTCGGAGCTCCACATCACCAACATCCTCACAACACAGGTCAGTCCCCACTGCCGCAGCGTGGTACGTGAAGCAGATGCGGCACGCCGCATCATGTATTGGGCCCGCCAAGAGAAGAGTCTGCCGAAACAGGTGGATAATCGACTGACTGCCGTACATGAAATCAGGCCGTTTCCCTATACATTTGAAGAGATCTGTGAGCTGGCCGCCGATATCCGCGATCCCAACTACCGCATCCAGATCAGCGACCAGGGCATCCACCTCTACAATCGGGAAGGTCTGATCACCCATGAGGATCCTTTCGATTTCTATCCTCAGCTGGGGGTCGAAGAGGATGGGGGGCATGCCTTTTATCTTGGTGTCGAGCTGGCGAGAGCGCAGATCGCCTATCTGCTCGGGAAGCGTTATGTGCAGGATCAACCCTTGCGCTGGGGCTCGGCCCAGGCAGAGGTGGAACAGGATCTGACGCAGCAGCAGGCACCGGGCACCACCATGAAAAAGGTCAGAAAAACCTCATGATCCAAGAAGTCATCGTCACCTGTCGCAGTCAAGAAGGGGAAAATCAGATTGCCCCCATGGGTGTGGTATGGCGGCAAGGGGTGGTTGTCATCGCACCCTTCCGTCCATCAAGAACCCTCGACAATATCCTTAACGGGGAGTGTGCGGTGATCAACTACTGCGACGATGTCAGGATCTTCGCCGGTTGTCTTACCGGGCGTTACGATTGGCCCCTGGCCGAGGCGGAACGAGTGGCTGCACCGCGACTGCTCGATGCCTTGGCTCACACTGAAGTAGAGTTGCTGAGGGTGGAGGAGGATCAGATCCGTCCGCGTTTGATCTGCAAACCGGTCTACCAGGCAAATCATCGGCCATTTCAGGGATTCAATCGGGCCCAGTCGGCGGTATTGGAGCTGGCGATTCTGGTCAGTCGTCTCGAACGGTTGCCCGCGGAAAAGATAGAAGCTGAAATAGCCTACCTCACCATTGCCATCGATAAGACCGCCGGTGAACGGGAGCGGGAGGCCTGGGATTGGTTGATGGTGCGGGTAGAGGCATTCCAGAAGCAAAAAGAGGATGCGTTATGACACGAATGTTGGCCAGCGTGATCGATGCGCCGGAACTTGATTTGGCCATTCAAGCCGGTGTGGACATCATCGACTTGAAGAATCCCTACACAGGCGCGTTGGGGGCGCTTCCAAAAACGACAATCCGCTCTCTGGTGACCCGCTGTGCCGGCCAATGCCCGGTCAGCGCCACCGTTGGCGATCTCCCGGCTGATCCGCAACAACTCAATAAGGCCATTCTCGAGACCGCTGAATGCGGAGTTGACTATGTGAAGGTGGGCTTCTTCTCCAGGCAAAATCTGAGTCAATGTGTGCAGGCCATAGCCGAACTCACCCAAAGATATAACCTGGTGGCCGTACTGTTTGCGGATCGCGATCCACCTTTGGAGAGGTTGTCTGAGTTTGCCGATGCCGGCTTTCGCGGTCTCATGTTGGACACGGCCGGCAAGGGCGGGGGAGGGTTGTTGGAGCACATGGATATCAACCGCCTCGCCGGGTTCGTTGACCAAGTCAGGGCATTGGAGATGCTCAGTGGTCTTGCCGGCTCCCTGAGGTTGGCGGACATACCTGATTTGCTTATGTTGTCACCAGACTATCTTGGATTCCGCGGTGCGCTGTGTGCTGGGAGTGAGCGCACTGCCACAATTGCACCGGATCGACTGCGGCAGATACGCGCTGCCCTGGGGCAAACACCTCCGCAGATAGGCAAGACAGAATTGGGAGTAAGTCCATGACACTCAACCTCACTGCAACCAACGGCGGTGAATCCGGCCATCCCAAGGCGTGGTACGACACACTCTCCAGTACCCCGGGTTTCGTCTTCGATGACAGACGCCTGGAACAGAATCTTACCCTGCTGGACAACATAAGGTCCGTCAGCGGCTGCCGCATCCTCTATTCGATCAAGGCGTGTCCCTTCACAGGGCTCTTGAAGCGGATGCGCGATGTGGTGGATGGCTTTTCGGTAAGCTCCCTGTTCGAGGCAAGATTGGCCCATGAGGTATTGGCGGGTGCGGGCACGATACATATCACTACCCCGGGCCTGCGGCGGGATGAGATACCTGAGATCGCCGAGCTTTGCGACAATCTGAGCTTCAACTCCTTGAACCAGATGGAGCGTTTCACCTTCCTCCTTGGCGGCAAGGCAAACTTGGGTTTGCGTATCAATCCACAACTCTCCTTTCTGCAAGACCCCCGATATGATCCCTGCCGTAACCACTCCAAGCTGGGCGTTCCACTGTCCCAGGTGAGGCAGCAATGGCACTCGGGTATGCTCTCGTCAAGCGGCCTGAGCGGTCTGCATCTGCACACCAATTTCGCCGCAACTTCCTTCGCCCCGTTACAAACCACGGTGATGCATCTGGAAGCGCAACTGCCGGAGCTGGTGCGGGATATCGAGTGGGTGAACCTGGGGGGCGGATATCTGTTCCAGGGGGCGCAAGATCTGGATATCTTGCTGTCAATCGTCGAACATATCCAAACGGCCTGGGGTGCCCAAGTCTATCTGGAACCTGGCAAGTCTGTAGTGGACGACGCCGGCTTCCTGGTGACAAGTGTCATCGACACCTTTGAGAGTGACGGCAAATCCATTGCCATACTCGACACATCGGTCAACCATCTGCCGGAAGTCTTCGAGTATCAGCGCAGTCCGCAACTGCTTCAAACCCAGCGGGAGGGTGACTATGCCGTCACCCTGGCGGGTTCGACCTGCCTCAGCGGCGACCTGTTTGGTGAATACCGCTTTACCCGTCCCCTCGCCATAAACGATCGAGTGGTGTTCAGGAACGTCGGTGCATACAGTCTGATAAAGGCGTCCCGCTTTAACGGTCACAACCTGCCCTCGATTCATCTCCTCGGTGAGGATGGAAGAGCAGTGCTGATGAAGGCGTATGACTATCAAGACTATCGCCGACAGTGGGATGAAGAGAATGATGCGTGCCGGCCCATGAAGAGCGGTGCGGGTTAGGCGCTGTTGAGCAGCTATCTGCCCAAGGATTTCATCGAGACTGCAGAAGGCCTGATCTTTGCGGTAGTGGCGGCGGATTTAGATCAACAGCGGGTGCTCGCGTCCCTGCGCTATCGGCAAACCGAGGGGGGTTATGAAAAACTCTCCACCCGGGATGCCGATGAGTTGCTCAAGCACCAATATCCGGAATATATCCACTACTCGAAGGCAAGGGATGTGACCCTGCATGGGGTTCACCACGACCTGGTCAAAGTCCACCATCAACCGCGCAAGAGATTGTGCAAGATTCTCCAGCGAGCCCCGGCTGACGAAATCGAAGCGAAACTACAACGCTTGTTAACGCTGTTTGAGGGCCAGGGCGTGGATACAGGGGAGATAGGTGTCACCGGTTCTCTGCTGATTGGGGCGCATAAAACAGGCTCCGACATCGACCTGGTGTTCTACCAGCCTAGTGAATTCCGCAAGGCCCGTGAGGTCATTAAATCGTTGCTGCACAATCAGCAGATACAGCCCTTGGATGAAGCATTGTGGCAAGACGCCTATCAGCGGCGTGGTTGTTCCCTGACATATGCAGAGTATCTCTGGCATGAGAAACGCAAATACAACAAAGCGGCGATTGAACAGACCAAGTTCGATGTCACCCTGCTGAGCCCCGAACCCTGGCAGGATCTGCTGCGCTACAGAAAGCAGGGCAGATACAGCCTGCAGGCCGGCATTGACGACGATTGCCACAGCTTCGACTATCCCGCCCGCTATAGACTCGATCATCCCTCCGTAAGGGAGGCTGTCAGCTATACCGCCACCTATGTAGGCCAGGCAGTGCAGGGTGAGCGGGTTGAGATTCAGGGGCAGTTGGAGGTCTCGGCGGTTGGCCATCTGCGCATCGTCATAGGCACCGACAGGGAAGCAAGCAACGAATATATAAAAGTGATGCCGGTCCCCGACAGCAGCGGCTGAGACTTGCTGGTTTCGCCAATTCACCTGTATGCTTTAGCACTTTCAGGCATCACCAGATCAGCTATACTGCTACCCATACAGAGCAGACCAGGCGCGGCAAGCGCATGGGCAGCGAGGGCCAACTGGAAATCTCATCAGTCGGTCATCTCCTCATTATCGTCAACTCTAGCTCGGAGAAAACCGATGAGCATAATCAAGCGTTATACGCTTAGAATAATTAATGACTATATCAGCCTTCGCTTCGCTTTCGTTACCAGGGTCTTATTGGTACTCACATGCGTGACATTACCCGGCACTGTAACCGCGTTACAGAGTGAGAGACTGGTCGTGCTTCCATTCGAAATCGTTGATAATACCCCAGTCCCTGGTGGTGAGGTCAGGAACGAAAAAATGCTGGGCAAGCTTACCAACTTCATTGGTGATGCAATCCACAAGGAAGGTATATTTGATGTGGTCTCGCAGAGTCAAGTCAATGATGCTGTGGACGCGGCTCAGCTGGGCACTTATATACGCACCTGCAATCGTTGCGAGTACGATCTCGCCAAAAGGGTACAAGGTGACAAGGTCATGACCGGCTGGATATACAAGATGAGTATCCTCGTACTGACCATGCATATCGAGGTCAAGGATGTAGAGAGTGAGCAGACCCTGATCAGCAAGGCCTACGATTTCAGAGGAGACAATGAGAAGGCTTGGCTACGGGCCGCTAGATATATGGTGCGTGATCTAGAAAAGATGATGAGGCAATGAGCGTAGCAGTTGGGAGCAGCATTTGTGAGGACAAGCCTATCCAATGCCGATCTGGAGGATAAGCAAAACAGAACAAGTAGCGGCAAGGTTGCAATCATGCAGCCGTATCTGTTTCCATACGTCGGGTACTTCCATCTCATTGAAGCGAGTGATGTTTTTGTATTCTATGATGATGTGAATTTCATCAAGCAGGGGTGGATCAACAGAAACAGAATCCTGGTACAAGGCAATCCTCATACCTTTACCATCCCTATTTCCAACATAAGCTCGAATGCGGCAATCAAAGATAGCCAAATCTCTATTAATGCCAGGTGGCGAAGAAAGTTTTTTGGAACAATAACCCAGGCATATAAAAACTCCCCCAACTTCGACCCTGTGATGGAGTTGCTGCATGATGTTTTGAATGAGGATACGGGCTCAATCTCCGATCTGGCAATTGCTTCGATCTTGCGTGTGTATGACTATTTGGGAATAGCGAAACAGTTTGAGAAGGCATCTGTTATTTCACCACACTCACATGGGCTGGGAAAAGAGCAGCGTATTGCAGCGATAACCAAGGGATTGGGTTTTACCTCTTATGTAAACGCCATCAATGGTAAGGCCTTATATAGCAAGCAATCCTTCAAGGAGCTTGGCATACAGCTCTCTTTCGTCAAAAGCAAGAATATTGTCTATAAGCAGTTTGAAGATGAGTTCGTACCATGGCTTTCCATAATAGATGTTTTGATGTTTAATGGTGTTGGTGAGGTAAGGGATATACTCACTCAATACGAGCTGGAGTAAAAAAACAATGCGTGAGCAGATGTATGTCCCTGTCGCCATTCATGGAGCACCCCGCTCAGGCACCACATGGATAGGAGAAATCATAAACAGTTCTCCCAACACAATTTATAAGTTCCAGCCACTTTTTTCATATGCACATAAAGATTTTCTGACGCCTTCATCCACAAAGCAGGATATACAGGAGTTTTTTGATCGCCTTGCAGAGTGCAAAGATAGGTTCACGAATCGAACTGTTGAGCGGAGTGAGGGTAAGCTTCCAACATTCGAGAAGCAAAACATCACCCACATAGTCTACAAGGAAGTCAGGTACCACAATATTCTCAGTAATATGATGCGGCGTAGCGATGAATTAAAGCTAGTCGCGATAATAAGAAATCCGATGTCAGTGATTAACTCCTGGTTTAATGCAGGTCGGGAGTTCAGGCAGGATCTGGGTTGGAATAAATTGGAAGAGTGGCGCTACGCCATGAAGAAAAACATGAACAAACCTGAGGAGTACAATGGTTATGAGAAGTGGAAGGAGCTCGCCAACCTGATTCTACAGCTCAAACAGCAGTATCCTGATCGTATATACTGGATGCAGTATTCGAAATTCCTAGAAAACAGTGTTCAGGAGACTAAGAGTCTATTTCAATTTCTTGGTCTGGACTTTACAGCGCAAACAGAAGAGTTTCTGTCTGAGAGTGCCAATTCACACATCGATGATCCCTATTCCGTGTATCGATCGGCTCAAACCGATGATGCATGGAAAACGCTTTTGCCGACAGAGATCGTCCGTGAGATAGAGGCGGATATAAAAGATACCGCGCTTGAAATATTTCTTGATTGATCAATCTGCATGATTGTTCTGATAACTTGATCTAACTACATATGAAAATAATAAAATCTCATCAAGACTTGGCGATAAACGGGGCAGATCCCGCTTTTCCCGAACCCTTGCACGTCGGGCGTCCATTTGTGGGTGACCGGAATGTCTTCCTTGGGTATGTGGATGAAATCCTGGACAGTAAGTGGTTGACCAACAATGGACCGATGGTCCAGTCACTCGAGAAGCAAGTAGCGGATCACCATGATGTCAAACACTGCGTCGCCATGTGCAGCGGCACGGTTGCATTGGAAATTGCAATCCGCGCCCTAAAACTCGAGGGTGAAGTGATCGTTCCTTCATTCACATTCATCGCAACGGCCCATGCACTGCATTGGCAGGCAATTAAACCCGTTTTCGCGGATATCGATCCGAATACTCACAATCTGGATCCAGATTCGGTCAGGCGATTGATCAATGACAGAACAACAGGCATTATCGGTGTACATCTATGGGGGCGAACTGCTCCGGTTGAAGCGCTTCAATCGATAGCAGATGAACACGATCTGAAATTGCTTTTTGATTCAGCCCATGCTTTTGGTTGTACCCATAACGGCGTAAAGGTGGGCAACTTCGGTGCTTGTGAAGTATTGAGCTTCCATGCCACGAAATTTTTTCAAACCTTGGAAGGTGGTGCTGTTCTGACCAATGACGATGCGTTGGCCGATACCCTAAGGCTGATGCGCAACTTCGGTTTCTCGGGGTTTGACAATGTCATTCATCCCGGTACCAATGGCAAGATGAACGAGATGTCTGCAGCCATGGGGCTCACCAATCTTCAATATCTTGAAAAACGCATGCAGCATAACCGCGATATCTATAACTATTACCTGCAAGCGTTATCCAACATTTCCTGTGTAAAGTTACTTAAATACGACGATAAAGAGACCAATAATTATCAATATATCGTGATTGAAATAAGCGATGATTGCAAAATGTCCCGCGACAGATTGGTCGAGGCGTTACATGCTGAGAATATTTTAGCACGACGATATTTCTGGCCGGGATGTCACCGTATGAAACCTTATAGAGATACGCTAGCGGAAGAACCTCTGTCTCTAGAGCAAAGCGAATCTATCTCTGACAGGGTGGTGGTTCTACCTTCCGGTGTGGCTGTTGATAAAGAGATGGTTGATACTATTGTTACTGCAATCGCAGTCTTGGTTGAGAACGGTTGATGAGAGCTTGGCTGCTAACCGAAGCAGTCAACTATTTCCAAACCCTTTGGATTTACAGATTTCTTCCCAACCAGTTAAAAGCGCTGATTCAACCCTACGTGTAACTCCCTCATAATCCATAATGGATGAGTTTTCAATCGTACCCCGTAACGACTTCCTGATCGCCACAAGCTTTTCGGTATCCATGGCGAGTGTGGTAGCGATGTTTATATATTCATTGAAATCCTTCGCTATCCACTCCTGCAGATTCAATGTTGAAAGAATTCTTGTGGAGATATTACTGGCAGTAGAATTGCCGGCGCGTGATACGATAGGGAGACCCATGAGCAGTAAGTTGTAAGTGGTAGTTTCCCCATGGTAGGGGTAAGGATCCAATGCGATATCGACTTTGTTGTGAGATTCCAGGTATTCCTCCAGACCAAGTCTCGGTTGCAACTTGACTCTTGATTCATCGACATTAAATTTCTTGAAATGATCAAAAATATGCTCTCTCATCAATGAGTTATTATAATCATCTACAATCATTCTAATCTTTGACTCAGGTACCTGATGGAGTATTTTCGCCCAGGTCTGTATCAGGTCTTGATCAACCTTTTGCAATCCATTGAATGAGCCGAAGGTAACATACCCATTCTCTATACACGGCGGTTCAGCGAGGGCGGGCATCTCCACGAGGGGATCATAAAAAGTCAGGTTTTCAACTGGAAGTATTTTTTCCGTGGCATTTTCAGCAAGATTGCATAGCTTCAGCAGGCTCTTGTCCTTTAGAGAGAAATCCATGTAGTCAAGACCGGTGGAAATGGGCACCCCCATCCATGATACTTGCATTGGCGCGGGTCTCTTAGATAAGGCGGCAAGCCTGTTGCCTGATGTATGATTTGATAGATCTATCAAAATATCGATTTTATCTGACAGGATTTGATTGGCCAATTGTTGATCATCATAAAGTTGGCATTCGCACCATGAATCTGATCTGTTTTTAAGCTTCTCGGTAATGTCGTCATAAAGAACATTATTGTAATAGACATGTAAAGAGAATTGATCTTTATTGAAAAGTTTATACAGAGGCGTGAAGTAGTAACTTATTGCATGGTTTCGCAAATCGGCGGATATGAAGCCGAGTTTCAGTTTTCTATCAGTCCTACAATCTATTTTATGTGTTGATCTAGGCTTCGCGAGAGCGTTGACTACCGCAGCATGCTCGACCGTTTCCCGGTAGATTGCTGATTGATCATCCAGAGTGTACAAAAGCTGCAATATGCAATTTTGACGCGCAATAATACTGTCCGGCTGTATTTCAACAGCCTTCCTGTTGCAGGTAAGCGCATCTTTTTGACGCCCTTGGTGTGATAGGGCGTGACCTAAATTAATGTATATATCTGCAGATTCATACCCATTAGACAAACAGTAATCCAATGCCTGAATGGCATCTTCATATCGCTGCTGTTTTAGATACAGCCTGCTAAGTCCTAGATAGGCAAGAAATGCAGTTGGATTCATGCTGATCAGGCTGGAATAATAGAGTTCAGCCTTTGGGTAGTTTTGAATCGAATTGGTATAAAAGCTCCCGAGTAAAAGATACATCTGCTCATCGGTGCACCCTGACATCTCCGCCAGTTTGTAGGACTTCTCAGCGTCAGAAAACATGCCTTTCTTTTCCAGGGCCACACCAGACATGACATACCAGCAAGGTTTAGCCTGGCCACTCGATAGCGCTTCTTTAAGTCTGACCAGTGCTTCGGTCAGTTTCCCCTGGAGCAGCAGTATCTCGCCTAAATGGTAGAGGGCCTGAGGGTTTCCCGGTTCTTTTTTTAAGAGACGCGAGAAGAGTTTTTTTGCCTCATCAAGTTTGCCTTGTTTTAATTTCTTCTGTGCTTTGATCAGGGTGGTTGACATAGCTTGACTAATAGTCTTTCCAAGGTGTGTTAATCAGCCTGTAGGCTTGGTGTAGGTTACTAAAATAATACCTTATTAACAATAAGATACAATAGTAATTTAAATAATTTTATGAATAATAATTCAATTCACAACAAAAGTGCTGCGAGATTTTAAATGATGTTAGATAGGTTGCTTGAGTAGGCGGTGTATGGGTTTGGAATCTCTGTCAGATTAACCCGGTGGCTCGATAGATTGCTTACAGGGCTTGAAGCACGCCGTTAATCAAGCTGTGGCTCACCGGGTTAATCGGCTTTCATCAGTTAAATATCATTGCTTGTTAGCATCCTCTATCATTTCGCCTTTCTCATTTACAGCCTTTTCCACCTCGAAAGCGGCCTGCTCGGACGCTGTATCACTGCCGGAACCAGTCTCAGCGGACTGGCCAATAGGTGGGCTTTGCTGTTCAGAAACTGTTGTCCATTTCTGTTCCTTCATTGTGTCGGTGGATGTGGTTTGATTTGATGATTCCGTGTCACTCGACTGGCTGCAAGCTGTCAGGCTAATGGCACTGCAAATAGCGATGGCAATGGTCATTTTTTTCATTGATTCAATCCTCTTTTCCATGAAATTGAGTTTAACGCCTTGGTTTCTCCTTGGCCTCTGTTGGTATACCTCCTTTGTGTAATTCAGGTTGTGAACTACCCGTCGTTATTGGCCAATGTATGCAATCCACAGATTGCCCTCTGAGGTTAAGCGTCATAAAGTTGCACACTGGGGAGTCGACAAGATCCCGGTTTGCCGCTTGCATTTAATAGCCTTCGACTATGAAATGATATTTCCAAGATTGTAAATATCTATTAGAGATTTTTAGTGGTTGCTAATATATCAATTAAAGCTGCCCGTGCTTCATATATTGCTTAGTACTAGAGATTAACTGTTAATAGGGGCTGTTCAAAATGAAAAGAATCATAATCTGTGCCGATGGCACCTGGAACATCAGAGATCAGGTGGATAAAAAAACAGGCCGCCGTCATCCTACCAATGTGACAAAAATTGCTCGCGCCATAAAACCTAAATCCAGTGATGGAACCTCTCAGATAGTCTATTACCACGAAGGCGTAGGGACCAGTGGACCGCTCGATAAAGTCACCGGTGGCGCTTTTGGCAAAGGTATGGAAGAGAATATCCGTAACATATACAGATTCATTGTCTACAACTACGAACCTGGCGATGAACTCTTCCTGTTCGGATTCAGCCGCGGTGCGTTTACGGTGAGAAGCCTTGCCGGTTTTATGAATCTGATCGGGCTGATCGAAAAAGATGACGACTATTACGTGCCTGAAATGTATCTCTGTTATGAAAAAAGCAAGGGACCCGGTTCATCAGAGTGGGATAGGGCCTTTCATAACTGCAAGGGCACCCGACCATGTCCGCCGATCAAATTGATCGGTGTCTGGGATACGGTGGGTGCGCTTGGCGCGCCGGGGGTTATTGGTCAGGTCTTCAACAAAAAGAAGTATCAATATCACGATATCGATCTGAATCCGAACATTGAAAACGCCATGCACGCGATGGCGATCGATGAGCGTCGAAAACCTTTCAAGCCTTCCTTTTGGCATCGTCCTATGTCATGGCAGGGCGAGCTGCAACAGGCCTGGTTTGCCGGTGTTCACAGCAATGTGGGCGGCAGCTATTCTCCCGATGGTCTGGCCAACGAGGCTCTGCACTGGATGGTGGAGAAAGCGGAAGGATTAGGGCTCGAGTGCGACACGGAATATCTTGACCACTTCTGGCCATGTTTCAACTCTGTGTTAAATGACTCAATGACTATAGCCTATCGGGTTATGGGACCTTACGAACGAGAGATTGGAAATCACACCAATGATGGTGAAGCGGTGCATCAATCGGTCTTGGATCGTATGCAACTGGCAAAGTGCGACTACGATCCACCCAATATCAAAGGCTACCATGAACATCAGGCAGACATTCCCGTTGTCAACACCAAGCGTGTCGACCGGGGTGAGCCTTGTCCTGATTTATAAGTAAATTCAGAAGGTTGTAACTTTCTGTTGCTAAATGATGACAAATTGACCGGTTGAATTAACCATTGACCTCGGCAATACTCGAGTGTATGCGTCGACTCCCTGAAAAACTGCTTGCAAACGCACAACGGCTCAGTGAAGCAAACGATCTCATCGCTCTTCCGCCCACCCAGGGGCTGATCCCTCCAGCAATCGATCACTGGTGACACGGTGATCCCATAACGATATTCCAGATTTGAAATGCCTGTTGGTTTTCTACCCGTGACAACCTATCGGTGGACTGGCTTATAGACGAAGAGATAATCCATGAGTAATCTCCATACACCAATACAAAGAGACGGCATCTGTCGTAGAAGACAACGATCAATGGTTTTGCTGTTATGGTTTCTGCTTGGGTTGGCTGGTTGTGGTAATCAGCAAGATGCGGGGACCATGACTGGTCATGCGTCACAAGATTCAGTACCCGCCAATACTGGCCGCTGGTACACCCAGGCCCAGGCAGACAGGGGCAACAGACTCTACCAGATCAACTGTGCGGAATGTCATAAACCCGATGCCTCCGGCACCGAGGATTGGCAGCGGTTGGATGCCAACGGGAAGTTGCCACCGCCGCCCCTCAACGGTACCGCCCACACCTGGCATCACCCCCTGTCCGTGCTACGCCGGACGGTCAGGCTGGGTGGTGTGCCCCTTGGGGGAAGCATGCCGGGATTCGGCGATAAGCTGAATGGGACACAGATCGACGACATCCTGGCCTGGGTGCAGACCCACTGGTCGGATGAAGTCTACCGTATTTGGTATGAACGCAATACACAGGCCAATCGGTCGCTGCAGGCAATTGAAAAGGGCTGAGATAATATTTGAAACCTTTGGAGTCAACCATGACTAACAGAGCTAATAAGCAATCAAGAAAAACATTCACCCTGGCAGCAGTAATGAGTTCATTGCTGGTGATGAGCAGCCTGGTGATCGGTACCTTTTTGCTTAAACAAGAGAGGGTAGAGGCGGCGGATGTGGTGGTCTACAAGAGCCCAACCTGCGGTTGTTGCACGAAATGGGTGGATCATATGCGTGACAATGGGTTTTCCGTGGAGGTTCACGACCGGCCCAATATGAATCCCATCAAGGCCGAAATGGGGATTCCCCGTCATCTGCAATCCTGCCATACCGCCCTGGTAGACGGCTATGTGATAGAAGGGCATGTGCCGGCGAATGAGATCGTCCGCATGTTGCGGGAAAAACCGTCCATAAGGGGCCTTGCGGTACCGGGAATGCCTATGGGGTCACCTGGCATGGAAGGCCCGAGGAGCGATCCCTATGACGTCCTCACCATTCAGAAGGACGGTAAAACCCGGGTCTATGCCAGTAAGAAATAACAGGCGCCAATCATGATTACCGGACGAGCGATTTCAACTACCATGCTTGCGTTATATCTGCTTGTCGCCGTTGCCGAGGCACACTCTCCACCCAAACATGCAAAGATCTATTTCATCAACCTGCAGGAGGGGGATGTGGTGGAGAGTCCGTTCATAGTGAAGTTCGGTATCGTAGGCTTTGGCATCACCCCGGCCGGGACGACGGGTAAGCGGCGACACACCGCCGGCCATCACCATCTCCTCGTCAATCTGCAGCAGTTGCCGGACCTGGATGCCCCCATACCCCGTGACGAACAGCATATCCATTTCGACCAGGGTGAGACAGAGGCGGTATTGCAACTCCCACCCGGCAGACACACCCTGCAGTTGTTGCTGGGTGATGAAGAACATGAACCACAGGATCCGCCATTGTTTTCGAAGAGGATAACCATCAGGGTTAAATGAGGATCAGGTTTTCTTAACAATGTCATATATATGGAAATACATATATATTGACCGGATGATGCAAAATCCGGATAACCTTTTTTCGAGTCTTGCCGATGATGCCCGTCTGCGAAGCCTCATGTTGTTGATGCAGCATCAGGTAGACCGGGTAGGCAGGATTGGTCTGGAGGAGGCCGAAGGAGTACAAGGTTGAGCAGTCAATGCGAAGTCACGGGCAGGCGAGCCGCCGGTGCCTCCATGGGATTCTTTGAACGCTATCTGACCCTCTGGGTGGCGCTGTGTATAATCGCCGGGATCGCACTCGGACATCTGATGCCTGGCGTATTCCAGACAGTTGGGCGGCTCGAGATCGCCCAGGTCAACCTGCCGGTGGCCGTGCTGATCTGGCTCATGATCATCCCCATGCTGCTGAAGGTCGATTTCGGCGCGCTGCACCAGGTCGCCTCCCACTGGCGCGGTATCGGTGTCACGCTCTTTATCAACTGGGCAGTCAAGCCGTTTTCAATGGCCCTTCTGGGTTGGCTTTTCATTCGTGGTGTCTTTGCGCCTTATCTGCCAGCCGAACAGCTCGATGCCTATATCGCCGGCCTGATCCTGTTGGCTGCGGCCCCATGCACGGCAATGGTCTTCGTCTGGAGTCGACTCTCCGACGGTGATGCCAACTTCACCCTGACCCAGGTAGCACTCAACGACACCATCATGGTGTTCGCCTTTGCGCCGATCGTCGGTCTGCTGCTCGGGCTCTCTGCCATCAGCGTACCCTGGGAGACGCTCTTCCTCTCGGTAGTGCTCTATATTGTGTTGCCGGTAATCTTTGCACAGATGTGGCGGCACTATCTGTTGAGACATGGGGGCGAACAGAGGTTGGAGGTGGTGTTGGCCCGGCTCCATCCAATCTCCCTGTCAGCATTGCTGGCCACATTGGTGCTACTGTTCGGTTTCCAGGGGGAGCAGATTCTAGATCAGCCTTTGGTGATCGGGATGCTCGCAGTGCCGATCCTGATCCAAGTCTATTTCAACTCAGGTTTGGCCTACCTGCTCAACCGTCAGTTGCGGGTAGCCCATTGCGTAGCAGCGCCTTCGGCGCTGATCGGCGCGAGCAATTTCTTCGAACTGGCGGTGGCCGCGGCGATCGCACTCTTCGGTTTCGATTCCGGGGCGGCGCTGGCCACCGTTGTCGGTGTGCTGGTGGAGGTGCCGGTGATGCTTTCGGTGGTCAAGATCGTCAATAACACACGGGGGTGGTATGAAGGTGCAGACAATCCCAGCATCGACCATCACCTGTCCTGAATGCGGCTTCTCCAGAAAGGAGTCGATGCCGACAGATCGATGCATCTGGTATTGGCAGTGTCCCGACTGCGGTGTCATGTTAAAGCCGAAGCAGGGGGATTGTTGTGTCTATTGCTCATATGGTGACACACCCTGTCCACCTGTTCAGATCCATGGCAAGTCCCACTGTTGTCGCTAATCACCAGTCTGGCTACAAGGACTGGTACCGGTCCTGATCGGGGGATTCCCCGCTGTTGCATCAGATTGGTGCGCGATCCGCACTTAACAAGTGCGGTCAATGGCGGTTCATTTTGTTCCTGCATTTCATAACATACTGAAAAACATCAATTTGTTTCATTGGCACAGGCCTTGCAATCTGACTTGCAATTGATCGAAAGGCTAGGGTAATGGCGCTGTAGCTTTCGGTGAGAACACAAACTGGCTAACACAGAGTTAGCATGGGTAACGAAGCCCTAAGCATCTCAGACCAATTTGGTTTGAGCGCTTAGGGCTTTTTTATTGCTTGAGGTATAGGCCGGATGCAGAAAGAAAAACTGGTACTGATCGGGAATGGCATGGCTGGGGTACGTACCCTGGAAGAGCTTTTGAAACTTGCACCTGACGCCTATGAGATCACGGTGTTTGGTGCCGAACCACACCCCAATTACAACCGTATCATGCTCTCACCCGTTTTGGCCGGAGAGAAGAGTGTTACGGACATTGTGCTGAATGATCGCGATTGGTATGGGGAGAACGCAATCAGTTTGAAAACCGGTGATGCGGTAACCAGGATCGATCGAGTGGCCCGGCAGGTGGTTAGCGAAAGCGGTGAAACCACAGCCTACGATCGCCTGCTGATAGCCACAGGGTCCAACCCCTTCATCATTCCAGTACCCGGTCATGACAAGCCTGGGGTGATCGGATTTCTCGATATTGCCGACGTGGAGGCCATGCTCGAGGCTGCCGGGCGGTATAAAAAGGCGGTGGTCATCGGTGGTGGTCTACTCGGCCTGGAGGCAGCCAACGGCCTGCTTAAAAACGGCATGGATGTAACCGTTGTACATTTGATGGATAGCTTAATGGAGCGCCAACTGGACAAGCCTGCGGCCGGTCTGCTTAAAGCTTCATTGGAAACCCGTGGCCTGCATTTTCTGATGCAGGCACAGACTGCGGAGATCACCGGCGATGAGCGGGTGCGGGGGGTGAGATTCGCGGACGGGAGTGAAATCGAAGCCGATCTGGTGGTGATGGCGGTGGGTATACGTCCGAATATGACTTTGGCGCAGGATGCCGGTATCCATTGCGATCGAGGCATAGTGGTCAGCGATACCATGCAGACATTCGATCCGCGCATCTACGCCGTCGGTGAATGTGTGCAACACCGGGACATCTGCTACGGCCTGGTTGCACCGCTGTTCGAACAGGCAAAGGTGGCCGCCAATCATCTCGCCAACCTGGGTATTGCGCGATATGAGGGATCGATTACCTCGACCAAATTGAAGGTGACCGGGATCGATCTCTTCTCCGCTGGCGAATTCAACGAAGAGGAGGGGGACGAGACGCTGGTCTTGCAGGATCCGGGGGCCGGTGTCTATAAGAAGCTTGTATTGCGGGACAACCGTATCAAGGGCGCCGTGATGTATGGCGACACACTCGATGGCACCTGGTACTTCCAGCTGTTGCGTGAAGGCACAGACATCAGTGCCTTCCGCAGCACCATCCTGTTTGGTCAACACGATTTGGGTGATGCCGGTCATGGGGACCAGACGCGTATTGCCACCCTGGGTCCTGATGCGGAGATCTGTGGCTGCAATGGTGTGTGCAAGGGAGACATCGTCGATGCGATCGTCAAGCAGGGTCTGTTTACCCTGGAAGATGTGCGTGCGCATACCAAGGCTTCGAGTTCATGTGGCTCCTGCACGGGATTGGTCGAATCGATCCTGGCCAGCACGGTAGGTGATGGCTATAGCGCCATGCCGAGCAAACAGCCTATCTGCGGTTGTACCGAGTTCAGTCATGACGAAGTGATTGCCGGTATCAAGGAGTACCAGCTCAAGGATATGGATGCCGTGCGTGACTTCTTTGAATGGAAGCAAGCGGATGGCTGCGCCAGTTGCCGTCCCGCCCTCAACTACTATCTGCTGGCAAGCTGGCCGGGTGAATACCAGGATGACGCCCAGTCGCGCTTCATCAACGAGCGTGCCCACGGCAATATCCAGAAGGACGGCACCTATTCAGTGGTGCCACGCATGTTTGGCGGTCTCTGCACTCCATCGGATCTGCGCGCCATCGCCGATGCCTGCGATAAGTTCAAGGTGCCGGAGATGAAGGTCACCGGCGGCCAGCGTATCGATATGTTCGGTATAAAGAAGGAAGACCTGCCGGCAATGTGGAAAGACCTCTCGGATGCGGGTTTGGTCTCTGGCCATGCCTATGGCAAGGCACTGCGTACGGTTAAGACCTGCGCCGGTAAGAACTGGTGCCGCTTCGGCACCCAGGATTCCACCGGCCTGGGTGTCAAACTCGAGCAGATGACCTGGGGCTCATGGATGCCCCATAAGTTCAAACTGGCGGTATCGGGCTGTCCGCGCAACTGCGCCGAGGCGACGATCAAGGATTTCGGCATCGTCTGCGTTGATTCGGGATACGAACTGCACGTGGGGGGCAATGGCGGTATCAAGGTGCGTATCACCGATCTTTTATGCAAGGTTGAATCCGAAGCGGAGGTCCTTGAGTACTGCGCCGCCTTTATTCAGAAATACCGGGAAGAGGGCCGCTATCTGGAGCGTACCGCACCCTGGGTCGAGCGGGTCGGTCTGCAAACCATCAAGGATGCCATGTTCGACGAGCAGCAGCGTAAAGCCCTGGCTGAACGCTTCCATTATTCCCAGACATTCTCACAGATCGATCCGTGGAAGGAGCGCGCGGAAGGTAGCGACTCCCGAGAGTTCCGCAAAATCGAAATATGCGCAGCCTGATCGTATTAAAACCTGTCCACGAGGGTAAAACATGAATAACTGGATCGATATTGCATCACTGAACGACATCCCGCGTTTGGGCGCTCGCGTTGTAAAGACGGACACCTTGGATATCGCGGTGTTCCGTACCGCCACGGATGAAATCTTTGCCTTGAAGGATGAGTGCCCACACCGCAAGGGACCACTCTCTCAAGGCATTGTCCATGGCAGCACCGTTACCTGTCCGCTGCACAACTGGAAGATTGACCTTGCCAGCGGCGAAGCCAAGGCACCGGACGAAGGCTGCTCGCGCAGCTATCCCGTCAAGGTGGTGGACGGCCGGATCTATCTTGGTTTCAAGGATCAGGTGGCGGCTGCCTAGGCAGTGATAACTATTTGGCTATTGGAAAGGATAAAGAATTTTTTATATCTGCGAACAGCGATGTAAACGCAGCTACCTCTATATCGCTGACTTCGGTTCTGCAAAGGCCATGACGAAATATCGGAGTTCATATACGATCTTCGCCACCCTAACAGGTACATGTTAAGCAAAACCTGAGCAGCGCTGCTTGAGCTAAATACCCTATTGTTCTGGTAAGGGCTTTTCTTGCTGTTGTTCGCAATGGTCGTGTTTTCGGCAACAATACTTGCTATCCACGAGTGATGGCGTACTGACTTGGTCCGGGATAGCTAATTTTAGCCGAGTTCCTTATACTGGTCACCCTGGTTCTCAGTAACCTACTCTATTAATCCCATTATCCGAGTGGAATATAGACAAAAAAATCAAATACAAAAACTGCTAATGTAACGAGACACAAGAGGTGGAGTTTCACCATGACCACGAAACATGACGGCGCAGTTCGCACAAACAACAGTAAACTCCTAGCCTGGGTCGATGAAGTCGCTCAGCTATGTAATCCGGACCGGATTTATTGGTGCGATGGTTCACAGGAAGAGTACGATCGCTTGTGTGACGAGATGGTCAAAAGCGGTACCTTTATTCGCCTCAACCCGGAGAAACGGCCCAATAGCTACCTGGCCCGTTCCCATCCAAGCGATGTGGCTCGTGTTGAAGAGCGCACCTACATCTGTTCTGAAAAGGAAGAAGACGCCGGGCCGACCAACAACTGGATGGATCCCAAGCAGATGAAGACGATCCTGAATGGATTGTACAAAGACTGCATGCGGGGAAGGACGATGTATGTCATCCCATTCAGCATGGGACCCCTCGGCTCTCACATCGCCCATATCGGTGTCGAGATCTCGGACTCCGCCTATGTGGTGGTGAACCAGCGCATCATGACCCGCATGGGCCAGAAAGTACTCGACGTACTGGGTGAGGATGGTGAATTCGTACCCTGTGTGCACTCGGTTGGTGCGCCATTGCAGCCTGGTGAGGAAGATGTCCCCTGGCCCTGCGCCGGCAATATCGAGGATAAGTACATCACCCATTTTCCCGAGACCCGGGAGATCTGGTCCTTTGGCAGCGGTTATGGTGGCAATGCCCTGTTGGGTAAGAAGTGCCTTGCGCTACGTATCGCCTCGGTAATGGGGCGGGATGAGGGTTGGCTGGCCGAGCACATGCTGATCATGGGTGTCGAAACCCCGGCGAAGGAGAAGTTTTATTTGGCCGCAGCCTTTCCCAGCGCCTGCGGAAAAACCAACTTCGCAATGCTCAAATCACCAAAAGGTTTTGACGACTGGAAGGTGACAACCATAGGTGATGATATCGCCTGGATCAAACCCAACCCTGAGGATGGTAAGTTCTATGCCATCAATCCTGAGTATGGATTGTTCGGTGTTGCACCAGGCACCAATGAATCATCCAACGCCAACGCCATTGCCGCCCTGCGTGAGAACTGCATCTTCACCAACTGCGCCCTGACTGACGATGGTGATATATGGTGGGAGGGACTGACCGAAGATCCCCCTGAGCATATGATCGACTGGCGCGGAGATGATTGGGTAATCGGTTGTGGTCGCCCGGCGGCCCATCCCAATGCGCGTTTTACCGCCCCCGCGGCCGCCTGTCCTTCCATCGATCCGGAATGGGAAAATCCCGCCGGCGTTCCGATCAGCGCCTTTCTGTTTGGCGGTCGTGTCAGCCACAACTTTCCGTTGGTGTTTCAGAGCTACAATTGGGAGCATGGGGTCTACATGGCGGCGACCATGGGCTCGGAAGCGACCGCGGCAGCCATCGGTCAGGCTGCCATGCGCCGCGATCCCATGGCGATGCTGCCGTTTTGCGGCTATAACATGGCGGAATACCTGAAGCACTGGCTGCGTATCGGACGCAAAAACGTTGCCACGCCACCTGCCATCTTCAGGGTCAACTGGTTTCGCAAGGATGAACACGGTCGTTTTATCTGGCCGGGTTTCAGTGAGAACATGCGGGTGTTGAAGTGGGTAGTGGACCGTTGCACCGGCTGCGCTCATGCCGTGGAGAGCCCTTTAGGTTGGGTGCCATCCCATGATGCCCTCAATTGGGAGGGACTGGATTTCGAAAAAGCCGACTTTTTTGAGATCATGAATATCGATCGGGAAGTGGCTCGTCATGAAACTGTCGATCAGGAAGAGTTGTTCACCCGTTTTGGCGACCACCTCCCGCGGGAGATGGAACTAGAACGGGAGCTGCAACTGGCGCGCTTGTATCACTCCCCAAAATATTGGGATCTATCGGCAACCTGTGATTGATCTATGAGAATGGCAAGATGGATTCTGCAACATCCACCAGACGGATGTTCTTGTCCATCGACGCCGCTCTCATCTTTTTATAGGCCTCATCTTCTGACAGATCGTAACGGGCCATGAGAATGCCTTTGGCGCGCTCGATGATCTTGCGTTCGTTCAAGGCCCGTTTCGATTTTTCCAGTTCCACCTCCACGTTGGCCAGACGCAGAGACTGGGCCTGTAATAGCTCGATGATAGAGTGGGAGCCATCCTGATTCTCAATCGCGGCCGGCCTGAAACTCAGGGACTCTTCCACAGGCAATTCCGGATCAAAGAAGCGGTCGATGACACCTGCTCTGGCGGGAGGGCTTTCCCGCAGTGCGCGCAACAATCCTTTGGAATCGAGTAACTCAGCTTCAGCCTCTGAAATCATCCTGACGCATCGTGATTCAAGTCTATCCACCATCTGGCACTGCACCGACCAGATAGCGGTGATGCGCTCACTGCAACACTCGAACCAGGTATCACTGAGATTGGGATCGAGTGGAGTATCCTCTTCTGTTGTGGTCAAAAGAGTTCGCAGACCTTGTAGCGCTTCGGCAAAAGGCATCGCTTCCATCTGATGCCACTTTGTCTGCATCGGCTCATCGACAAACTCCAAAAAGATGCGGAAATTACGTTGTTGCGCATCGAGCAGGTGGGCTATCCGTTGCTGGATCGGATGGTCGCATTGCCCGGAGCCGAAGGCGAGGGCGCCCATGGCACGTTCTTGACCCGCCAACTCCTTACCCTCGATGAGATTGAACAGGGCAACAAGTAAGCGAGTGATATCCGGATCGATGGCGGCATCGGCCAACTCAAAGATCAGGGAAATCATCCCTGCAATGAGGCGGCTGAAAGCGGCTACCGATTCGCTACCCGACAGTTGTTGCTGTTCGACCCGTTTACGCAGTTCCGGCAGGGCGTCGAGACCCAGCAGCACCCAGGCCATCAGCGAGATGATCTTGGCATTGGAGTGGGAGGAGTAGTCGAGCTCGGTCTCGATCTTGTTTCGCAGGGAATCCTCTACCGCTTCCGACTCGCGAATGAGTTCCAGGCGGGTCGATTCAAAGCGTTTACCCGATGAGGCGAGATAGATACTGGATGCACCCCGTTCACTCTGCAGCACATGGATCATATGACCGATCACACCAACCAGCTGGGAACGGCTCTTTAAGCGTTTCAACGCCTGGATTTCGAGCTGCTTGGCGACGAAGACTGTATAGGGGACAGATAGAGGCATCGGCTTTTTTAACTACACAAAATAATTTGGTTATCGTTGCAAACTGTGGGCCAACCAATGCTTGCACATAAATGATATATTAGATTTAGAATAGATAATAACAAATTGATTAATCTATAAATAATAAGAGTTATTTCCGCTATTACGAAGCGATAACTGAATCAGGGTCGTGTGGTGTCTGTTCAGGATTGGGGCATTGAATGTTCAGAGTGACTAAGCGCGCACCATAATTGATCCACTGCTAACGGCAATCCAAGCGTGCATAAACCTTACCGTAGAACTCGGCAGCAGGGCTCTCTAGACCCGTTACCACAACCCTGGCTTCAAGGCTTGATCGGCCACGTTTGAGCAGTTGAGACAGGAACTCATCCATTGACTCTTGGGCGATACTGCAACGGGCATCGATATCACCGACCACCGGTTGACGATAACGGATGTTTCCTTCAACCAGTACCAGGGTCGCTTCCTCGGGCAGTCTCGCCGTTACCAATCCCCACAAGGCCAGGGTAGAGATGGTGTAGAGAGAGCCGGCGAAGGCAGTACCGTGGACATTGATGTTTTCACTGCCTCCACCTGATACCAGGATGGTGTTCGCTTGCAGCTCATGTACCTGGAATGCCATCTGCGCGGCAATAGGTATGCCATCGCGAATGCGTAGTTCCAGTTCATCCGCTGTTAACATGGCACTGTCCTGTTAGCTGCTGAAAGTTGTTGCATGGCTTTCCCGAAGTTGACTCTTCTGCACCTTGTCTATGGTGTTCCTTAGTAGCCCGTCGACCATATAGATTTGCTTCGGCTGTATAAATCAATGCCATTTTTTTCGGCAATGCGCACCGAGATGCGGGGGAGGGCGAAGCCTACTTTACCGGCAATTCTCTTACCTGCATAGGGGTTTGAGCTGATCATACCTGTTTCGCTTTTACCATGGCACTCGAGGATAGGATGTCCGGGATTAACCTGGAAGCTATGCTATGGAAGGCCGGCACGCCGATCATCACAGTGAGTTGAGGAACAAGGCCGATAAATGCAATAAATTGGTCAACGAAGTGCAAGGCAATAATTCAAGTTCTATCCAATTACATTTTTAGAACTTTACGCTATGCATGAATGAACCATGTTTCCTTGATAGGCATATTAGAGCCACTGATAAAACAGACAATAAAATACCACCAAATGGGTATGCCCTCACTGAGGTCAATTAGGTACCCCATAGGAACACCGATCTTTAAAATTTAACCCGTAAGAATTAATCGCATGTAATTTAAACGCTGCAATTATCTATTCATTCGTTTGCAGTGCGATGCCATGTATATCGCCCGTGATAGGAGTAGTGGATTTTCGTTAAACGAATCAACCCGCTGCGTGTGCCAGTCGATAGCCATGACCGGACCTTCTCTTGTTGATTCCAGCAACTATTTCCCGGCCCTTGAATTGGCTATCCACCAGTTCGGTGCGCACCTGGCCATGCTGGCTGTCCAGACTCCCCCAACAACGGGTCAGGGTCCAAGCCCCAAACAGATCCGCTTGCAGATGTGCACGGTAATAACGACGCTTCTCTTGATGGATCCAGACTCGATTCATGTTGCTCTCCTGAAATTCATATTGAAGCTCTTTTAAGCGGCCTCATGTTCCACATAGACAGCGCCGCATTCACCACATAAAATTTTCAGCTTAGATTTTCCCCAGACATTGGTCTGGCAGTGCGTACAGGTATATCGGGACTTGACCTTTTTACGCGCCGCCAATTGCAGTTGCTCACTTGGTATCAGTTCACTGAAGAGCTCACTGATAGGGCAGTGGAGCAGGGCGGTTAGTGTTTCGTCTTCATTTTCTTCTTCCCAGGATTGATCCTGTTCCCGCGGTTGGCAGGATGGTGTGAGTGCAGTAAATCGATCAACCCAGGGCAGGCCTTTGGATGCACCAATGAAGGACCTGGCGGCGCGTTCAAATGCGCCCCCTTTTTTGGGGTAGTCACTGACCTTTTGTCCGGTTCTCTTGCCACCCGGCAGGCCTGTACTGCTTGGCATCAGTCCGATCTGATCCATCTTGTCGGCCCACTCCTTGTTGTGATAACCGCTGCGGCTGGGATTGCCGAAACTGTGTTGCCAGTTATGCACCATCTCATGCACGATGGTCTGCATAACCTCCATCAGATTGTGCCGTGCGAAGTAGGCGGGATTGACCGCTATCTCATGTACAACCCTTCCCTGGGGATCCGTCCAGCGATTCGCTGAGAAGTATCCCATGACATTTTTCTCACGCTGTACTGTTAACAGACAGGTAGGAAGCCGCCCGTTGAACAGGGACTTGTTGAAGTGGTCATAGGCCGCTTCCAGATATCGGTAGAAACTGTGTGTAGGCGATTGCATCTGTTTATTTATGTATCGTACGATACAAACAATAGTATAATAAATAACTTAGGTCAATGGGAAAAGGGTGCCCAGATGGTCTGTAATTAAGGAAAATATCCTGAGTTGATCCTCCATTAAGGATCATTATCTACAATAAGTGTGCGTTTTATTCGGCTCTAACACATCCTATGATTTGACTTGATTACGTCCATTTTTAGCTGTTTAAGTACCCCGATTGACCACTATCGATTCCGGCTCAGGGCCTCCAATCTCGGTTACGAAAACAAACCACTAGAAAAGTTGCGAGAAACGACTATGCAGAATAACCCTGTCCGTTTAGCCAAAGACCTCGGCATCACCCCAGAAGCCGAGTCGGTGCGCAATGCGTTGCTGGCAGTAGGCCTGGAAACCCCAATGACTGAAAACGGGCTAAACCCTGAACAGAAATATGAGCGCATCAAAAGCCTGATGACCGATGTGGTCAGGACCCTGGGGCTTGACCTCAATGACGACAGCTTGATGGAAACACCCCATCGAATCGCCAAGATGTATGTGAGCGAGATCTTCTCCGGGCTCGATTACCGCCAGTTCCCCAAGCTAGCCCTGATCGAAAATAAAATGGGTAGCGATGAGATGATCCAGGTTAGGGATATCGAACTGACAAGCACTTGTGAACATCACTTTGTCACTATCGATGGCAAGGCCAGTGTCGCCTATGTGCCGGGTGAAAACATCATCGGCCTCTCCAAGATCAATCGCATTGTGCGCTTTTTCAGCCAACGTCCACAGGTTCAGGAGCGCTTGACCAGGCAGATACTCGTCTCATTGCAAACGCTCTTGCAGACAGAGGATGTCGCGGTGAGAATCGATGCCACGCACTACTGCGTCAAATCCCGCGGGGTGGTGGATAGCAGCTCGCAAACCTGTACCAAGGCATTTGGCGGATGTTTCAAGGCGGATTCCGCTAAACGAATGGAGTTTCTTTCTGCATAACTACCAATGGGGAATTCCCCGCCGCATCGACCAGTTGCTTAATGCCACCGATCGAGTTCCGTACCCCTTTAAGCACGCTTTTGCGTAGCTGGCTCCAGGATCGTCCCTATTGTGTCCAGTGATACGCTGAGCATCTCATCAACATGCGGAGTAATTAATTGCGGATTTAGCCCGGTGACTTCCCAGACGCTTGGTTCAATGGCCCAGAGCATCTCATCTACCGACAGTCCGGTCATTTCACCACGAGCGATAGCTAACGCAATATGGACCAGGGCTACATCGAGTTTGTATTCAGTCGCATGGGCTGGACGATGGTGGTTTTTGGCAACCGACATCAAACTCTCAGGCAGATGCCAGGACTTCATCAATGCAGCACCCACATCCATATGGTTGAATCCCAAAACCTGCTCTTCCGCATTCGCGAGAATCCATTCGTCACCGCGGTTAATTTTCATAATTTCAATGGCTTGATCGGGTAATCTAAGGTAGATTACCAGCCGCCCTATATCATGGAGCATACCGGCAACGAATAGCCGTTCGCTATGCAAGGCATTGCTGTAGACGGCCAGCATCTGCGCCATAACGCCGGTTATGATCGCATGGCGCCAATAGTCATCCATATTGACCAGGTTCTCGGGAATCCCGTTAAATGACCTGACAGCGGTTGTGGCCAACACCAGGTTTTGCAGTTCATGGGTGCCTGTGATGGTGACGGCCCTGGAGATGGTATCCACTTCAGATCTGAGACCATAAAACGGGCTGTTCACCAGCTTCAAGAGTCTTGCGGATATATCCACATCGGAGGAGATGATCTCTGCAAGCTTCGCAGATGAGCAGTTCGGCTGCTCCATCATCTGATTGACTTGAATTGCTATTTCAGGAAGAGATACCAGTTTATCGATACCGTCAACAAGATCCTCGGGAGTCATGGCAACAACACATCCTAATAGTTAATAAACCGCGACCGGAAGCCAGGCCGCGATACTGATTGATTTACTAGGTCGTTATTACTGTCACTCGATGAGTGATAACCAATCCTTAGGATGAGTTGTTTTGTTCTCCTTTATTAGGGTCGCAATATAGCAAGGACACTTGGCCACAATTATTTCTGGATGAACTTGATTTGGGATAATTTGAACTCGTTCACAAAAAATCCGGGTTATATGACTTTCGTTCTTCCGGGGGCCAACGGTCACTGACAAGCCAAATGCCGGCATGGATAGTTATCAGGAGAGTATTTTAAAAACCATATTCGGCACTTTAGTGTTTCTCGGATAGCTATTGGTTACCCTGAATAGATTATTCTCCACCTCAAATTCGGTTGTCCATATAGCCTCGTATACGATATGACTCTCCATCTCAAGATCAAGTGCATTTGCGACCTCTGCAGATCTGATGGTGAGGTGAGAATCGCCGCGAGCGCGAGCAGGAATGACATAGTGCTTGTTGCAATATGATCTGATGGTCTCTTTTGAAACAGACATATCCAGGGGGGTATGCTTCACTATTACAATTGGATTTGAAGAGTCTGTTAATTCAACAGTGATGTCAAGCATGCTAACCATATAGTTCGAATCATTACCTTGAAGGCAAATATATTAGATCGTCTCTAAAGTGACTTTGAGGATATCAAAAATCTATTACATCAAATAGTTTCCAAGGATTCAGAATTAGAATAATTCAAATAACAATCTCTTCGGGGGGAGATGCTCCCGGTTCTCCTAAGTTATCCCTGATCGATAACTAACTTCATTAGAGTCCGGCCTTGTTCGCAATACGTTGCAAACTTGGCCTCAAACTTAAGAAACGAACATAGAAGCGTTCTAAAAGCCACAAAAGGGGAGGCCACTTTGCCGCCATGCCCAGTGGACTCAGCAGTGGTATTGCTCGCCAGATGAGTGCAAATGCCGCCGCACCGGAGAGTACATTCCCTTGCGGCTCCTGAGCATGCAGTCGCTCAAGCAATAATCTTCTGTCCACAGGACAGTCCATAGCGGTATGGAGATCCACAAATTCGATTTGCTGACGGGTATCCAGTTTTTTCAATAATCTGATTTCACGCCGGCATAAAGGGCAGCCGGCATCATACCAAACCTTGATTGAAGAGTGTTGCGGCGTCATATGGTTCTGATGACACCGAAGGCATTACGGCCGTTATTATGGTAATCACGCAGTAAATATTCAGGGGTATTCTCATTACCTCGGATATGCTTCCAACCATCTTCAGATTGGGCGTTGACTTCTTTGATATGCGGACAGACAGCAGAAGTTTCTGTCTGCTGACGGTCGGACGCAAGTCTGATCTCCTGTTGTTGAGCTGCCCTGATATAACTCCATGCAAATGACAGTGTTACTATTAAAAGCAGTATGATTTTCATCGTGCTCTCCTCGCGATTGTAATCAACCCCGGTCCCCGCTTAAACCCCGCTCCGAAGAGGAGGGGGCTAACTAGGGAACATTTCACTCATTTCACTGATGCGCGATAGCTATGCCAGGTTGCGTATCCCAGTACAGGGAATATCACAGCCAGACCAATGAACGCGGTTGCCATGCCAATTGCTGTCAATGCGACAATTATTAATGCCCACACCGTCATTGCGCCTGGATTTGCAGTAACAGCACGATAGCTGGTCTGCATGGCAGTGATAAAGTCTGCATCTTTGTCCAGGATCATGGGCACTGCCACAGCACTGACGATGAAGACTGCAGACACCAGGAGGAATCCCATGCCGATAAAAAATGAGAGGGTAATCCAACCGTCGCTACTGCTCAGCATACTTGTGTATGCCTCTATGGATGGGCTGAGGGTATTGAATTTCACGGCAAATACCAACGCAGAGATGCGAATCCATGCCGCCATCACCAGCGAGAGCATAACGGAAAACAGCGCCAGATAGGATGCCCGCTTCATTAACAGCCTGACACTGCCACCGATAGTGGGTTCTATACCTCTTTCCATGTCTCTGCTGGCGGCATAGAGTCCGGATGCCAAGAACGGCCCAAGCACAACCAGGCCCGTCAGAAAGGCAATGGCATACCAGGGCACATTCATAACCAGCAGAAAGACACCTGCGGTTGCAGCGGAGAAGAGCACCCCGTAAAGGAGACTCAATCCTGGCGCCCGCTTGAAATCGTTTACACCTGCACCTAACCACTGGAATGGCGCAAATGAATCTTGGTGGTTGATCGCAATTGATTGTTGGGATATTCCTTGTTCATATCCCATTTCAGCTGTGGTAGTCGACATTGTTAATCTCCTCATGCTTTCTAAAAGGTACGAGTCTTGTTTCAATACGGTTCACTTTTCGTATGTCTAGAAAATGTACTAGACATATTCTTAACATAAACTACAATTTGATTTAATCAAGATGTAATAAGCCAATACCACAGAATATTGATGGGCATAATTGGACAAAATATGAACAAACAAACGGGTAATTCCGAAGATCAAAGCTATGGAATAGGTGCTGTTTCCCGCTTGACCGGTGTGGCGCAAGACACCTTGAGGGCATGGGAGCGTCGCTACAGCGTGGTGGTGCCGACGAGAACGGAGGCGGGCAGGCGGGTTTACACTCAGAGCGATATCGCAAGGCTTTCGCTCATAAAGCAACTGGTGGATCAAGGGGACACCATAAGCAGTCTCGCCAATCTCTCTTTACAGGAACTGCAGACAAGAACCAGCCTGTCCAGGAGTTCAATCGCTGCAAACACCGGCAACACTCCCTGTAGCGTGGCAATGCTCGGTGATATCCAGATAAGCAAGATAGCAAAGGAGTTGCAAAACGAGGAAAATCTAATTGTTTCATGTCTCCATCATGCCAAGGACAAATTCTTCGAAGCAGTGTCCGGGCTTGAAGTAGACCTGATCATTCTCGAGTACTCAAACCTCATGCCGGATCATATCAAAGAGGTAGGCACGTTATTGCAGCGTTCTGGTGCTGCAAGGGCCGTGGTTGTTTACGGTTTTTCCTCCAGCCCCACGTTAGCGCAGCTTGAGTCTGAACGTATCATTCCACTGCGCATGCCGGTAGACATATCAGAGATAAAGCGGATTTGTAATACACTTCACCAACGACCAGTGATATCGAATATGAGCAAGGCTGAAGGTATTGACCTGAGCGGCAAAATACCCCCTCGGCGTTTCAGCGATGAAACCTTGGCCAAGGTCGCCACAGCATCGGTCAGCGTGCGCTGTGAGTGCCCGCATCACCTGGTGGATATTATCACGAGCTTAAGCGCCTTTGAGGAGTACAGCCAACAGTGCGAGATTCTCAATGTGGATGATGCAGCCTTACATGCAATGCTGCATGCGGCCACAGCTCGGGCGCGAGCTATCATTGAAGAATCTTTGGAAAGGGTAATTGAAACGGATGGCATACAACTCAGCTAAGGACTATCCTTAAACAAATCAAGGGAAGCGATTGACCAAGGACAAAACAAGGAGGAGGCATCATGGCGCTATACGCATTCGATGGCACGTGGAATTCTGACGAGGACGATGCCCAGGCAGATACCAATGTGGTTCGTTTCAAGGAGCTCTATCTTGGGAACAATGTGGAGTATATATCCGGCGTTGGCACCCGTTTTGGTAAGGTCGGCGCTGCATTGGGAGGCCTTTTCGGCGCCGGCGGTCGCACACGCATCAGTGAAATGTATGACGAGCTGTGTGAAAACTGGCAACAGGGCGATCAGGTCATAGATATTATCGGCTTCAGCCGGGGAGCTGCGTTAGCTGTCCACTTTGCCAACAAGATTGGCGAAGAAGGTGTGAAACTAGAGGATGGCAATACCCAACCGGCCAATGTGCGTTTCCTGGGTGTGTGGGACATTGTCGGATCATTTGGCTTGTCCTTCGACACCATCATCAACTTTCAAGACATCAATCTGGGTTGGAATATAGATACCGTAAATGAATGCGCAGAGCACTGTTTTCATGCCATGGCGCTGGATGAGCGTCGGGAGACCTTCAACGTAACACGTCTGGATAAAAACAATGATTGCCCCGGCATTCGCGAAGTCTGGTTCCGCGGCGTCCATAGCGACGTAGGCGGCGGTTCACTCAATGAAACACGCTCAAACATCGCTTTGCAGTGGATGCTGGACCAGGGCAGATCCTGCGGGCTGAAGTTCGATGAAGAGAAGGCGCTGCTGCCACGCTACAGTAAGGTTGACCGTTTTGCGCCAATCTCTGAAAACCAGGATGTAAAAAGAGACCCAAGACGCAAGGTCTACCCGGAAGATGAAAAAGACCCCAGTGCAGATGGGATCAAACTTGGGATTGGCGAGTCGCATCAATGCGAGGTACAGGCGAGCATAAAGTATAATTGGAGCGGAGTTCGACTTGAAAAAGACGTCAGTTATTCCTGTCGTGTAACTGAGGGTGATACCTGGAGTGACGACGAAATCGAGTGTGGCCCGGACGGCTGGAGCTCCAACGAGTTACCCTGGTATGAAGAAGGTGTCTTGGAGTTTGCCGAACAGATACGGCGCAAACAGGATGCGCAATGGTTCGCTTTAATCGGCGCACTTGATGATGAAGACGACAACCTGATTCTCATTGGCAACAAAGATGCACCCTTTGTCGCGAGCAAAGATGCCGATCTCTATCTTTTCGCCAACGATATGCCGACAAAGTACCGTAACAATAAAGGATCGCTCAAGGTAAGGATCACCCGGGTTGCGTAATATCAGCTAGGATCGTTAAGCGTCAATAATGCACTCAGAAGCGTTGCGCTGCTTGAAATGCAGTGGATAGTGGTACTCGAAAACCCCTGGATTTCACGTAGCGCAAGGCCCATATCCCAATCTCTCCTTATGTAGGTTGCTTGTCGTACATTCCTTGTTGCTTCTGCAACCAGTGGTCGATCCATACACATTTCCATAAAGCATAAGTCATTGATCTTTAATCTTTATAAAGTAACTTTCGCGGTTTGGTTCGGTTCTTGCTGATTAACAGGAAATGCCGAATCCAGATCCTGCAATGGCAATCTGTAGAGAGTAGAGAGGTCGCCGATGAGTTACCAAGATATACAACCTGAATCACTGGATGCCTTAACCGAGATGCCGGGGCTGACTATTATCGACCAGCGCGACATGCTGACGCGAAGTCGTGGCGAATTACCTGGCGCAGTGGCACCGACAGATGCATTGATCACCAGTCTCATACAAAAGCGCGGCCAAAATCCGCCGGTGCTGGTCTACTGCTATCACGGCAACCAGAGTCGCAACCTCTGTTCGTTTCTTGGGCAGCTGGGCCTAAAGCAGGTATTCAATCTGGCAGGGGGCTGGGAGGCATGGCTGCGGTGGAATGCGAAACAGAGCGGCATGTTGCGCGACTCAGCTTGACCAGATCTCACATAGCGCAGCGAATGTGCTGGGAATTACGGAAAGGGAAGATTAAACAAAAGTACATCAAGGGAGCCGTAAGGCGCTATTAAATTGAGAAAATAATAATAATAACAATAAGATACGTAATATTATTAAAGTTCTATATAGAGTATATATCGATAATTATAAATGATGCATAATGTATATTATGTTAAATCCTATATATCCATGAGATCCATATTTTACGCAGAAGCATATGGACATACCTTGGTCTTTAAAGATGTACTGTGCCGCCCTCTAACACTTACTAGTTTGATAATGATTTCGTATCCTTAAAAAGTCCTTTGGTATTCGATCGATATTTACAGCATCTTTGGGTATGTTTGGTGGTTAATCGTTAGACGTGGTTATGTCACTTTTTCCAACAGTCACACCCTACCCTCGGAGTTTCTGTAACGGCCTGTTTTGCTTAAGTCATGCAGGATTAACCCCGCTAGGTTAAGAAAGGCACTGACGGTAAAGCGGAACATATAGTTACAGACCAAATACTTCAACATATATTTGGTTGTCATCTGTGTATTGGGCACTGTATGTAATATCATAAGTGTTCTCTCCGAACTCTACTGTAGAAGCGCATTCTGTTTTCATGATTTCATTATTTATATTGTTTGTTCTTATTGCCGTTAGTTCATATACAAAGTTATCCGCGATCTCATCAACCTCCATTACCACATTTTGAATGCTTTGATGGTCTGCAGGTGGATTATTTTTCCATACCTCATAGCTAGGAGGTGCAACCATAGTTCCTCCAAGCAGCCGCATGAAACTTTGCTGCCGAAACTCTTTATCGATAATCTGTTTTACCAACTGTTGTACTGTTACTTCCGAACAACCAGGGGCATTACTGCTTGAGCATCCAGATACGAGGGCCGCATTAAGGATAAAAAATGAAATGGTTAGTAATATTTTCATAATAGTGAATTTCCTTATAATCTGAGTGTGTGCAAAACATCAGTTTCCTTTTAACATCTATTCTAATACAGATTTGCGTTTTCTATAAGTCGCAGCAACCTGCTTCAGGTTCTGCTACAAGTCCATTGTGAATTTATTATTTTGGTTTCTCGAAGGTGAGTTTAAGAAACCTAAACCTATATATCTCACCTGTCTAACTAGTGTTCACATCATGTAAGCGGATAGTGAATTGGTGGTCATTCCCAATATCTTATTCTGCCACAGTCTGATTGGCGTAAATGAGTAGTAAATTTAGCAACGTTCCGGATAATCACAGCCAATATCTTGGTAAGGATTGTATGTGTATATAGTGGAAAAAATACCAAGATCATTGAAATATATTTGCGTCAGTTTGGCTGGATCGGTTGCCAATTCTCCCCCTGTGAGCTGTGATCCATCATTACTATCGTCCCATGCCCAAGGAGCGTTTGCAGCATCATTCGCACCGTCATCGCCTTGAAACGCTCCATCGTTTGTAAAGGTTTCTGAGTTATTCCTTCGAGCCCACATATTACCGGGTAAAAAAAGGTTAATCAGCTTATAGCCAACATCTCTGTCATTAGGATCGTTAGGTTCTTGTGCAACTTCAGTTGGTCGATAAATAATCCCATAATCGCCCTCTATCTTGACGTGCGGATAGGCTTTTAATCCATGTCCTTTTGCCTGCTGAGCTGTAACTGGGTGAGGAACTCCATTGAATGTCTGCATAGTCAGAAAACCCTCAATATCTTCTTCGCCCTGGGTAAAATTACTATCTATGTGTTTAAATGAAACAAAATCATTATGAAATACAGTAACAATAGCTTCAAGAGTACCGAAATTCTCTTCTGAGAATATTTCAGGACGCCGCACGATGGCCAATAGACCTTCAAGATCATTTTCATGGTCGGAGTTGATTATGCTGCAACCAAAGCTATCGCACCAATCCCTTGGATGATAGAAAGCGTATACGATAAACCAATGGGTTGATGTCCATACTACGGAGTAATATGCGTGAGCTGTCAGTGGAAAATCGTCTGTGTGCTCCCAGTTATTCGTTGTCACCCAATCACCATCGAAGTCTATAGACGTTATATAGTCAGATCGCCCTCCTAAAGAATTTCCACCACTCACATCAACATCTTGATGATGGATCGGGGCCCAGCGAGTTGCGAGCTGCTCATTGAAATGCAGAATACTCAGGCCTTTGACTATCGACGTACAACTTGTGGCAGCCAACAATAGTGTGAACAATGTGATGGACGAAATCAGGTTTAAATAACGCATAACACTTTCCATAAAAGTCGGTCATGTATTGGAATATTCCAACTCTCCCATCGGATTTACCCTAATTCCAATATCCCTGTTAATACTGTCTACATTGTAATGTCACTCAGTCCATCTTAAAGCTAAGCAGATAATGTTGATTATCTCTACCATCAATTTTTTAGTCCATCTCTCAATTTTTCGTGTCAAAGTGCAATATTCGTAATATGTGGCATATTAGAGTTCAAAACAGTCCATATATCTGCTCATTGGCTAGCATTTATCTGATTTCATGGGAATTTTTACCTTTGATTCCCGCATGCATGTCTGTGAGGTATTACAGATAATTGGGTAGCAGTACCCTATTTGTATAGACAAAAACTAACCAAACTAGTCATTTATCCCCCATTTAATGCCATACTTTCAAAATGATTGTCTACGGAATCGATTTCACCAGCCGCCCCAGTAACAAGAAGCCAATTACATGTATCACTTGCTCTCTTCAAGCCACTCACCTTGCAGTTGACGAGTTGCAAGAATGGACAAGTTTCAATGATTTCGAATCTGCTCTACAAAGGCCTGGGCCATGGATTTGCGGAATCGACTTCCCTTTCGGACAGGCCAGGCGATTCATCGAATCCATCGGCTGGCCTGAAAGTTGGCAAGGTTATGTTGATCTTGTTGATGGATTGTCGCGGGAGGATTTTCGCAGGAATTTGGATGACTATAGAAAAGACCGCCAAGTTGGCGATAAGGAACATCGTCGCCAAACCGACATAGCTGCAGGCGCAATCAGTCCGCAAAAGATCTATGGCACCCCGGTTGGATTGATGTTCTTTGAAGGAGCACCTCGCCTTAGGCGGTCGGGTGTGACAATTCCGGTTCTGCAATCAGGAGATCCCCAACGAATTGTCGTAGAAGCCTACCCTGGCGTACTGGCAAGGGAGATTATCGGCAGACGGAGCTATAAGCAGGATACGAAATCGAAGCAGACTAAAGAGCAATACCAGGCAAGACTCGATCTATTACGAACCTTGCAAAGCGGCCCACTGCCAAATCTGGCGGGTATTACTGTAGAAGCGCCTGAGACAATTATTGACGACCCGGGCGCTGATCACTTGGATTCACTGCTATGTGCCATACAGGCTGCCTGGGCCTGGTTACACAGAGATGAGAACTTCGGCTTGTCAGATACGGCAGATCGAATTGAAGGCTGGATTGCCTATCCAGGATTAAATTAGTCAGAAACCTATGCCCAATTTCATCAAAGCCTTTCCATTTACCGCCATACTCTCATTCCTGACCCTCTTTTCAAGAATATGCGTCAGCGACGAAGCACCGATAAATTTGTCCGATACCCATCTGCACTGGAAATGGAATCAAAAAGAGGTCACCGAGCCACAACAGGCTGTCGACATCTTGCGTGACAACAATGTCGCACTTGCGGTAGTCACCGGTACCCCGCCGGAACTTGCTCTTGAGCTTCAACGCTTGGCGCCTGAACTGGTGATCCCCATCTATGGGCTCTATGAAGGCCGGATCGATTGGTCGAATTGGTATTTCGATAAGTCACTGCTCGGTCGTGTACGCCAGGCACTGGTATCGGGTAAATACCGGGGCATTGGTGAACTTCACATGATCGGCGGCTTTGTCTCTGATTGGAAGCACCCGAATATCTCCGGCCTGTTTGAACTTGCGGCGGAGTTGCATGTGCCGGTACTTGTGCATACGGAATTCTCCAGGGCCGATTATCTGGTAGGCTTCTGCAGCGCGCATCCCAAGACCCGCTTTCTGTGGGCCCATGCCGGTTCTATTCTACCGACTGGTGAAGTGGCTCGTGCACTAAATCAATGTGCAAATCTGAGTGTTGAGTTGTCGGCTCGCGATCCTTGGCGACATGTAGGAAGGCCTATTGTAGATGAGATGGGTAGTCTTAAACCCGAATGGAAAGATCTCGTGATTGCATACGCGGACAGATTCATGATCGGCTCTGATCCGGTTTGGCCGGTGGAACAACTCAACCCCTGGGACGAACCCGATAGCGGTTGGCATCATCTGTCTCGTTTCCTGGACTTTCATCGTGGGTGGTTAAAGCAGTTGCCTGATGAAGTTGCCCATAAGGTGGGTTATCAAAATGCGGTGGATTATTTTAAATAGCAACAATAGATTTAGCGATATCACATCTCATCGAGTAATTGCTTGATATAAGTATTACCAGGATTATTTTTCAGTGCTGTTAATAGAGACTGCTTGGAAAGCGTAGCGTTCCCGGTCGCAGCGTGAATTCTGGCCAGCATACCCCACGCCTGAATCAGCTGGGGATCCATTTCCACAGCTTTCTGAAAGGCTTTTATTGCTGCGGGTATATTTTTCGTTGTTAAGGCAATACCTCCAATGACTAGCTGGATTTCAGGGAAATCTGCTTTTGAAATCAAAGATTGCTGGTATTCTTTCATGGTCTTTTGAACAGCTTCGCCCGCTGCAAATGGAGCCTCTTCAAGGTTGATATTCAAAAAACCTTTTACAGCTTCCAATCGAACACTCCTGACCGGGTCATGCAATAGCGGAAGTAATTTCTTTTGTTTATCTTCATCTGAAGAGATGACTGACAGATTGGCAGCTATTGTGCGTACCCATGGGTTCCTGTCCTTGAGCAGATCGTCAATGAGATCCAAATCCAGTCCACTGGCAACAGGTAGCAAGCGTTGCAACGCACTGGCTCTTACAATGGCCGGTATAGTTTGATTATTTGCCAAGGAAATAAGCTGATCAACCGATTTATCACTGAGTTCTTTATCAGCAGCATAGAACACTTCTGCGAAACCACCGGTTCTTTGATTATTCTTGGGAAAACGCTTGACTAATTCCGCTTCGGCCCATTCAGCACTTTTATCCTTGTGGCATGAGTTACAAGCGTTTGGTGTTCCTAGTTTTGTTGTTAAATCTGGTCTTGGAATCCTGAAACTATGGTCTCGCCGCCCATCAACTATCATGTAATTTCTCTCGGGCATATGGCACTGCTTACACTCAGCCCCTTCAGTTCCTGCCTCATGAAAATGGTGGCTAGATGAGTCGTAATCTTTTTTTATCAATGTGGGAAACTGGATATTGCCCGCAGAGTTGTGGCATTGAGTACAGAGTTCATTGCCCTTGGCCTTTAGCTGGTAGCTATGGGCATCGTGGCAATTGGTGCATTTAACCCCCTTCCCATACATTTTTGATTGTAAAAAAGATCCGTATACATAGACCTCATCATGAATCTGCCCATCAGAAAAATAGAGGCCATCGCGTATTAACGCGAGCCTATAATGATTATCGAAATGACTGCCGGGTTTCGGGCTGTTCGCCCCTATAGGCTCTCGCCTTGAATGGCAAGCTGCACACAGGTTTATTTCTGATGAAGGATTACTATCAAGATAGGTCTCAGTCAGGCCTTTAACACCAATCCCCTTCCAATGCCCTATTTTGAAATCTCCAGGCGCCCTTGCCCATGCTATATGCGCTTCCCCAGGTCCGTGACAGGCTTCGCAACCGACGCCGATTTCGACCTGTTGACTGTTATAGTTGTCTTTTAAAGGGTCATAATTCTTCCGGTAATCGGTTGCATGGCATTCAGCGCAACGGGAATTCCAATTCTTGTAGGAACCGGTCCAGTGCATGCCGTTTCCCGCAGAGGTATCCTGGTCAGGATAAAGGTGATACCAACGTTTATTGACGGTATCCCAGGCAATATCCAGTGCCTGCAACCGTCCATCACCAATATCCAGAAGATATTGTTGTAATGGCGAAACCCCTGCGACTGAATCTACCTTGTATTGGGTGGTTTTACCTGATGGATCATCGGCAACGACGAAATATTCATTGTTTTTTTTCAGAAATTGATAGGTAAACCCAGCATGCCTGAATTTGGCTTGATTAAAGTCTCCCAGGACGTTCTCTGGCACCGGCTCTCGCCAAGCCCAGGCATGGTGCGAATCGACCCAGGCATCAAACTGTTGCTGGTGGCAATCGGCACAAGCCGCTGATGTCTGATAACCTGGCGTACTGTCCACCTGCTCCCTGGCTGCCGAACCAGTTGCACACAGCAGGAGAATAAGAACAAGCAGTGTGTGTAGAGAGCGAGAAGTCACATCGCACCAGCCCAGGAGACGAACTACCGCAGAGGCGATCACCCCTGCGGTTGTTGATTACAATCTATTTTATCTTTCGCTCAACGAGCAACCGGGAATGAGCCCTTCTCCAGTTCATTCAGAATCTTCATTGCTTTCAGTGAACGGTAATTGATACCCGAAGCACTCAGGCTGGAACCTGCTTGAAACGGATAGCCTTCAAGGGAGGCTAAAAACGTCTGCACTTTGGCCTGAATGGGTACAAACAACCACATATTATCGGCATACCAGCGCAGGTAACCCAACTTGCCTTCGTCCCACATTTTCTCATAGGGATCGGCTTTGAGGTTGACTATCAACGGCCAAGAAGGCGTCTCACGGATGGCTGTATTGATACCCCCTTCCAAGGTGGCAAAATGTACTTTCCAGTCATTCCAACGCACAGCATTCAGCTCGCCACCCTGACCGAAATAGTAGATTTCTTCACGCGGACCCTTTTGGGTTTCACCTTTTAAATACGCAGTGAAATCATAGCCGTCCAAGTGAACCTTCCACTCTTTACCATTGGCTTTATGACCTTTTTTGAGTTTATCCACAATCCCGGGTTGCCCGGCAGCAGTCATGATGGTCGGGATCCAGTCCTCATGGGACATGATCTCGCCAATCTTACTGCCAGGTTTAATGGTTCCCGGCCAGCGAACAATGCCCGGCACGCGGAAGCCGCCTTCCCAGGTGGTGCCTTTTTCACCATGGAATGGGGTGATACCGCCATCAGGCCAGGAAATGGTTTCTTGGCTTTATGGGCACGCTCGATAAAGTCCAGGGCACTTTCGACAAACTTGTCATCCGCCGTTTCCATGCGCTTACGGGTCATCGGCCCCGTATCCACGATCTCGCCGCCGGCGGTTGATTTGATTACACCGCGAGGCCCATATTTTTTTCTGAATTCTGGATCCTTTGGGTAGTGATAGGTCTCAGGCTCTTCTTCGGCATTCAGGTGATAGAGGTTGCCAAAAAATTCATCGAAGCCGTGATTGGTGGGTAGATGTTTATCCCGATCACCCAGATGATTTTTACCAAACTGCCCTGTTACATACCCCTCTTGCTTCAACAGATCCCCAAGGGTCGGCGCCCAATCGGGAATGCCATGTTCTGAACCCGGCATACCGATGGTCAACAAACCGGTGCGAAACGGGTGTTGTCCAATAATGAAGGCCGCTCTGCCTGCGGTACAGCTCTGCTGTGCATAGTAATGGGTAAATAAGGCGCCCTCTTTCGCAATGCGATCGATATTGGGTGTCTCATATCCCATTACGCCATGGTTATACGCGCTGATGTTATGGGTACCTATATCGTCTCCCCAGATAACAAGCACATTAGGCTGCTGCGTGTTCGCTGTCGCACTTAAAGAAAGTGAAAGGCCAACCAATACAATTAGATAACGCCTGATTTTCATCTTTTCCTCCACCTTACTAATTATTATGTATTTATTGAATAGACAACAGTGGGCTAAGCACGAAGGCCACCCCTGATGGTAACCTTCCGCGTAAGTCTCTAAAAACCTGTGGCATTAGAGCCCTGCCCTACTTGGTCAGAACGGCTTTCCATTTGCCATCAGTCTGTTTGCAAAAGACATGACTGGATATGTGTTCTTGTCCCTTGACCCGGTTGGTGATTTGCAGCCTCTTGCAGAGTTTACCGCTGCTTTTACCAACTCTTTTAATTATTAGATTCCCTGAGCTTCCGGAGTCAGGGTTATCCCAGACAACACTCTCCCCCAGGTTATGGTTTTCCAGGATATCTCTGGTGGCAGTCTTGGCGATTTCCCAATCCTGTTTGGTGAAATGGCGAGCAGGAGAATGTTTTAAAAAATTCAGGTCAAAACCATATACCGAAGAGGCAGAAAAAGTAAAGAAGACAGCTGCACCAAGGAGGGTGAAAAGTTTCATCTGGTTTGAACTCTTATGACTTGTTATATGACTGAGTGTAAGAATCCGAGATCTCATTAAACACTATTTAAATTATGGTAATCTTGAATGGTCTCGTTTCCATCCCATTGTAGCCTAATAAGGGAAACAAATACCCTTTATCAATCATTAAATCAGCTATACTGAAATTGGACCCCGCTAGGGTCATAACAACGAAGCAGATCATAAATTCGTAGATAATTAAAATTAAATTTTTAGATTTACCAATAATATAAAACCTGTGGATTTTCGATTTTTTTTATTTTATTGATCAGAATCGATAACAATCGACCAGGTATATACAACAATTGAGGTTACACTATGGAGGCCAGCAGGTTCTTGACTGTTCACTACTTGGACGGTTCCAGCGAGACATTTACCTTTCCCAAGCAGGCCAAGGATCAGAACGATCAAATGAGTAAGTTGCATGATGCAATGAGTGCTGATCGCATAGTGATTGAAGCGGAC
>JBEVVS010000106.1:0-48544 GCA_040507005.1 Candidatus Thiodiazotropha sp.
TGGGTGGCTACTGGGCGTGGATAGGTTATCCAGCCCTCGCCGTTACGGGCGATCCACTCCGGGTCCTGTTGACTGCCGCCGGTGATCAGCATGGGCAGTTTAGCCGCTGTGGGTTTAGGCAGCATATCCATACCGCCACCCGGGCTGCCATAGCTGTTATGGAAGGCCGGGCTTTGTTCCCACATCCGCCGGATATAGTCATAGCTGTCGCGAAAGCGCTCCCCGCGCCCATCGAACGGCAGGTTGAGTGCAGGATACTCCTCCGGACGGTCACCGGATGCGACACCCAGAATCAAGCGTCCCCCAGACAGTACATCGACGCTCGCCGCGGCCTTGGCCACGTGGGCGGGATGGCGTAGCGGTAGCACGATACTGGCGACACCCAAGGCAATCCGCTCTGTCTGACCCGCCAACAGTCCCAGATAGACGAAAGGATCATAGATCTGGCCCGCATCGCCGAAAGTGGGTACGTTGAAGGGCACATCGCGCAACCATAGGGCAGAGAATCCCAGTTCCTCGACCAGACGCACCCGTTCAAGATGACGCGTCATCGAGGGCACCGGCCCCCGGGGATAGGCCTCCAGCGGCACCACCAGTCCGAGGCTCAACCTGTTTAAGTGAAAAACAGAATTGTAGCCGCGATTGATGGGTTGGAACTCCTGGTTATCCACATGCATAAGCATGAGTTGCACTCCTGTCTAAACATAATTGCCCAGTCATGCCGCTACTCTTTGAGCAGCGCGGGAATGACCTGGTAGCTGCCATCTGTTCGGACATAGATGACGCTCTCTTCTCCCGCAGTTGATGCGACCCGATGGGTCGCATCACCCTCTGAACTGAAATAACTGCCCGGTTGCAAGCGCTTGATCGCTGTTTGGTCCACTTGGTATTGGGTCTCACCGGAGATGACTACAGCGATAAATGTCGATCCCTGACTGCGGATGGAACCTGTGAATCCGGCCGGTAGTTTGAGAAAGGTTCCATGCAATTGATCTCCCTGGGGGTCGCCCCAGAGAAAGGCTTGTTTCGGCTTCTCGGCTGAAGCGGATCTGCCTGGCTGATCAACCCCCGGGATGTGCGGCGCTTCAAGCCATACAATGTTCGATGCATCCAGGTTGACGGGCCTTTCACCACTATCCATGGCCTTCTCTTTTGAAAGAACGAGATAGGGTCCCTGTTCGATTTCTATGTAGGCCATATTGGCAGGGCCCTTGGCAGCGGTAATATGGGTTTCACCTTTTGGCTGCGTCCAAAACGAACCCTTCGGCATCCACATCTTTGCGGCATCGGGATCATCATTGTGAATCTGGCCGCTGATCACCACGCCACGGTAAGAGACATTGTGAATATGCGGCGGCGATGAAAAGCCGTCTACAAACTTAACCAGAAAGCCGGTCGGCACACGGCCCATGCGATCACCCCAAAGGGTAGCCGCCATCGGACTCTTGTCTCCACGAGCGGGGTTGAGCTGCTGCCACTTGACTTCGGATGCCAGTACGACCTCTTTAACCGGGTCAGCAGTGGCCGGCAGGCTTGAACAGACAGAAGTTAAGACGCCTACAAGAGCGAACGATGTAAACTCACACCTATTCCTGAACCAGCTCATCTTTTTCTCCTTAGGACTCTGGGCCTACCCGGAATATTAGACATTTAAAATCGCCATTACCTTAGGCTTCTATGACAATCTTACCAACGGCTTGTCCGCTACTCAGACGCGCATGTGCTTTGCCGACCTCCTGAAGACCAAACCGCGCCTCATCAAGCAAGGGCTTGAGTGCGCCCCGATCCACAATTTCGGCCAGTTCGGCGAGAATCGCTCCGTGTTCTTCACGCTTGTGGTTGTACAGCATCGGGATCAGCATGAAGACGACGTGCAGCGACAGGCCTTTAAAGTGAGCCGGTGACCCCCTCCCCGACCGCTTCGATGGTGCCGGCAAAGTCCATGCCGAGCACCGCAGGCAGCTCAGGGGAAAGGGACAGCTCCTTACCCATCTCCCGGATCATGGTATCCACCGTGTTGACACTGATTGCGGCGACACGCACTCGCACATGCCCTGCTTTTACCGACGGCGCAGGCAGGTCGGATAGTTGAAACACCGCGTCGGCGCCATATTCATTGAGGACCATTGCTTTCATCGGGCTCTCCTAAGGGGGTTTGATTACTGCTTGATCGCTATGAATAACAATAATTGTTCGTTATACCTAAAGAAATGCCTTATATTTGATTTAATAATTCGCAAAATGGATATAATTAGATGGATACAGACGCCATCCGGCTCTTCGTCCTGGCATCGGAGAAACTCAATATCAGTGCCGCCGGCCGGGAATTGGGTATGGCCCCTGCGGTGGCCAGCGCCAAGCTGGCTAAACTGGAAAGGAGCTTGGGGGCGGATCTGTTGCGTCGCACGACGCGAAAAGTGGCCCTCTCCCTGGAGGGGGCTGAGTTTCTTCCCTATGCCCGGGAGATCCTCGCCCAGGAGAACGCGGCCCACGCCGTCTTGGGACGGGGTAATGTGACGGCTACAGGCACCTTGAGGTTCACCGCCCCAAGTACCTTCGCCCAACTCTATATCGCACCGATCCTCCCCGAGTTCCTCGCCTTGCATCCGGGAATCAGTCTCGACCTGCGCCTCACCGACATGGAGTTCGACCTGATCCAGGGCAGTTTCGATCTGGCGCTGCGCTACTCTGCGCTCCCGGACAGTAGCCTGAAAGGACGCAAACTGGCGGACGACACCGCCATCCTCTGCGCATCCCCCGACTATCTGCATCGACATGGTACGCCGGCAGGTCCCGATGAGCTGGCCAATCACCATTTGATCGCCTTCAAGGATAAGTCACCGGTTCAGCTGATTGGCCGGGACGGTGACCCGGGACAGTTCAACCCGCGCCTGGCCGGGAGTCGGCTCATCGTCGACGACGGCCTGAGCCAGAAGATTGCGACCATTGCGGGGGCGGGTATTTCCATGAACGCCTTGTGGAGTGTGCACCGGGAACTGGCGGACGGTTCCCTGGTGCGTGTCCTGCCCGACTACAGGGTTGATAGTCAGACAGCCCTCTGGCTTGTCTATCCGAAATCGAATGTACTCACCGCGAAAGTCAGGATCTTCATCGATTACCTGCTGCAGAAGATTGGCGATGCCCCGATCTGGATTGTCCCCTCCCCTGACACAGCCGCTAGATGAGTCTTACCAGGCAAGATTCTCAATCCGGAAACGGCCTGCCCAGGACAGGCCGTTGATCCGGACGAGAAGAGACGCCGTCATTCTCTATTTTTTCGCGTCAAGCTCCTTTTGGTAGTACTTGTGTACTAACTTGTCCTGGTTTTCAAGCAAATAATCGATGCTTGGCTCATTGTTCATGGCCTTCTCAAGTGCGCGACGGGTTGCCTCCCGATGTATGCCGAACAGGGCTTCGTGGTCAAGGTCGTCCACCGTTATGATGCCCGGATTCAACCAGACAGAAACTATAATACCCAGGTCATTGGCCTTCTCTTTTGGTATGGTACCGTTGCGCACGGCATCCAACACCCCATTCGCAATCGCTCCCTGCACAGTGCCCATGAGTATGTTGGTGTAGGCTGTTTTTTTAACTGTCACCTTGCTGACCACCAACGTAGCGGGACGGACCTGCATGTCAGTATTCATCAGTGCCAACACCCGTGAGTGTCCTTGCACCTGATCGCCCATCAGGTTCGCAAACGCGGTGCCAAAGGGACCATCCAATTCACCAATCACGACTTCCGGCTCTGCAGCGGTGAATGGGGGGCCTCCTGCCACCAAGGCCTCACCGGTGCGCATGATAATTCTCTCGCTCATAAGGGTCATCTCCAGCTGTTTCGGTAAAAAACGCCAGATTATCTTTTGATACTCATGCAACTGCAAGACAGATCCCCAATCACTCAATTAATCATGCCGCCTGTCGATATAGATAACTCATACGAATACTCTCTCCCCCTGGTATGGCCAACAGAAACCGTTTTAACGCAACCCTCCTCCTGATCACGCTATTGTCTGCAAACAGCGGCTTCGCTGAAAATTCATCCATCGGCGTTATCACCAAGAACCGGCAGGATATCGACTACGATCTCTACACATTGGGCCTCTCCGCCACCTTGATAACACCCTACGGACTCTTCCACTGCGATCCTGCCCTGCTCACGGGAGAGACCCGGATCGACTCCTTCAACAACATCGTCGGCATAGCCGATGTAAGAGACGCGGAATGGAAGAGGATTTCCGCACACGATCTCGAATGTCGCTACGGGGCGAAATGGCGGGGTGCGGGGGGCGTATTCAAGGGCGGATTAGGATTCCGGGATTATTTGGGGCGAACTGACGATGAGCCGGGAGGAAAGGTAATCAGCATCGAGGGGGCTGGCGCCCTACTCGACTTTGCCGGTGATGGTCTCGATGCAAGGTTTGAGTGGAAACGGGAAAGTCACGATTATATCCTCAAACACCAAACATCCATCGGCAACTACAACAGCTTGACGGATGCGACTGATGATACCTACACCGCCACAGGGGTATATGGAAAACTCTATCTCAGTGCAAAACACGTCACAGGCAACAAGGACAACGACTACACAACCCCGCTCTTTCCAGCCAACGAGTTCCACTATGACTATACCGATATGGCCATTGGCATGAGCCGCAAAGCTGAAACAGCTGGCCTAACCCTGGTAGCACCAATATTGGGCAAGGGCGCCTATCGCGGCTCATTCAACCCGCTGCAGGGGGATTCGGGACTGAAAGGTCTGCGCCTGGCGGGCCGACTCAATGGCTATGAGATCGATTTGGAGTTTCTTCGCCACAAGGGTGAAGGCAGTCGTCCCTACCTGCCCGCCACAGAGAATCTGACTGAGCATGAAACCCAGACAACGATTGCCATTGCTATCAATAAGGATGGATGGCGCGCCGGGTTGGAACATGTGAAATCCATTCACACAGCCAACGCGCTATTGGCTGCTCCAATCTACGCCAGCATAATTGGCGGATACGGTCCATTTGAAAATAAGCGGGCTGAGGAGAAATGGACGTTATCGGTTATCTATCCCCTGCTGAAGAGGGTCACGGCTGATCTCTCCCTCTATCACACCGCCAGGCACGATCGTCAGTTTCTTCACCCCGAACACAACTACACTGAAAATGGCGGCTTTCTTAAGCTTATTTTTTCTGACTCACCTAGATAACTGCAGGTACTTTAGCAATTTCAATTCTATTGCGACCTTTGGTCTTGGCCCGGTAGAGGGCTTCGTCAGCTGTAGCTATCATGGCATCTGGTGTCTCTGCAGTCAGCAAACGCTCTGAACAATAGAGGCCGATGCTGATGGTCACTTCGATCTCATGCCCCTCTTGCAGCACCGGTTTTGCCGCCAGGGTTTGACGGAGTTCCTCTGCTATATGCATCGCGCCATTGGGGGGCGTATCGGGCAGTACCGCGAGAAACTCCTCACCGCCAATTCGGCCTACGATGTCGTTGCTCCGCAGGCGTTGCTTGATGGTCTTCGCCACTTGCTGCAAGACCGCATCACCCACCTGATGGCCAAAACGGTCGTTGACCTGTTTAAAGTGGTCCACATCAATGATCATCAAACTTAGCGGCTGGCCTGCCGCTTCCGCCAGTGCAAACAGCCTGTCCATGGCCTCGAAGAGTGCGCGACGATTCGCCAGTCCGGTGAGTGGGTCCTCCCGGGCGATACGACGATTGACCTCTGCGCTCTGCTCTACCGAGCCCAAGACGAATCCAAAGGCAAGGAAGATCATGCCCAGGTAGTTGATCATATAGAACAGGGTATTCAGCGAATCCCTGGACTGAAAAGGCGTAACCTCATGCCAGCCAAACCATAGGGCCATGCCCCTATAGGCCATAGTAGCCATCCCCACCATGAGGGTGATTGCCATGATCATGCGGCCCCGTCCCACGATCTTGTTGCCAGGCCGGTGGAGTGCCCACAGAATCAAGGCGATTTGGTAGCAGAGTATGAATGAAGCCAGTATGAGCCTTGTTTCCCTGTCGTCGACAAATATCAAACTGACGGCCAGCATTAAGACAACCGGGGTGAGATAGAGAATGGGCGGCAAACGGGCGCGGCGCCAGTTGAGCACTGCCTGTAAAATCAGGACCAATGCCAAGGCCCCCAGGGTATTGCCCAAGCCAATGGCCAACAGGTCAGGAATCTTGCCCTTGGCACCCAACACAAGATAGTAACCGGTATTGGCGACCAGGCCCCAGGCAAGCTGCGACAGACCCGGAATGAATTGGCGCAGCGCGACGATCATTACCGCCATGGTCATCGCCACATTGGTGATAACACTGACGAAATACAGGGTAGGTATGTCGAGTATCATGCGCGGATCTACAGCTCTGAGAAAAACTCGTGATGTGAAGGCAAGTTGGATATGGCGCGGATCCATCGCACCACTTCATGATAGAAGATATTTAGGTCCGTGAACAGGATCCTATAGCCGATAGGCATCATTTGAGCAGTTGCTGGTCTTGGTTGGGCAGGAAATTAATTCCGACAGCCATTGGCTAACGATCTGTGGCTACCCCAGTTTAAGCAAACTACTGCAGTGGTAAATCTATAGTGACACTCTTGCCGCCGTATTGATGAACAGAGTCGTGTGATCGAATAGTAACGGTTTTTACACCTGCAGGAATGACCAGTCCAGACAAGACACGGGTGAACGGCTGTTCGTCGACATGGGGGTGGTGCAGCGTCCGCGTGCCTAAGAGCGTTCCCTTTTCATCCACTACTTCCCATCGATTTGCATAGTGTTCCCAGCCGGTATCCTGATGTCGGACTGCGACAGAAATATCGTACAGGTTCGATCCGCGTTTTCTTACCTCCACACCGACGACATCGGCCTCGCCTGCATAGGTCATTGAAGCAGCGACGAGTAAGAAAGTTAAAAAGGAACTAGCGATTGTCTGCATATTTATCATCCTTTAGGTGGAATCACGTAAGCAAACTGTAAGATACGGCAACGGGATTCACGCTTGGGTAGATGGCTATCAGTGAATCCGTCCTACACCAATCAATCGCTTGTGCCAATAGGGGTCTTCAATTGAGGCGTCAGCCACACGCTTTTTAGTTGTAGAGGCATGGATGAACCGCCCATTACCCGCATACAGACCGACATGTGATAGTTTCCTGGAGTCGATGCGGAAAAACAGTAGATCGCCGGGTCTTGCGTTTTTTATCGATAGTCGCTGTGATGCCAGATATTGATCCCGGGTAGTTCTCGGTATAGACAATCCTGCCTTGGCATAGGCGTAATGGACAAGACCACTGCAATCAAAACCTTTTGGCGTGACGCCCCCATAGCGATAGGGTTTGCCTTTTAGCTTTTCTGCAATCTCTATGACAGGGTGGACGCTCTTGGTTGCTCTGGCCTGCTTGTGAACACCGCTGCTTTCGCCCTTGCTCGACTGAGGTGTGGATACTGTGGCACAACCTGAGAACAGAATTGCAATGAGTAAGAGTGACAAAACCACATTGTAAGAGCGGCAATGGCGGCCAGTGAAAGTGTCGCTGACTCGCGCTGTGTGCGTCGGCTGTGACTTGAGCAAAGTGCAGACCTCTCAGTTCCTGTTTGAAAGATAGCTTAGTTGCCTAACAATATAGTCAAATATTGGCGATTAGGTATGTGTCAGTTCCTTAGATGTCCACATATCGAATCTTATTGAGTAATTTAGCGGGTAAAAACTGAATGGCGGCTTAACGTCTGGCAAGTGAGGGGAATACTTTTAATTCTTCCTGGTTTCATGCTGATCTGATCATATAGTCAACTCGACCTGTAATGGGTGCGGCTATGCCGCACCCATCTTGTTTCGATTAGAAGTTCCAGTTGGCTTGAAAGGCGAGAATATTGGCATCCGCTTCGTAGGTACCTGTCAACTGATGCCCGAAGGATTCATCCGCTGCATCGATATCGGTATCGCTTACGAACAGATGTGCCAGCGCAAAGTCCAGCGTCATTGTGGGTGAGGCAGTATAGGTAAAGCCGCCGGCGAGCCATTTCCTGTCATTACCCGGTATTCTGGGTGTTCTGTACTCGATCCCGGGAACGGGGGACTGATCGTAGGCGATGCCGCCTCGGAAGGTCCAATCGGCGCTATGCCGGTAGTTGAAACCCAGCGAGAACTTGAAGGTATCGTCCCAGTTTTCCGGCTGCACGCTATCCGCTTTGAGCGGATTGTCGAACTCTATGCGCAGTTCTTCGAAACTGCTCCATTGGGTCCAGGTGATATCAGCCATCAGTTCCCATTTCGGTGCGACCTCTGTGGCGACACTCAGGGAGAGACTGGCCGGCAGGTCCACTGCTGCCGTGGTGTCGGTATCCGCCAGCACGGCTGCGATCGGTGCGGGAATAATCGGCCCGGTAGGCGCGGTGAAATCAGCATCACCCTCCGTCTCCTGCTTGACCGTTGAACGATAAGCGGCGCCGATTCGTGTCTGTGGCGACACTTCATAGAGCAGGCCCAGGTTGATACCGTAACCCCAACCATCACCCTCGATATGGACGTCACCGTCGGTCGCCGCTGTACCTGGTGTCGCCAGGCCCAGTGCCGCACAGGTCGCCAGGGGTTGGGATGAGAGACAGACAGCGCTGTAGTCCACAGCATTGCTAAGCTCTGCAGTGGCCTGCATGATATTCAGGCCCGCTCCCAATGAGAGTTTGTCGTTTACTTTATAGGCGACTGAGGGATTGATGTTGAAGGTCATCACCTCCGAATTGATGGCGTGGTATCTGCCAACCCAGTTACTGTCATACTCTGTCGCCAAACCGAAGGGCGCACCCACACCGACACCAACCCATAGATTTTCTTTAAGCTCATGGGTGTAAAAAAAGCTGGGAACAAGAGCACTTCCACCGGCCTCACCACCGTCTCCGCCATTGATCGGGGCGCCGCCCAACAAAGGATTGGTGTTGGCGCTGCCGGAAAAACTCGCTGAAGGGCTGACGATATGCCCTTGCAACGCAAGATGTGATCCCCGCAGGCGCGTCATCCCTGCCGGATTGAAAAAGATGGTGGAGGCATCTTCGTTCGATGCCGCCCCACCGGAAATCGCATTACCGACCTGCTTGACGCTCTGCTCAAGCAACGCGAATCCCGCTGCATTTGCAACCCCGGTAACACCAAATGCCGTACCGGCAACTGCCAGCGGCACCACGACTTGTATAAACTTCTTCTGCTTCATATGACCCTCTCATGAGAATTGACTTCTGCGACCGACCCGGTTATCGGGCGGTCACCTATTGCCAATAGGCGTCTAAACGTACAACTGCTCCCTATTCAACGGCCTATGGCTAGGCCCGACTCACATTCCCTTGGTCGGGAAATCTACCCGAGTGCCTGGTCCGGTTCGTATGAACAACGGACAGTCGGCAATCAAATAGACCAAAACTGCTAACTCCCTCGGTCATCCATAACAGAAACAACATCCTGGCGTTTTGAGTTGCCCAGACAACTCAAAACTAAAACTCAAAACCTCTTCTCCTGGATCCCGTTAGTGGCCCTCGTATAGATCCGCTACCGGCTCCGCCAACTTCTCTATCACTTTGGCCCGTTTCAACTTCATGGTCGGAGTCAGCAAGCCGTTCTCCACAGACCAGGGTTCTAGGCTGAGATGAATACGCAGGATCCGCGCATAGCCGGGAAACATCTTCACCTGTTCAGCGATCCGGGCTAGCACGGCATTCTCCACTTCAGGTAGCTGCAATGCCTTGGGATCATTCGGATCTACACCAATGGTTGGCGCATACCCCTCCCAAATGGCAGGATCGAGAATGCAGAGAGCGGAGAGATAGGGCTTCTGCTCGCCCACCACCATCGCCTGTTCGATTAACGGGTCCATGGTTATGGCCATCTCCATATCTGCCGGCGATACCTTCTCCCCATTGCTCAATACAATGATCTCTTTGATGCGACCTGTAATATAGATATTGCCCTGCTCGTCGATCCGCGCCTTATCACCCGAGTGGAGCCAGCCCTCGGCATCCAAAACCTTCTCGGTGGCCTCTTGGTTGTTCCAATAGCCCAGCATGATGTTCGGTCCCCTGGCCAACAACTCATCGTTGTCTCCGATCTTCACTTCAACGCCGTCCATCGCACGGCCAACACTCTCCGGCACATTATTTTCCGGGGTATTGGAGGAGATGACCGGGGAGCTTTCCGTCAAGCCATATCCCTGCAGAATTGGCACACCCAAGCCGATAAAGACTCTCGCTACATCCGCTGCCAGTGGTGCGCCACCGCTCACCGCTGCACGCAGGCGCCCACCCAGTCGGTCGGTGATCTTTTTTGCCACCAATCGATTAAGCAGTGGCCATAGCAGTAGAGAGGGAGTCCAGCTTGCACGTCCTTGGTTGTAAAGGAAGCGTTGCCAGCCCACATCCACAGCAAGATTGAAGATCCGTTTAGCCTTCTCGCCTTTCTCTTCCAGACCCGCCATGACTTTGGCGTAGACACGCTCATAGATACGCGGCACGCTGACCATGGAGTCGGGACGAATGATCTGCAGGTCCTCAGCGATAAGCGCTATCGAACGTGCATAGGCGGTTGTCCCGCCCACCATAAGCGTGAAGTAGTATCCGACTGTGCGTTCCAGGGTATGGGACAGGGGAAGAAATGAGAACATGATGTCCGATTCACCAAGATCGACCTTGACCACGGCGGCTTCCGCGTTGCTCAACATATTCCAGTGGCTCAACATCACGCCTTTGGGAAAACCTGTCGTCCCCGAGGTATATACGATAGACGCAAGGTCATTACTGCCGGCATCAGAGGCCAACAGTGGACCACCCTTTTCGGGCAGCCATTCGGATAGCATGACAACCCGATCATCAGTAACATTGACCTTGACCGGTTTCACACAGACGATGCGCTGAACATCCGGCATCTCCTGTAACGCCGGCTCAATGCGATCCCACTCCTCCTGTGTACCGATCACCAGCACCCGGGTACCCGAGTCGCGCATAATGTAGGCCACATTACCGCCTCGATCGTCCGCGTAGACAGGGACAGTGACCAGACCAAGCGCCAGAGCTGACTGATCGAACATGATCCACTCCGGGCAGTTGCGCATCATCACGGCGACCCGATCGCCCGCTGCCAGCCCCTCTGCCTTCATGGCATCCTGCCAACGGGCTGTTGCCTCGGCCATTTGCGCCCAGGTGAGCTCACTCCAGGCGTCCTTGAGGGTATCGAAATATTTGTAAGCCACCTTATCGGCAGATCGCGCCACCCGCGCTCTAAACAGTCCGCCCAGGGTGACCGCGTCATTCGCGGAGATGTATGGAGGCCTCATGCCAGCTTTTTCGGGTAAGCGCTCCTGCACCCGCTTCGTTTTATGACTCTGCATAGGTTCTCACCATTAATCCAAGAAAAAATCCGACAGTAGACGCACAGTGGGATCTACCGCAGAAGGTTCGAAATCAAAGAAGTTGCCGTTACAGTCACGGCTGTTCAGGGTTGAATTGGTAATGGCAATGGACAGGCCTTTACCATGGGTAGCCCCGATGATGAAGAGGGTTTTCCCCTGCAGGGTAGACATCACATCACTCCTCGTCGCTGTCTTGGTATAAACGTTGTCTTTCTGTCGAGTCAGTATCGGGCGGCGTACGCCTAAGTAACCTGCTCAACCCTTTTGTCGTTTTCTCTATCGGGCATCGGTAACGCTGCGCCCAGACAGCGGATGTCTCTCCGCTTTCAATAACTTGCCGACTGCAATCCTTTACCTGCCTCCTCGCAGGTCAACAGGCAGAGCACCTGCGCCGGAAAGGGTGGTGATTCATCCCTGTATCCCATCTGATCCAATACCATGCTTGAGGGTACGGAACCGTTGCGACCGACAAACAGTCCTCGCACCGTCGCAATGGCATGCACCCCAGCTGTGCTTTCGAGACGCTGCTCCAGGTAGAGCCACTTCTCGTCCCAGCAGAGCAGACGTGTATGCAACTCGAACGCCTGAAAGGGCTTCAATGAACGGCGGAACTTGATATCGATGTTCCCCACTACCGGCTTCCAACGCTCCCGACGCAGTGTGTCCAGCAAGCCCGCCCTTAGCAGCAGATCCGTGCGGCCCAGATCCATAAAACTGAGATAGCGCGCATTGGTCATGTGCAGGTTGATGTCCAGGTCTGTCGGCAAGACCCGGAATCTCAGCGTCGAACTGTCGAGCAGACCGATGCGCGATCTCAGCAGGGATGAGATGAACACCCGCAGAAAACGAATGATCAAATTCATTCTCCTGCTCCCTGCCGATTATGGATGGCATCAAAAGGCATCATCGTCGAACGCCATAATCGAGCCGCCACCTGCCAGAATGGCACTGAAAAGTGCGCCGCTCTCAGGCAGCAGGCGCTGCATATAGAAGCGCGCTGTGTCGACCTTGGCCTTATAGAAGCGACCCTCCTCTCCATCCAGTTTGTCCATGGAGATCTCGGCCATGCGTGCCCACAGATAGGCCAACGCAGTCAGCCCGAAGAGGCGCAGGTAATCCGTGGCTGCGGCACCCGCCTCATCCGGATTGCCCATCCCCGACTGGACGATCCAGGCACTGGCCCGCTGCAGACGGCCGAAGGCCTTTGCCAGGGGCAGGATGAACTCGCCGAGTTGGGGATCATCCTGATTGGCCTCGATATAGGCCGCCACCGGATGGAAGAAGCTGCGCAGATAACGACCCGTGTGGACAGCGAGTTTGCGCCCCACCAGGTCGAGGGCCTGAATGCCGTTGGTGCCTTCATAGAGCTGGGTGATACGTGCATCCCTGACATACTGCTCCATACCATGCTCACGGATATAACCGTGGCCGCCGAAGACCTGCACACCCAAGTTGGCGCACTCAAAGCCGATATCGGTACCGAAGGCCTTGTACACAGGAATCAGCAGTGACACCAGATCTTCCGCTGCCTGTGCCTCCGCCTTGTCGGTAGAGCGTTCATAGACATCGATTTCGTTGGCGATCCAACCACCCAGGGCCCGGGATCCCTCCACGTAGGCACGCATCGTCAGCAACATGCGCCGCACATCGGGATGGACCAGCAGGGAGTCGGCCGGCTTATCGGGGCTCTTGGCCCCCTTCAGGGAGCGACCCTGCAGCCGTTCACGGGCGTATTCTACCGCCCCTTGGTAAGCCACTTCGCCGAGGCCGATACCCTGCACACCGACACCGAGACGGGCTGCGTTCATCATGGTGAACATGGCGCGCAGTCCCTTATGGGGCTGGCCGATCAGCCAGCCGGTGGCGTTATCGAAGTTCATCACACAGGTGGAGGAGGCCTTGATCCCCATCTTGTGTTCGATTGCGCCACAGACCACGCCATTGCTTTCACCCGCATCGCCATTCTCATCAGGCAGAAGTTTGGGCACGATAAAGAGACTGATGCCTTTGATGCCTGATGGTGCGTCGGGCAGACGCGCCAACACCAGGTGGACGATATTCTCGGTCAAGTCCTGCTCGCCACCGCTGATGAAGATCTTGGTGCCGGTCAGCTTGAAACTGCCATCATCCTGGGGCACTGCCTTGGTCCTGACCAGGCCAAGATCGGTGCCGCATTGGGGTTCGGTGAGACACATGGTGCCTGCCCAAATGCCGCCCGCCAGTTTGGGCAGGTAGATGCGTTTCAGCTTTTCATCTCCATGGGCCCTGATGGCGCTATAGGCCCCATGGGCCAGACCGGGGTACATGGCGAAGGCAAGATTGCTTGCGGTGCTCATCTCCTGCACCAGAAAGGTGACGCTCTTGGGCATCCCCTGTCCACCGTCATCCGGATTACAGGCAAGGCCGGACCAACCCGCCTCGACATACTGCTGGTAGGCCTCTTTGAAACCTGTCGGTGTTCGCACCTCGCCGTTATCGAATTGGCAACCCTCTTCGTCGCCGCTGCGGTTAAGGGGGAAGAGCACTTCGGAGAAGAATTTACCCGCCTCCTCCAACACCGCACTGGTCAGATCGCCATCGAACTCCTCGCAACCCGGCAGGGCTTGCAGACGCGCCGGATCGAGCAACTCGTTGTTGATAAACTGGTAGTCCCTCAGGGGGGGTTGATACTGTGTCATGCTTCAGTTCCTCAGGGGTTTGCCGGTTTCCAACATATGTTCCATGCGCGCCAGAGTGTCCGGATGCCTGGCCAGTTTCATGAAATGCTTCAACTCCAAGGCCAGGAGATCTTTTTCAGTCAGGGGTTCGGTAATATCGGTATCAGCGCCGCTGAGGACTTCCATCAGCTCACTGGAGACCACGCGGTCGTGGGGTGTCACCCTGCCCAGCTTGACAAAGCCTTCCATCGCCATGGTCATCGCAACCCTGGCACTGGGCCCTGGCAAATGGATCTCTACCGGCTCAGGGGGTGCGTAATCCTCCACCATACCCAGGACCTTCGCCTTGGCATCTGCCAGCAGACGGTATCGGTTCATGGTGATACCGTCCCCCTCACGCAGGAAAAGAGAGTCCTGCGCTTCGGCGGCACTCTTGGCCACAGTGGCTGTACTGATGGTCTCGAAGGCCTTGGCCACCGGTGGCATGGGGCCACCCGGACGGCGCTTGTTGACCGACCAGCGGGTGAGCAGCTCCTTACAGCCGCCCCAACCGGGAATCACCCCCACACCTACCTCAACCAAGCCCACATAGGACTCTGCATGGGCCTGCACGGCATCGCAGTGAAGCAGGATCTCGCAACCGCCTCCGATGGCCATACCTGAGGGTGCGCCCACCACGGGAAAGGGGGCGTACTTGAGGGCCATATAGGTATCCTGTCCCTCCTTCACCATTGCTTCCGCCTCGGGCCACATGGCCAGGTTGGCGGCATACAGCAGCAGACCCAGGTTGGCCCCTGCGGAGAAGTTAGTGCCCTCGTTGTAGATCACCATCGCCTTGTAGCCCTTGGCAGGCACCAGCTCGATGGACTTGCGGATCATGCCCATGATATGGGGATCCATGGAGTTCATCTTCGAGGTGAACTCGAGGCAGACCACACCGTCGCCAATATCCCACAGGGCGGCGGAGGCGTTCTTCGCCAGGGGCTTGCTGCGTTGCTTGATGTCCGCCAGCAGCATCACACCCTCGGGTCGCGGCACATCGCTGTAGTCGCCCGCGGTGGTGAAGTATTGCAAGGCTCCATTTTCAACCCGATAGAAGGTTCCCTTGCCCACCGCTTCCAATAGGGGCGGCACAGCCATCCCCTCGGCACGCAGCCGCTCGGCAAGCCAGGCGGGGCCGATGCGATCGATGAGTTCGAAGGGACCATATTTCCAGGCGTAACCGAGACGCATTGCCTCATCCACCGCATACAGATGATCATTGATCTCAGGTACCAGATTGGCGGCGTAGCTAAGCAGCTTAGAGAGCACGGCCCAGGCGTAACGCCCTCCTTCATCGGGGTGTTCCAACAGGGCACGCAGACCCTTTTTGGAGGCTTTGATACTCTCCAGGTTGGGCTTGCGCGAGACACTGTATTCACCGGTTTGCAGGTCAATACTCTCCTTGACCTTGCGGCCCCCTTCTCGATTGATACGATAAAAACCGCCCTTGCCTTTGCGCCCGATATAACCGTCGGCGATCATGCGATTGACCAAAGGTTCTTCCTTGGCTACATCGAAGTAGGGATCGCCTTCGGGCAGGGTGGCCTTCATGCTCTTCATCAGATGAGGCTTGAGATCCAATCCCACCAAATCAGAGAGTGCGAAGACACCGGTTTTGGGAATACCTAACGGCTTACCCATAACGGCATCGGCAACCTCTACCGACACCCCCATACGGAAGGCCTCGAACACGGCAGCCTGTATCCAGTAGATACCGATGCGGTTGGCGACGAATCCCGGGGTATCCTTGCAGTCGACAATCCCCTTGCCAAGACGGAAGTCACAGAACTTCTCCAGACTGGCCACGCCATCGGCCCGGGTATTTTCACCGGTGACGATCTCCAGCAAGCGCATGTAGCGAGGTGGATTGAAAAAGTGGGTGATGAGAAAGTCTTCAGCGAGACCCGCCGGCATCCCCGTCAGCAACTGATTCAGGGGGATAGTGGAGGTGTTGGATGAGACCAGCGAGCCAGGTTTACGCACCGCATCGATCTTTTGATAAAGAGAGTGTTTGATATCGAGACGTTCGATAACCGCCTCGATGATCCAGTCGCAATCCGCTAGCAGATCCATATGATCATCGAGATTGCCGGTGGTAATCAGCTTCGCATTACGTTTGTGCATGAAGGCGGCCGGCGCTGCCTTCAATAACTTCTTGACCGCTGTCTCAGCGATGACATTGCGATTGCTCGCCTCATCGGGAACGATATCGAGCAATACCACCGGCACCCCAGCATTGGCCATATGGGCGGCGATCCCCGCCCCCATGACACCCGCGCCGATGACGGCAACCTTGTTGATCTCCATTACAGCGCCTCCAGGATGGTGGCGATGCCTTGACCGCCGCCGATGCACTGGGTGGCGAGGGCGAACTGTTTGCCCTCACGCTGCAATAGAGTGGACGCCTTGCCGGTGATGCGTGCACCGGTAGCACCCAATGGGTGGCCCAAGGCGATAGCGCCGCCGTCAAGATTGATCTTCTCCTGATCCAGCTCCAGGTCACGGATACAGGCAATGGACTGGCTGGCGAAGGCCTCGTTGAGTTCGATGATGTCGAGATCGCTGGCCTGCAGGCTGGCACGATCCAACGCCTTGCGGGTTGCAGCCACCGGACCTATCCCCATGATCTCCGGGGCGCAACCGGCCACGGCAATACTCTTGATGGCGGCCAGGGGTTGCAGTCCGTGAGCCTTGGCATACTCTTCACTGCAGACCAGGGTGGCGCTGGCGCCATCGGTCAAGGGCGATGAAGAGCCGGCGGTCACCGAACCGTTCTGATCGAAGGCGGGCTTGAGTCCGGCCAAACCCTCTTCAGTGGTATCGGGACGAATACAACCATCCTGTTCAACACTACCCTTGGCACTTTCGATAGCAATAATCTCGTCGCTCAATCTGCCGGCCGCCTGGGCCTCAGCCGCCTTGCGGTGACTGATGACAGCGAAGGCCTCCTGCTCGGCGCGGGAGATTTCATATTTCTTGGCCACATTCTCAGCGGTCTCACCCATGCCCATGTAGGCACCGGGAAGTGAGCTGTAAAGTCCTGGATTGGGCATCGGATTGAAGCCCGCCATTGGGATCCGGGTCATTGATTCGACCCCGGCACAAATAAAAACCTCGCCGGCCCCCATCTGGATAGCGCCAGCGGCCATGTGTATCGACTGCATGGAGGAGCCACAGAAACGATTCACAGTAGTACCTGCCACCGACTGGGGTAGGCCAGCGAGAAAAACGATTAAACGGGCAACATTGAAGCCCTGCTCTCCTTCAGGAAAGGCGCAACCGAGGATCAGATCCTCGATATCTTCTTGCGGCACCCCGCTCTTGGCGACCAGGGCCTTGACCACCTGGGCGGCCATGTCGTCAGGTCGCACCTTCACCAGTTCGCCTTTTTTGGCGAAGGTGAAAGGGGAACGCACATAGTTAGCAATCACAACACGCTTCATTGCCTCTCTCCGAATAGAGTTTTAAATTGATAGATGAATAAAAACTGAGATCAAACCTGGAACATCAACGCTTGTTCTTGTCTTTTCCATTGATGTTGGCGACACATTGCTGGCGCATCTCTTCCAGCTCGATAAGGGTCGTTTCGAGATCCTCACGCTGCTGTTCCAACTCACCGATACGCCGAGTGATCCCTTTGAGCAGCATCTGCACCTGTGTCTCCTGGGAAGGATCTACGTCGTACAAATCGAGATACTCCTTGATGTTCGCCAATGTGAAACCCAAGCGCTTGCCTCTCAGGATCAGTTGCAAGCGCGCCCGGTCACGGTGGGTGTAGACTCTGGTGGTCCCAGCCCGCTGTGGCTTTATCAGTCCCTTTGTTTCGTAAAAACGAATCGCACGTGGGGTAATCCCCAGCTGTTCGGCCAGTTCGGTCACGCTATAGAGTTCTGCGGAATTAGATTTCATTGTAGCTCACTATAGTCATAGATTACGTTAACGTCAATTACTTAACGTAGTAGTTAATTAGGATATATTTATTTTTTTATTTCGGCGCTCAACTGCACCATTATCGGCCCATCTCTGCGGAAGGCGTGGCAGCTGTCAGCCATACTTTCAAGGGACTCCGAGGTCCAACTGCTGTCATGTGTAGTCTGGAAGAGCACTGTCCCCATGCCACGCAGCAGATCGACCAGATGACGACATCCCCCGGTGCCTCTGAAGCGAATGCTGAGAAACTCGTTCCAGCCACTGCCCATACTGGCACCCCGTAGATTCTCGAAGCGCCCGGTGACCTCAGGACAGATTTCGAACGGGGCGCTATCCATGCGCACTTTGATATCCTGTATCACGCCTTTGGGATCCAATTGGACACGGATGGTCATGTCATGGACCGGCTCACCCGCGGCCAAGGGACGGTTGAAACCTATATGTGTGTCGTACGCCTTGGTGTCGATCAAACGGCTCTCAATCTCCAGGGATCCATCCGCGTGCTGCCAAGTCTGATGATTGATGCTGCGGCGGTGCAGTGGGTTCGGTGCTGTTGTTTCACTCATGGCTGTTTACATATTCGGGTAGTTGGGTCCACCGCCCCCCTCAGGGGTGCGCCAGACGATGTTCTTTAATGGATCCTTGATATCGCAGGTCTTACAGTGGAGGCAGTTCGCGGCATTGATCTGCAGCCGCGGCACTTCCAGTTCACCATCCCGCAAGATCTCGTAGACACCTGCCGGACAATATCTCTGTTCAGGGGCATCGTAGCGAGCCAGATTCAGTGCGATCGCCGCACTCGGTTGGCGTAGGGTCAGATGGCAGGGTTGATCCTCCTCGTGGGCCGTATTGGAGAGAAACACCGAGGAGAGACGATCGAAGCTGATCACACCATCCGCTTTCGGATAGGCTATGGGGCTGCAGGCGGCGGCGGACTTCATGGCTTCATGGTCTGCCATCCTGTCATGCAGGGTGAATGGCAGCTTGCCGAGAAACAGGTTCTGATCGATGAAGTTGAAGGCACCGCCGGCGACCAGGCCGAAGCGATGCAAGGCGGGGCCGAAGTTGCGTCCCCGATAGAGCTCGTCATAAAGCCAGGAATCTTGAAAAGCGTCAGTGTAACCCTTGAGATCCCGTGCTTCAGGTTCATCTCCGACCAGGGCGTCGAATACTGTCTCCGCAGCCAACATGCCCGACTTCATGGCGGTGTGGGCCCCTTTGATCTTGGCGAAATTGAGGGTGCCTGCATCACAGCCCAGCAGCAGCCCACCGGGAAAGTGCTGGCGGGGAAGTGCATTCAACCCGCCCTTGGCAATGGCCCGGGCGCCATAACACAAACGCTTGCCACCCTCCAACACGGCACGTATCTCTGGATGCTGTTTGAAACGCTGAAACTCCTCAAAGGGAGAGAGGTGGGGATTGGCATAATTGAGGTCTGTGATTAATCCTATGGCCACCTGACCTTCGGCAGCGTGGTAGAGAAAAGAGCCGCCGCTGGCGCCTCCCTCGCTAAGTGGCCAGCCGGCGCCGTGCAACACGGCCCCCGGGTGGTGCTTGTCCGCTTCGATCTGCCACAGCTCTTTGATACCCAATCCATAGTGCTGAGGATCACAATCCTGGTCCAGCCCATAGTGCTCGATGAGTTGTTTGCCCAAATGACCGCGACAACCTTCGGCGAACAGGGTGTAGCGTGCACGCAGTTCAATACCGGGCTCGAAAGTAGGCTTCTCTTCCCCATCCCGGTCAATGCCCATGTCACCCGTGATCACTCCCTCGACCTGGTTGGTCTTACCCATCAGCAGTTCAGCGGCCGGGTAACCGGCGAAGATATCGACTCCGGACTCTTCCGCCTGCTCCCCCAGCCAGCGACAGAGGCTACCGAGACTGATCACGTAGTTGCCCTTGTTGTGCATGGTGCGAGGGGTCAACATGGCAGGCATAGACACGGCGCTTTCAGGGCCTGTGAAGAGCATCACCCGGTCTTCGCTGACCGGAGTATCCAGGGGCGCGCCCAACTTCTGCCAATCCGGCAGCAGCTCATCCAGGGCCCGACTCTCGAACAGCGCCCCCGAGAGGATATGGGCGCCGATCTCGGAACCCTTCTCCAACAGGCAGACAGTGATCTCCTGCTGCCGCTCCCGGGCAAGTTGGCGCAGACGGATCGCTGCCGACAACCCGGCCGGGCCGCCGCCTACGATAACGACATCGAACTCCATGGTTTCCCGATCCATCATCACCCCCTAAGTCGCCCGCTTGACGGCTGTATGGCAGCACTGCCACAACTAAAGGATTCAAACCGGAAAGGAAGGGGAATCACCGCTAATTCACACCAGTGGTTAAGTTCTATCATGCGCATCTGATTTGCTTTCATTGGCTGATTAATAGCCAAATCACTCAAGCATGGCGGTCATTTCCGGCACCGCTTCGAACAGATCGGCCACCAGGCCGTAATCCGCCACCTCGAAGATGGGCGCATCCTCGTCCTTGTTGATGGCGACGATCACTTTGCTCTCCTTCATCCCCGCCAGATGTTGAATTGCCCCGGAGATGCCGATGGCGATATAGATCTCGGGGGCGACGATCTTGCCGGTCTGACCCACCTGGTAGTCATTGGGAACGAAGTTGGCGTCCACCGCCGCCCGGGAGGCGCCCACTGCGCCGCCAAGGGCATCCGCCAGTTTTTCAATCAGGGCGAAGTTTTCCTTACCGCCAACACCCCGTCCACCAGAGACCACCACCCTGGCGGCTGTCAGCTCGGGACGATCGGACTCGGTCAGATTACGGGAGACAAAACGGCTAAGGGTTTCGCCTAAGACAGGGGCAATCTCGGCCACGGGAGCCGCGGGACCATCGGTGGCGACCGCTTCGAAGGCAGTACCGCGGATGGTCATCACCTTCACCTGATCGGCGCTCTGTACAGTCGCGATGGCGTTTCCGGCATAGATAGGTCGCTTGAAGGTTGCTTCATCCACCACCTCGATGACCTCCGAGAGCTGGGCCACATCAAGGAGTGCCGCGACTCTTGGCATTAGATTCTTGCCGAAGGTGGTCGCTGGGGCCAGCAGATGGCTATACTCCTTGCCCACGGCGGCAAGCAGGATTGACAAGGGCTCTGCCAATCCATGCCCATAGGCTGGATTGTCACATAGGAATACCTTGGCTACCCCTTCCAGGGCAGCTGCTTCATCGGCCACTCCGGCACAGCCTTCACCGGCCACCAAAACAGCCACCTCACCCAAACTCTTCGCCGCTGTCACCACATTGCAGGTGACACCGGCCAAACTGTTGTTGTCATGTTCAGCAATAACAAGCACACCCATCAGATTACCCTCGCTTCATTACGCAGTTTTTCCACCAGTTCGGCCACGTCCGCAACCTTCACCCCCCCGCTGCGAACAGCGGGTTCCTCAACCTTCAGCGTCGTCAACCGCGGCTGGATATCCACACCCATGTCTGCGGCGGCGATCACGTCCAAGGGCTTTTTCTTGGCCTTCATGATGTTGGGCAGCTTTACATAACGGGGCTCGTTGAGGCGCAGATCGGCGGTCACCACCGCGGGCAGCTGCATAGCCAGGGTCTCGAGACCGCCGTCGATCTCCCGAGTCACCTCGATCTCGCCATCCGACACCACCAGCTGCGAGGCGAAGGTTCCCTGGCCCCAACCCAGCAGTGCAGCTAGCATCTGCCCTGTCTGGTTGTTGTCGTCATCGATCGCCTGTTTGCCCATGATCACCAGGTCCGGCTCCTCCCGGCGTACCACCTCGGCCAGTAGTTTCGCCACCGCGAGGGGCTGCAGTTCGGCATCGCTCTCCACCAGCACGGCCCGGTCCAAGCCCATGGCCAAAGCCGTACGCAGGGTCTCCTGGCAGGCGTTGATGCCCAGGGAGACGGCCACGCCTTCATCGGCCTTGCCCGACTCGCGCAGGCGTACCGCCTCCTCCACTGCAATCTCATCAAAGGGGTTCATGGCCATCTTCAGATTGGCCAGCTCGACACCACTGCCATCAGCCTTGACGCTGATCTTCACATTGGCGTCGACCACCCGCTTTACACAAACAAGAATCTTCATTGGTTTCTCCTAAATCTCAGGACCTGTGGTCACCAGGCCCTGTCGTCAAAATCGATCATGCAATCACCGCCGGCCATGATGGCGCGGTAGTGGGCTTCACTGCGAGGCAGGATGCGTAGCATGAAAAACCGTGCTGTTCGCACCTTGGCTTCGTAGAACAGGGGCTCTTCCTCATCACACTTTCTCAGGCCGATCAGCGCCATGCGCGCCCACATAAGCGCGAGTGCGGTAAGGCCGAAAAGCTGTAGGAAATCAGCTGCGCCCGCCCCGCTTTCCAGCGGATCATCGCCGGCCCGTTGCAGCAGTGTTTTCGCCGCACTCTCCAGCCGCTCTCCGGCAGCCGCCAGCGGTGTGGTGAATTCAGCAATCGAGGCGTCGCCCTCTGTCAGCTGAAGAAACTCCTTAAGCGGGAGTAGAAATCTCTCGATCAGGGTCCCATCCGCAAGCGGCAGTTTGCGCCCGACGAGATCCATCGCCTGCACTCCGTTGGCCCCTTCATAGATCTGTCCGATACGCGCATCCCGCACCAGTTGCTCCATACCCTGCTCACGGATATAGCCGTGGCCGCCAAACACCTGCATACCCAGGTTTGCCACCTCGAAACCGCAATCGGTGAAGAAGGCCTTGACCACCGGGGTGAGTAGGGCCACCAGTCCCTCGGCCTCCCGGCGCTCAACCACATCGGGGGAGCGGGCGGCGATGTCGATCTGTTGCGCAACCCAGACCGAGAGAGCCCGGCAACCCTCGGTCAAGGCGCGCATGGTCAACAGCATACGGCGAATATCCGGGTGGACGATCAATGGATCGGCCGGGGTATCGGGCTGTTGCGCCCCCTTGGGCGAACGGCCTTGCAGGCGCTCTTGGGCATAGGCCACCGCGTTCTGATAGGCAGCTTCGGCAATCCCCAGGCCTTGGATACCGGTGGCCAGGCGTTCAGTGTTCATCATCTTGAACATGGCGCGCATGCCCTTGTTGACTTCACCCACCAGCCAGCCCTTGGCGCCGTCGAAATTCAAAACACAGGTCGCCGAGGCCTTAATGCCCATCTTGTGTTCGATAGCGCCACAACTGAGGCTATTGATTTCTCCCAGTCCACCCTGTGCATCAGGCAGGATCTTCGGCACCAGGAAAAGACTGATTCCCTTGATGCCGGCGGGTGCATCGGTTGTGCGGGCCAGTACCAGATGGATGATGTTTTCAGTCAGGTCATGCTCACCTGCCGTGATAAAAATCTTTGTGCCGCTGATACGGTAACTGCCATCCTCCTGGTGTTCCGCCCGGGTGCGCATCAAACCGAGATCACTGCCGCTGTGGGGTTCAGTGAGACACATGGTGCCACTCCAAACACCCTCCGCCATCTTTGGAAAGTAAAGTGCTTTTAACTCTGTGTCGGCATAGTCCTCCAGCGCAGTCCAGGCGCCGTTGGTTAGGCCTGGATAGAGACTGAATGAGAGATTACAGGCGCAAATCATCTCATCCACCAGCATGTGCAGGGATTTGGGCAGGCCCTGGCCACCGTAGTCTGTGTCGAATGCGATGCTGTTCCAGCCCGCCTGAATGAATTCGTCGTAGGCGGCCTTGAAGCCTTCTGGCGTTGTCACTCGCCCTTCGTTCCAATTGCAGCCTGCCTCGTCGCCACTGCGATTGAGCGGTAACAGCCGTTCGCTGACAAACCTTCCCGCTTCTTCGAGAATCGATGTCAGGGTCTCCCGGTCCAGTTGTTCATAACCCGGCATCTGCCGGATGGCTTCTCCCCCGTTGAGCTCAAAGTAAGCAAACAACATATCGCGAACGGGGGGTGTGTAGATGGGCATTAAGCCGCTCCTCACCGTATCAAATGACTCAAACGTGCCTGTGTGCCACCTGGCAACTGTTTCAGATCAAACTGGCAGTGGGGATACGGGAAAGCACCACTTCAGAGGCCGGCATGCACGTAGCGTAATTTAGTTGACGTATACGTCAACGTCAATACAAAACTAGCTGTTTAACGATACCTGGGAAACTAAAGATGATCGGCAGGTAGCCAAGCCGGCATTCGGCAGGAGCCTTATAAAACCAGGGTTTCAAAGGGATTTAGCCCCTCCCATAACGGCCAGGTTTGCCCCCGGTTTTTTTTGAACTCTTCAAGAATCCAAATCCTCACAGGGTACGTATACCCTAGTGTGAGCTGCCGGCTCACACTCAATAGAGTAATTAATTTCACAAGGTTCGCTTGGATGGCGCAATCCTGAGGGCACAAAATGATCAGTCTTCTACCTGTCGCAAAATCCTGGTTTGAACCAGGCAACACCGCAGTATTCCAACAGCATGAAGTAAAACCGCTTTTGCAGTCATTGCTCGTAATGGCCTGGTTGGTGGAGGCCCGAGACCCTTATACCGGCGGCCACCTGTGGCGGGTTTCCCAGTATTGCCGTGTGCTGGCTGAAGCATTGGGACTCAGCAATTACGAAGTGGCACGCATCACCCTTGGGGGTTTTCTTCATGACCTGGGCAAGATCAGTGTGCCCGATGAGATTCTAAAGAAACCCGGCAGGTTGAATGACGAAGAGTACGAAACCATCATGAACCACCCGGAGATGGGAGCCAGAGTACTGATCGGCCATCCTTTGGCCAGGCTGGTCAAGAGTGCCATACTTCACCACCATGAACGTCCCGATGGCGCAGGTTACCCGTTTGGACTGGATGAAGGGAATCTACCGATAGACTCACGCATCGTCAGTATCTGTGACGCCTTCGACGCCATGACCAGCGCTCGTCCCTATCGCTCTACCTTGTCTGTGAAACAGGCGTTGAAGAATATCCGAATGAATCTGCATACCCAATTCGATGGCAACTTCGGACACATATTCATCGAGCTTGGGAATTCCGGCCGTTTGAATACGATTCTCGGACATACTGATCAGGGAATACCTATCCAGACCTGCCTGAGATGCGGGCCTACCATTGTGGTTAGGCGCAATCAGAAAAGTGGCGAATATGCCTACTGTCCAAATTGTGCAGCTGAAGCGGTGATAGAAAAAAGAACGACAGGGTTAGCCATCCATCATACCGGCCGCAAAGGTTCCAAAAAAAGCCTGCAGCCCAAGGTGGACATGGATCTGATAGGTGAATTTATTGCCACTTCCGCATCTGTGATTATGCTACCGCAAGTCTAGAAAACCATGTTTTATTCCAGGTTGTTTATCATGCTCTGTTTTGCCTGGTGGCAAAGCTTAGGTCTGGCCGATGAAGAGATTTACAAAGGCGGTTTCAATGTCACGGATTCATTACTGCCTGCCGACAAAATTTTACCAGGGGGTCCGCCAAAAGATGGTATACCTTCCATTGACAACCCCAAATTCATACCGGCCGACAAGGCTGATTTCCTGGCATCTGAAGATCGCGTGCTCGGTCTTGCTTACAATGGACAGATCAAGGCCTACCCCATTGCCATTATGAATTGGCATGAGATAGTCAACGATCGCATTGGTGATCAGCCGATTGCCATTACCTTCTGTCCGCTGTGTGGGACTGGGATAGCTTTCAAGGCGCTGCACAAAGGCAGGCCACTTAGCTTCGGCGTCTCAGGCTTACTCTATAACAGCGATATGCTGCTGTATGACCGGGATACAGAGTCATTGTGGTCACAAATTAAAATGCAGGCCGTCAGCGGTGATTTTAAGGGGGATCGGCTACAACCCATTGCCCTGCATCACACCAGCTGGTCAGATTGGGTCGAGCAATATCCACGCACGCAAGTTTTATCTGATGATACTGGATTCGCACGCGACTATCGCCGATCGCCATATGGGGACTACGAGACAAATCTCGCCATCTATTTCCCTGTCGACTTTACTGCCCAGGGTTATCATCCCAAGGAAAGGGTGCTGGGAGTGAATATCGGTGGCGTCAGCAAGGCCTATCCGTTTGTCGAATTGTCCAAAACCTCAGGCAGGATAAAGGACAATGTTGGGGGACAAAATATTTTAATCGAGTACGGTGCCAATCACAAAACGGCCACTGCGCTGAACCCTGAAGGCAAGACGATACCAACGATCACCGCATTCTGGTTTGCCTGGTATGCCTTTCACCCGGACACTCAGCTATTTCAGGCGCAATGAATATCCAGTTAAGCAATACATCCAAGCAATGTTTAGTCTTGATAATAAACGATCACCCTATCATTTCGGGCTCTGCTGTGGAGGCTTGTGATTGATCGATTACCCGACAAAGTGTGGTGATAAAAACAACCTTAAGTGTATGTCGAACAGTAAGGAGTATGTTTAACAACGATCACATTCAGGAGGTGAGCTATGAGCAAAATACGCAATGAAGTCATCGATGCAAATATGACCTATGCGAAAAATTTTGGTGAAAAAGCCGAACTCCCCATGCCCCCGGGGAGACGTTTTGCGATCCTGACCTGCATGGATGCAAGACTTGATCCGGCAAAGTTTGCCGGTCTCTCTGAAGGCGACGCACATGTCATACGCAATGCCGGAGGCAGAGCAAGTGATGATGCCATTCGTTCACTGGTTATATCTTATAAATTACTTGGCACCAGAGAGTGGTTTGTCATCCATCATACAGATTGCGGTATGTTGACATTCACCAATGAAGTCATGGGCGACTTGCTTGCATGCAGCCTTAAAACAGCGACCATCGACGCCAACGGTTGGCAGGATTCCGCTGATGGCAGTGGTTCTATCGAAGGCAAATTCATCAATTGGCTGACCATATCGGATAATGCAAAAAGTGTTGTCGAAGATATACTCAGGATACGCAATCACCCTTTGGTACCCGATGAGATACCGATCTACGGATATATTTATAATTGTAATACCGGAAAGCTGATAGAGGTTCCAATTCCTGACTGATCAAGCGGGCCGTATCTGCAATTGGCCAATGACTGTCTACAATCCGGTGGCTGCGTTCAAGGCAACCACTGGTTGTTTCTTGCTCAAGTAGAAGAGATGCTGTCCGATTTTTTTACCAAGCACCAGGATCGAGCTCCATTCAGGGCTGACATAATCCGCATGGTACCAGAGTGCTCCGTCAGTCGGATCTTCTGATTGGCCCGCATGGATTGTTTTGGCCAGTTCCAATGATCGCCGCCAGGCCCGTTGGTTCACGGGTTGATCTGAACGCCCATCGCACCACCAGGAGAATTGGCAGCGATAACGCCTCTTCTCTCCCCCCTGCTTAACCACCGCGCAGATTGAATTGGGATAACGCTTGTGCGCCACCCGATTCATGACAACGTGACCTACAGCAAGTTGCCCCTGCTCAGATTCACTGCGCGCTTCAAAATAGATATTCTGTGCCAGACATTCTATCTCTTTAGTGATCTCAACCGCTTCGGCAGATCGATGTAGAGAGAGCCAGTGTATGAGATCCTCTTCCACAGTTTTAGCCATCGTAATCTCATCAGCGATGATATGGCTCGCACCGGAAAGGGTGAACAGTAAAAGCAGCACCTTGATGCGGGAACTGTAAATCAGATGGGTCTGATGGGTCGTGTTTTGCATTGTTATCGTTGTCGAAAAACTGACTGTTTATGCCTACTCAATAAAGCAGCAATGTCGGTTTTTCTTCCACCTTTTGTCGTAACAGGACGTTTAAACAGGTAAATGCATAACTCAGGCCAGAGTGATCTTAATATCGTTACATTAAATATTTACCCTCTATTTTTAATGCAATTAATAACTGCAGGCGTAAAGTTTCCCGACGGTATAAACCCTATAACACATTGGGTTTATTAACTTTTTTATGGTTTTTTTGAGATCAATCCTACTGTGGGAGAAAGGGTTAACGCGCTTAAGGAATAATCTACATTAAAAAACCGGGCCAATGGGTTTGGCAAATATGAAATAAATTCGCATATTTGCAAATATTCGTTACTATATACCTCATACCATGTGGAAAATTAATTGGCTCGATAAACAACGCTGTACAAGCCAATTGCTGGATAAATAAAAATCATAGTAGGGGACCGATATGCAGCATTGCACACGCATTACAATGCTTGCGAAATATTTTTTTCTTCTTTTCGGCTTGGCCTTTTCGCAGCAATCTTTTTCGGCGGAGTGCGAGTCTGTCGCCCAATTGGTCTCCCGGCAAGGGAGTGTTGAGAAGAGAAGCGCAAGCAAAGACGATTGGCAACAAGCTGCCCTTGACGATCAGTTCTGTAAAGGCGATGCCCTTAGAACCCACAGCGATGCGAAGGCAGCGGTTCGCTTGATTAACGATACCCTGCTGCGCCTCGATGCCGACTCTTCCATAACATTCACTCAGATCGAGAAGACGTCGCACTCATTGCTGGACCTGTTGCGCGGTGCGGTGCACTTCATCAGCCGTACGCAACAGAGTCTCGAAGTCAAAACGCCCTATGTCAACGCATCCATTGAGGGTACTGAGTTTGTTGTGCGCATCGAGGACGAGGCCACTGACGTGATCGTCCTGGAAGGGGTGGTGGTGGCCAGGAACGAGGCCGGCTCAATCGAATTGAGTGCAAATCAGGCCGGCCGTGCTGCAGCCAATCAAGAGCCGGTAAAAGTTGCTATCGCCAGGCCCTTCGATGCTGTGGCCTGGGCACTCTACTACCCTCCTCTTCCTGAAATCCCCGGTAAGGCCGACACCCTGGCCCGGGATGCGATCAAGGCGATCGTGCAAAATCGACTCACAGAGGCGGCAGAGCTGGCAAAACAGGCCATCCAAGCGGATAGCCAGTCGGCCGCGGCCTATATGGCCCAATCCTATGTGGACCAGGCCATGTTCGACATTCCCGCCGCCCTGGCCAATAGCAAGAAGGCCGCTGAACTGGCACCCGAGAGCGCATTGACCCAGGCGCGACTGGCAGAAGTTTGGTTAATGACTGGTGATTCTAATACTGCGCGTGAAACCGCGACAAAGGCAGTCTCTCTCGAACCCGGGTTATCATTGGCGCACACGGTTTTGGGTTTTGCCTCGCTTCAGGATGTGAATCTGGATACAGCCAAAACAGCATTGAATGAGGCGATTTCACTCGATTCCACAGCCCCACTTCCGCGACTTGGCCTAGGACTGTTGAGTATCAGACAGGGTGATCTACCGTCGGGCCGTGGAGAGATAGAGACAGCTGTTCTGCTTGATCCCAACAATGCGCTCCTGCGCAGCTATATGGGGAAGGCGTATTATGAAGAGAGACGTGGAGGACTAGCATCGGAACAGTTTGCTTTGGCAAAAACGCTAGATCCGAACGATCCCACCCCCTGGTTCTACGACTCTATACTGCTGCAATCTGAAAACCATCCAGTCGAAGCGCTACAAGCACAGCAACAAGCCATCAAGCTGAATGATAACAGAGGTGTTTACCGATCCCGCCAGCTTCTAGATCAGGATGAAGCAGCCAGAAATACAGCGTCAGCTCGTATATATACCGATCTTGGGTTTGAGAGGATGGCAATTAATGAAGGCACAAATGCTCTCTCGCATGGCCCAGACAATTTCTCCGCTCATAGGTTTATGGCGGATATAAATGCAACACAACCACAACGTAGACTTGCAGTAGATAGTGAACTCTTGCAGTCTAAACTACTACAGCCGCTCATTAGTCATACACTACGACCTCAGCTGAGTGACCTACAGTTGATAGATGGTCCTGCCCGATTTTCTTATAATGAATTCAACCCACTTTTAACGCAATCCGGCCCGTCACTATTATTAAATGGTTTCATTGCAGGAAAAGAAACTTGGGGCGATGATGTCATTGCCTCATTCTTGCATAATCGTGTCAGTATAAGTCTTGCTCAATACCACTATGAGAGCGATGGGTTTCGTGAGTTGGATTGGATCGACAAAGACACATTGACTGCTTTCGCTCAATTTAATGTTACTCCCGCCACAATGCTGCAGCTTGAACTTTCCGAAGACACACAAGAGAACGGCTATCTGAATCAGCATTTTTTTACCGACACCTTTGCTCAACCAGATTTTGCTTCTGATGCGGAACGAGAAAAAACTCGTTTTGGAGTAAGACACAGTTTTTCAACAAATTCTCAAATAATCGGTAATGTTGCCCATCAAGAATTCAGTTCAGACCAACAGACATCTCAATCAGATATCAAAGGCGACGATGAATTCGATACCGGCGAAATTCAATGGCTATATTCATATAATGACGCGAACTTCATATTTGGTGGCAATATTACTGACTTTGAGTCTTCATCTTCTGTTGTTAGAGGGTCCACTTTACTGGAAACGGAAGTTGAGCAGGATAGTAACAATATCTATTTGTACACATATTTCCCGTTATCTGAATTGGTACAATTGACGTTAGGCGGATCGTATTCGAGTTTTGATGAACAGAAAGTACCTGTGGTTACAACGCCTACTGGTGCAATCATCAATCTTCCGGTAGAGGAAACAGACGATAGTCAGTTCAACCCAAAACTCGGGCTTACATGGAATGTGCAACCAAATACATCTCTGAGATTTTCCGCTTTTCGTAATGCAAGAAAATTTTCAGAGCTCGAATCTCTCGAGCCAACTCAGGTGGCCGGGTTCAATCAAGTATTTGATGACTTTACCAGCAAGGCTATTATCGACTCAAAAAGATATGGTCTAGCAATAGATCATGCAATCAACCAGAAGCTCTTTACAGGCGTCTCCATCAACCATGCCGAAAGAACCTCTAGCGCACCATTTTTTGATCGGGTCACTAACAATGTAATAACAACAAACTTTGATACTGATCGCGATTTTGCTGACGCTTATTTGTACTACATACCCAACGAGAAAATTAATCTGAAAATCGAGCTGGATTATGAGGATTACAGCGAACCCAGGGATGCTATACCACCAAATATATTATCTCTTGAAACATACCGCGCACCAATAGGTATCAAATATCGCTATCTCAGTAATCTAATATTTGAATTAACTGGCACCTATTACAACCAAAAGGGTAAGTTTTTATTGCCTGATCAGAGTGAGCTGGAAGGTGAAGATAATTTTTGGTTATTCGATGGAAACATCACTTATAATCTACCCAAGCGTTATGGCAAGTTAACGCTAGGCGCAAAAAATATATTCGACACCACTTACAATTATGAGGATAGACTGAATAACACATTGTTTCTTTCAGTAAAACAAAGCACAAACCTTTATGAACTCACAGATGAAAGATTGATTTATGGCAAATTCACTCTGACCTTTTAAAACTAGTTTTCTATCTAGAAATGAGTAACATCTATTAACCAATTAACCAAGGAGAATAACCATGAAATCGATTAAATATCTACTTCTAATTGCTTTGTATGCATTTTCAGTCTCATCATGTGCCATGAAAATGGATGATGTTAAACCAGACACTTCTCATCAGGATGTGTTTTACACTTTGAAAGATGGCAAGATTTATGCCGTTGATAAAGATGGTAAAATGATACCTCTTCGAAAAGTCACTCTTCCATTTGTGCATGACATCAAAGCGGTAAAAAGTGTAGAGACAATTAGTATTATTAAGCTGGAAGGTTCTCATATTGAACTTATATGTCCCTCACCTTTCTACTGTTTTACTTATTAATCATCACCCCTAACAATTAGTCATTATACTGAGCATAGAGCTTCGACAGGGACGTCTGAAGCTTATCGGAAGTTTCTAACTATCTACCATAATCAACGGCACATCTAATTCATCGCTGCTGCATCCCCCATGCACACCAATCAAATCATATCGCTTCTCCTGAGCCAGCCAATCCTTGATCATGTAATTCCCCTGCATCAACAGCAGACGATCACCGATACGCCAAGACAGTTTTGGGTGTGGTGACCCAAGACCGAACCAATTCTGTTCAATCAGCTCTTTAGAATGATAGGCAGTTGCTTTCCCGGCAAACTCCCTTGCCACATAATCATCAAAAGCGTTCTCGCAACCAGACCGCAGATAACAATAGGCTGCGCGGGGTTCGCCGCACAATGGCAGGCTGAGCATCTCCATTAAATCAGGATGATCGTCGAGTGAAATCCGGTCATCCGGCCTGGTGTCGATCTGGCCATGATCAGCGCAGATGATAATCAGACTGTCGCTGCCTCGGCACTGTTCCATTAGATCACCGAAGGCCTGATCGATCTCTAGCAGATGGCGTTTGGCCTCTTCGCTCCAGATCCCCGACCTGTGGCCGATGCTGTCCAACTCTGACCAGTAGGCGTAGAGATAGCGTTCATCCCCTTGGCGGAGTAAGTCAGCGATCTGGCCGGTAAGCTCCGGCAGGTTTGTGTGTTTGACAAGACGCGCCCTGCCGAGATGAGCCAGATTGAAATCCGATTCAGCGATATAGGCGGGAGACATGATGACGGAATCGTATGCTATTTTATCGCTGAACGGGGTATGCCCATGCAAGGCCCGGGTGTCGATGCCCGCCTGTCCCAGGGCGACGCCGCCATATCTTGGCCAACCGGGCAATACGGCCAGGATGGCGCCCAATTCCCTGAAATAGATATGCCAACCGGTGAGGCCATGTTGCTGCGGAGCATCGCCGGTGAGAAATGTGGTAACAGCGCTCGCGGTGGTTGGGGGGAAGACAGAGGTTACTGCGCCCTGAAGGTGCCTATTCAGCGTCTCTGCTTGGGGATGCGCCCGCAGATAGTTGTAACCCAAGCCATCCACCACCCAGAGGACTATTTTGCGGTAGGCGTCCAGTGGCCGGGATGCCAGGAGATCGAGGCTTGGGTAAGCGTGGCGCTCACCGCCCATTGCCATCTGCAAGCTGGCCATCAGATTGACGATGCTTGCGCCGTTGTAGTCTGGTAATGGCATAGTAGCTACCGATCCGAACCGCTGAATTGCACTGGGTCATTGTACATTCCTGGACACTCTTTCACATTATCAGCTGATTTATAGGATGAGCAGGTTAGGTGTCATATTGTTACGACTTTGAACATTAAGCCCAATGCCTTATCATTTATGCAAACTCGCTCTGATTTGCATTCACCATTTAGGGAATTTCTACAGAGGATTCAAGGTTAGTGGCTACCCATGATGACGATCGCCCCGCCCCTGACGATGATGCGACCCAGATCGTCACCAGCGACGGCGCGGGTAATCAAAATCAGACCGGCCCGACCGCGCCGATCACCGATCCGGGAAAGCGTACCACCGAAGCAGTCTCCGTCATCTCAGACGAGCTGGCCAATACAGCCTCCAGTACGGTAGACGTAGGCTCAGTCCTGAAAAACCGCTTTGTCCTTGAACAGATGCTGGGACGGGGTGGCATGGGGGTGGTCTATAAGGCCAGGGATCTGCGCAAGGTCGAGGCGATGGACCGGGATCCTTATATCGCCGTGAAAGTGTTGTCGAAGGATTTCCAGGCCAATCCGGACTCTTTCATTGCCCTGCAGCGGGAGTGCAAGAAGGCGCAGCAGCTGGCACACCCCAATATCGTGACCGTCTACGATTTCGACCGGGACGGTCCGAATGTCTTCATGACCATGGAACTGTTGGAGGGTGAGCCGCTGGATCAACTGATCAGACGTCTTCGGCCGGTTACCCTGCCGACCCAGCAGGCCCTTTCGATCATCGAACAGATGGCCCGCGCCCTTGCTTACGCCCACTCAAAGAGCATCGTTCACTCCGACTTCAAACCCGGGAATGTATTTCTAACCTCGAAAAGCGTGGTCAAGGTCGTGGATTTCGGTATCGCACGGGCCGCAAAAGGTGCCGATCGATCTATGGAAGATGCCACCCTCTTCGACCCTGGCTCTCTAGGTGCCCTGACCCCAACCTATGCCAGTTGTGAAATGCTGGAGTATGGTGAGCCGGATCCGCGAGACGATGTCTATGGTCTGTCGGTGGTTGCCTATGAGCTGCTGGTGGGCAGCCATCCCTTTGAGCGTAAACCGGCCACCTTTGCGCGGGATCAGGCAATGAAGCCCAATCGTCCCCGTGAGCTGTCGAAGGAGATCTGGAATACCCTAACCCATGGCCTGGAGTTTGATCGGGATAAGCGTACCCGCAATGCAACAGCATTTCTCAAGCAGATGTCCGCTCCCCGTCCCGGTAGGGATGCGAGACTTCCCAAGTGGGCGATACCAGCCGCTGCGGCAGCAATCCTGCTGTTATTCATTACAACCGGTTCACTGCTTATCAACGGACAAAATGGAACCCCTCAACCAGAACATGTGCTGGAGGAGACATCCTCGTTGGAGCCCGTACTACGGGAGAAGATCGAGAACATACTCGAGGTCGCCGAGGCGCATATGCTTGTGGGGCGACTTTTAGAGCCGCCGGGCAGCAGTGCCTATGATGCCTATCAGCAGATTTTAACCATCCACCAACACAATAAGCAGGCAACCGAAGGCCTCGAGCAAATTGGCGATCTCGTGGCACAACAGGTGATGGACTTGATAGAATCAAAGCAGATTCAAGCGGGTGAGTCACTACTGGCAAGAGGACTGAATGTCCTGCCCGAGCATCAGGGCTTACTCAAGTTGCAAACAGATTTATAACAGACTCTATCCGCCAACCCTGAAAAACCCATGTCACTGCCGGGATAGGTGACTCCCCTCGCAACGATCGGCAACACATGTCATTACAGATTGCCAGATCTCTTCCCAACAACAAGCGTGTGTAAAATCCTCGAACACTATGTAGTGGCTCTCAGGTTGGTTGGTCAGGGCGTCACGAATCATCCTTGGCGGTATATTCGTATCCTTGCCTCCAGCCAGGTGATACTGTCGAATAGATGTGGGCAAAGATGCGAGCAATTTGGGATTCATTGATCCCTCCAAGGGATCGTAGCCATGCAGGTCAGCCCAGGCGTCCAGATTCAGGTTGCCGGCGACGGTCACGATGCTTTGAGTTTCAGGAAGTCTCTCGGCCAAGAGCATGGCCAAGCCTCCACCGCCACTGAAGCCGAACAGATGGAGATGCGTATGCCCATGCTGCGCCATAATCTTGCGCAGCGCCCTGGCCATGCTATCCACCACATCCTCTGAGTAACGCGCTGAAGTCCAGTAATCGGAGACACAGGGGGGTCGGTTGGAGTATCCATGGTAGCAGGGCCGACCCAGTAAGAGACTGGGTGAGGCATCCATGGCCATCAGGTTCAGTATCACAGGCCGCCTCGGTGTAGGGTCCCTTGCAATGATGAATCCACCGATCCAGGGGGTGCCGTCGCCACCCAGGTAGACGTGTAGCACCGGGGCGCTACCCAATTTGCCGTTGTCGTAGGTAACATGGGAGAAATCACTCCCCTGCACCTCTGATTTATGAAAACCCTGTGACTGGGCCATGCGATCGAAGCGCTGACTAGGGGTTGAACATGCCATGAGCATGATTGATGCTGCAACGCAACAATATAGTGAATATGTCATAGAAACCGGACTAACCATTTTCACAGAGATTCGAATTGTCTATTCTTGACCGAGAAACATAATTATTAGGTTATGGATATACCATGTTACATCGTTGTACTAGCAAGAAAACAATCCATATCAAACCGGCACCACTCAGTGTCAGTACAATCCTCACTGCCCTGCTGGTCCTTGCCGGCTGCCAAACACAGAACATCAGACAGGTTAGCGATGATGCGGCAGCGCCCGTAACCGGCAATCCGGACAAGTTTCTGATTGTCGACTGCCTGCTGCCCGGCCAGGTCCGCAAGCTAGGCGGAAACATGGTCTATATGTCTCCAAGACGGCCAACTAAAAACAGTGCCTCCGAGTGTGAGATTCGTGGCGGCGAGTATGTGGCCTATGACCGGGCTGACTACCGAACCTCCCTGCATGTCTGGCTGCCTCAAGCCAAAGAGGGAGACCCTGTCGCCCAGAACTACGTGGGCGAGATATATGAGAAGGGCCTGGGCATCGAGCCAGACTACGCAACAGCCGCCGCCTGGTACCTGAAAGCGGCGGATCAGGGTAATTCCAGGGCGCGCATCAATCTGGGCTTCCTGCATGAAAAGGGCTTTGGTGTAGAGAAAGATCTGGCCCAGGCCCTTAACTGGTATCGCCAAGCCTCAGGTCTGGAGGATGACAATCTACAGTTCTCTTCCGCAGTAGAGATCTCCAAGGCGGAACGCAATGAGCTACGCCTGCTGAAACAGGAGCGACAACAACAGAAATCTGAAACAGAGAGGCTGCGCAAACAGCTCAAGGGCACCAGTACCCAGTTGCAATCGGAAAGAGCGAGGCTGACAAAAGCGGAGAAGCGCTTATCCGAACTGAGAGCCGAGATAGTGCTGCAACCCACTCTGGCGCCCTCCCCTAGGCTCAACGCCGCCAACCGGGAAGTGAAACAGCTTAAATCAAATCTGGTTGTCAGTGAAAAACAGGCTCAGCAACAACGCACCCAGATTGCGGCCTTGGAAAAGGCTCTCAATGAGCAACGCGACGAAATGGATAACGCACGCTCGGAGACCGAACAGCAACGTAAACAGGCCGCGATGCTAAAGCGCAAGCTGGATGAGACGACCCAGCAGCTGGCGGACAAAAAAGCATCCCTTGCCGCCACAGAATCCGAGTTGGAGACGCTGCGTGCCGATCTGGTGAGAAGAGAGGAGCTATCAAAAGTCTCCCAGGATGAAGCACTGACCGCACTGCGAACACAGCTGTCCGAGCAGCAAAAAGCGGTAATTGCGCAACAGCGCAAAATTGTCGGCCTGGAGTCGTCCCTCTCCTCTCAGCAGACAAAGATGAACCAGGCGCTGCGCCTCTCAACCCGGGAGAAGGCCGAGTTGGAAGAGGCGTTGCAGGTTCAGACAGGCAAGGCAAGCCAATTAAAACTCAAGCTTGATCAGACACAGTCTCAACTCGACCTGACAATTGCAGATATCGAGAAGCGTCAGCCGGAGCTCGCGGAACAGCGGCGACAATTGAAGTTGGCGCAACAATCATTGAACGAGGCGACAAACAACAGCATTGCACTCGAACAGGAAGTAGTGCGTTTACAACAAACCCTGGAGAATCGTGAAAGCACCATGGGACAGCAGGGACAGGCCACCATCAAGCTCAGAGAGGAGCTGCATCAATATCAACAACACTTGTTGTCACTGGAACAGGAAAAGATAAATCTGCAAACCACGTTACAGGGTGATGTGGCCAAGCAGGAGCGGCAGATCGCTGAGTTGCGTCAAAAGCTGCAACAAACAAAGCAGCAGCTGGAGACGAAACAGACGCAACTGGCAAAAACCAGTCCTGAGCTTGCCCAACAACAGTCGCTGCTGAAACAAACGCAAAAAGCCCTTGTGGCCAGCAGAGAGGCAGCTGCGCGCAAGGAAGCTGAAGTTGTTAATCTGCGCGAATCCGAACAGGCCTATCTCGATCAGATCCAACAACAACAGATCAAGATCGACCGTTTTCAGGCGGAAGCATTGCGTTACAGGGCCCAGTTAGCCGAACTGCGTGCCGACAAACAGGCAAGTTTGGTATCTGGCCCGACAATCGAGCTCATCGATCCGCCAGTTGCCCTTACCCGCGGTATCCCGAGCGTCCGCTTACGCTCTGTGGCCAAGGAGCGGAAGATAACCGGCCGGGTTGTGGCCCCCGCAGGCCTGCTCTCTTTCACAGTCAACGATAAAACCGAATCACCGGACAAGCTCGGGATCTTTACGACCAATATCAGAGTGGATGATCAGCAAACCCCGGTGAAAATGGTCGCTGTGGATAGAAAGGGACAACATACCAGCCTTGAATTTCTATTGATACCCAAACTCCGCTATGCCGCCAGCGCTGAGGAGCAGTTGGATAGTACCAGCGACTCTCTGGAGGCTGCCAAACGTATCGCCAGCCAGGTGGACTTCGGCAACTATCATGCACTGGTCGTCGGCAACAATCGCTATCAACACTTCCCCAGCCTTATCAGCGCCAGCTTCGATGCTCAGGAGACTGCTGAATTGCTGCGTACGAAGTATGGGTTTGAAACCACCACACTGATCGACGCCACACGTTATGACATGCTATCCGCGCTCAATAAGTTGCGTGAGAAACTGACAGAAAAAGACAATCTGCTCATCTATTACGCAGGCCATGGCGAGCTGGATAGAGTAAACCTGCGTGGCTACTGGTTACCGGTTGATGCCGAACCGAACAACACCGCCAACTGGATTTCGAATATCGCCATCACCGATATCCTGAATACAATGTCGGCAAAGCACATTCTGGTGGTTGCCGACTCTTGCTATTCGGGATCGCTGACTCGATCTTCCATGGCACAATTGGAGTCCGGGATGTCTGACGAGATCAAGACTAAATGGCTGAAGGTGATGGCGAAAACAAGATCGCGTACCGTCTTGACCTCCGGCGGTCTGAAGCCGGTACTCGATCAGGGTGGCGGACAACACTCGGTTTTCGCCAAGTCATTCCTCAGGACCCTGGCGGAAAACGAATCTATTTTAGAAGCCTATAAGTTGTTCAGGAATCTGGCGACAGAGGTGCAACAAACAGCTTCTGAATTTGGTATCGACCAGATACCTGAATATGCGCCAATAAAACACGGAGGGCATGAAGCAGGCGAGTTCTTCTTCATACCACAGGGTTGATCGGCTCAACATGAGCTGACAACAAAAAGAATTTTGTAAAATCCGGGGAGGATTTCCGATGGCTGATTGTCCTAACAACGCTAGCATGCGCAAGTTCTTCGTCACCACAGTGCAATACAGTTCCGCACTGCTGTTGCTATTGCACTCCATGAGTGCATTCGCCATATACAGCATAACGCCTGCGAGCTTGGACTTTGGCGGCATAGGTGTTGGCGACAGCAGTGGAGTCTTGACGGTGACGATTACTAACCAAAACACTGCAGATGTCATCGAACTCACATCTATCACCGCAACCGGGGACTACAGCATCGTCAACAACTGCCCGACAACCCTCGATGAAACCTTGAGTTGTACCGTCGACGTCAGGTTCAACCCAACCACTTCTGGCCTATTGCCCGGCTCATTGGACATACAAGGGTTTGATCATTCAGTCATATTCGGTCAAGGCTTTCTCCCGATCACCGCAAGCGTAACACTCTCCGGTACCGGCCTGAGAGGAGACTTGGTAATTGGTAGCAACGGCGTGGATTTGGGTGCAGTACCACTAGGCACAGCGAGTCAAGCCTCACCGGTTACACTTACCAACTCGGGCAATGCCGCAGTGGAGATCTCCACCATCACCGCCACGGCACCCTTTGCGCAGACCAGCGATTGCCCTACATCCCTCGCTGCCGGCACTAGTTGCACCATCATGGTCAATGTCACAGCCACCACCCTGGGCGCACAATCGGGCACACTGACCACCTCTGGTACCGCCCCTCAAGGCACCACCACCCAAAGCGTCTCACTCATCGCAGATGCCCAAGGGGGCGTTTTAAGCGCATCCCCGACCTCATTGAGTTTCCCCGATACAGCTGTTGACACCATCAGCAGTGCAGAAACGATAACAGTCAGCAATCAGGGCAATGCTTCCCTGCAGAATCTGGTTGTCTCGGTTACGGGTGAATTCACCCATAGCAACGACTGTCCGACTACACTCACCCCTCAACAGAGCTGCATAATCTCGGTGATGGCCGCACCTGTCACAGCGGGTGACATTACCGGTTCGCTGGAGATCAGTGCCACCAGCTCGGGCCAGACTGTCAGCAGTCTAGTGGACCTGGGTGTCAGGGGCACTATCGCTGATGTGGTCACATCCGACACCCAGCTCTCGTTTCCTGACGCCACAGTGGATACATCCAGCCAGCCACAGGTGGTGAGCGTGACGAATTCGGGCACTGCCCCTCTCACGGTAAACTCGATTACCACCGAGGGGGACTTCAGCCAGACCAATGATTGTGGAACGCAGGTCGCTGCCGGCGCCAGTTGCGATATCCAAGTTGTATTCACCCCGCAATCTTCCGGCACGGCCACAGGAGCCCTGAACATCGATACCAGTGCCGGCATATCCAGAATCGTCCTCTCGGGCACTGCTGAGGCCGCCGCACCCAGCACTAATCCCATAGCCGACCTGCTCATACCTTTCAGTGGCGACAATCCCAACATTCTCTCCCTGATCGATGTCATTGCAGAGGCTTGTCCCAGCGGCAGACTCAGTGATCGTCTACAGGAGGATTGTAATGCGGTGGTTGGCGCCGCCATCGACGGTGACATCAATACCCAAGTAGCGCTGTTTCAAGTCAGTCCGGAGACCGCTACCAAGGCCAATACCACCTCCCGTCAAGGTGGCGAGACCCAGATACGAAATCTCGGGACACGCATATCCGCCCTACGCGCTGGTGCGAGAGGGCTCTCGTTCAAGGGCCTGGATCTGCATATTGATGAGCAGGTTCTACCCATTGAATTGATTGCGAAGGCCTACCAGGAAACGGCACGTCGCGGTGGTGGCGCGAGTGCCGACAACCCATTATTGGCTTCACGGCTGGGAATCTTCATCACCGGTGATATCGCTACCGGTGAGCGGGATGAGACCGAACTTGAGTCGGGTCTCGATTTCGATACTGCAGGTATCACCATCGGTGCAGACTACAGGATCACCAACCAGTTTATTCTTGGTGGTGCGGTAGGATTTAGCGACACAGAAGCCGAGTTGGAGAACGATGCCGGCAACCTGGATACCCAGGGCATCAGTCTGAGCCTGTTCGGCACCTACTACAGTCCGCAGAATTACTTTGTCGACTTCTCCGCCACTATCGGCGCGAACGACTTTGATCAGAAACGCAGTATCGTATACACCCTGGACAGCCTGGTTGATGTCAGTCAAAACCTCAAGGCGGACTATGACGGTGACATGGTGAGTCTGTTCATTGGATCCGGTTACGATTTCAACCGTGGCCCTTGGTCCTTCGGCCCCCGTGCCGACCTGGAGTACATAAAGTCGGATGTTGACGGATTTACCGAAGAGGTGTCCGATCCCACGGCCGCCGGCGGCGGTTGGGCGACCCGGGTGGATGAAACCGATCAACGCTGGTTGACCCTCAACCTGGGCGGCAAGGTCTCTTACACCCATAGCACGGATTGGGGAGTCCTTATCCCCTATGCCAGACTCGACTGGCTGCATGAATTCGAGGATGACTCCCAGATCATTACCGCATATTTTGTCGAGGATCCCGCCGGCTTGGGTATTGATATCCAAACCGACGATCCGGATCGGGATTACCTGCGTCTACGCTTCGGCACATCGGCGCAATTCCGCAACGGGGTGGCCGGTTTCATCGATTTCGGCACCATCCTCTCCCACAGCGAATGGACCGCCCATACCATCAGCGCAGGAGTGCGTATGGAGTTTTAGCTACCAAGACGTTATGGGCAATGGTTAACCCATTGCGTGGCAGGTGCCGGAGTCGTCTGGGCACTTTGGATCGACTCCGCACTTGCCGGCAACTTGAAATGGGCAATTCTGCGATAATTACAGCCCTTTAAGCAATCCTGCCGATATGGTTTTTTTATTCCTATTCAAGCCACAGATCACCTCTCAAGTCGCAAAACAGCACAAGCAACAAAAAATTGTGTTTGCCTAGGTCAGCCAAAGGGGCTATATACCACCTAGTGTGGGCATCAATCCCATTGTCCAGAATTGAGGAGGAACTCAGTGCTAAAATCCCTGCTTAAGCGTCTCTTAATAATTATCCTTGTTCTCAATACCGCCCTCATCGGCTTCCCCTCCCTTGGCTTGGCATCGCCTATCGACACCATGACGGTTATCAACATGGAAGAGAGGACGGCCCATCTCGATCGAATCCGTGATTCGATGACTCGCGATGATGTACGCAGCACCCTGATCGGAATGGGCGTCAACCCGTTACAAGCGGAACTTCGTCTGGATGCACTGACAGATGCTGAATTGGTAATGCTCAATCAACAGATGGATGAGATGCCTGCAGGCGGTAGCGCTCTGGGTGTACTTGGCGCCGTTTTGCTGGTACTGATTGTATTGGAATTACTGGGCGTAACGAACGTCTTCACCAAGCTGTAATCAGCTTTGCTCAACATCCCCTTCAACCTCAATCCCCATTGAACCTTCTGCGCCACCCAACGGGCGGGGTATACAATCGATACCTCGCCCTAGTAGCAGTCTTGCTATTCACTGGCTGTGCGAGTCAGGCACCGCTTTTGCCACCCCTGGTCGATTCCCAGGGAGTCACAACCCAGTTGGAATTGACTGACACACCCTTCCATCCCCAAAAGCAGTACCAATGCGGACCAGCCGCACTTGCCACACTGCTCGAGCAATCCGGGGTATCGGTAAGCGTTGAATCACTGGTTCCCCTGGTCTATCTACCGGAGAAGAAGGGCAGCCTACAGATTGAGATGCTGGCCGCCAGTCGCCGTCTTGGCCGCATCCCTTATGTCATCGACCCTAGCTTGGCCTCGCTGCTTGCGGAACTGCAGGCAAAGCGTCCGGTACTGGTGTTGCAGAACCTCGGAATACGTATCTGGCCTGTCTGGCATTATGCAGTGGTTATCGGTTATTCGGCGGAAGCGGATGAAGTGATCCTGCGCTCAGGTATCAACCGCCGGGAAACCCTCTCTGTGCATCGTTTCCTGGGTACCTGGGAAGCTGGCAGCAACTGGGCCATGATAGTGCTAGAGCCGGGTGAACTGCCCGCCAGGCCCGAACCATTACCCTACCTGAAGGCTGTCGCCGCCATGGAACAGTTGCTGCCTGCCAAGGCACTGATTGCCGCTTACCAGGCAGCGCTGAACCAATGGCCGGAGAGTCCCATTGCGCGCTTCGGCATTGCCGCCTCACAACACTCCGAGGGAGCGTTGCGGGCGGCAGAACTGGGCTACAGAAAATTACTGGCCATACATCCTGATTATATTCCTGCTTATAACAATCTGGCCGAAGTACTGGCCGATCGAGGCTGCTTTGATGAGGCGCTAGAGACGCTACATCGGGCGTTGCAGAAAATGCCAGGTGAATTAAGTCAACATCTGCATGCAACCAGGCGTGAGATCGAGGAAAGAGCGATCAACAACCCAAGTCAGATATCGGCATGCCAAGGCGATACGAATAATTAGAATTTGTCTGCTTTCCCAGGCATAAAAAACCAAGTTAATCCCTGTGTATTAATTGCGAATCATTCAACAGAAACTTGATGGATCTGTTGTCTCGACTACTATTGATCGGTAATATGGCGTGCGAAATAATTAGTTCTACGCCATACAGTTGAGATGGCGCTATTTTGTGGGTTTTTTGCCACTAAGGTGATGGATCATCATCGGCATCGGGGTTGTCATATATTGGATATTCATATCCACATCTGACCCAATTATTGCCGTCTGGACAGCTGTCTGCCACTACAGTTCGCAGATGATGGATACTGGACGCTACAATGGACTTTAGGGAGTTTTAACATTGCCTGGAAAGACAATACAGCAACGGACATTATCGGGTGTTATTTCTGACGCCCATCTATCCTCAACCAATCATTCAATGTTCACAAAGTTGAGTAATTCAGCTTCGCTTGCTGATACGCCCATGTATAGATCGCCACAGATGAATTAGTAGAGTCGAATATGGCGATGTTACAGATTTCTTAATCAACAAAAACAAAAAGCAGAGAATGGGACGTGCTTGAGTCACTTTCAATATTACATTTAAGTTTTGCTGCTGGCGTTATCGGCGTGGCTTACCTGGTGCGGGGCATTGCCGGATTCGGATCGGGTCTGATAGCGATACCACTGCTTGCCCTGATGATGCCGTTGACAATAGCGGTTCCGCTGATCGTCTTCCTCGACTATATCGCCTCTGCCAGCCACGGCATTAAACACAGGGAGGCCATCCAGTGGAAAGAGATCGTCTCTCTGTTACCCTTCGCGGTGGTCGGTGTATTGACCGCACTCTTTATCTTCCAGTCGGTGGACATGGAGGCGCTAAAGATGGGATTGGGCTGTTTTGTACTCTTGTTTGCGGTCTATTCCCTGTTCTCCTTTTCCGGTAAGACCCTGATTTCATCGCTATGGTCAGTCCCTGCAGGCAGTATGGGGGGAGTAATCGGTACTTTGTATGGTACCGGGGGCCCCTTTTATGTGATGTATTTGAAATTCCGCAACATAGAGAAAACCCAATTCAGGGCGACCTTTGCGACCATCTTTCTGCTGGATGGAGCCGGACGCCTGGCGGGTTATATCTATTCGGGTTTTTTCAGCCTCGACCTGGTCCTGATGATGGCTGTGGCTATTCCACTGATGGTTATCGGTATGTTCATCGGCGGGCGCATCCACACCAATATGTCACAGCAAACCTTCCAGCGTGCCATCAGTATGCTGCTGGTATTCAGCGGTTTGGCCCTGTTGTTGAAATAGTCCACTGACGCTAGTCAAAGTCATTCACCAAGGTCCCGATACCATCGATATGAACCTCCACTGTGCAACCCTGTTGCATCGGCCCCGCGCCAATGGATGTCCCACAGGCTATGATATCGCCCGGGCGCAGGGTCATATCATGTGACAGGCGGCTGACAATCTGATGTGGCTTGAAAAACATATCCGTTACCGGGTAGTTCTGCATTTCATCCCCGTCCACCAGTGTCCTGACTCTCAGGGTATTGGCATCCAGTCCCGTCGAAATGACAGGTCCGATGGCACTGAAAGTGTCGAAGCTCTTCGCCCTTGTCCAATGAACGAACAGAGGATCCTCCCTCAATAGGCCTCTAGCGGTTACATCATTGACGCAGGTATATCCAAAGACATAACTCTCAGCATCTTCTTCGCTCACACGCTTGCAGTGTTTGCCGATGACGATGCCTAGTTCTCCCTCATACACCACCGGACCATCATATGACTCTGGTCGCTTTATGGTCCCTCCGGGATCCAGAAACGAGGTTTCAGCCTTCATGAAGTAGAGTGGATGCTCAGGCCTGGACCAACCCTCTTTCTCAGCCCTGGAATGGAAGTTGTTCCACAGTGCGATCATTGTTGTCGGTTCACAGGGGGTCAATAGCTTAATTGCATCCAAGGCCAGTGACTCTCCGGTTGCCGTTGCCCCGTTATACATATCTCCCTGATAGGCATCTATCCTGTCGTCGCTCAAGGTTCCAAAACCAATTAGTCCCTGATGCTGATATCGAACCCATTGTTGCATCCCTAAATATCTCCTCTAATTCCCAATTGATGAATCTTATTCCTCTATTGCCTGCAATTAAAGCCCTTTGGCTCAAGAACGGATTATTGATGCCAATACAGAGATTGATAGTTAGCTGATCCGATCAGAGGATTTCAGGATTGTTACAAATTGGTTCCATTCAGGCACTAACAGCAACTTTAAACAGACAAAGCAGGGACCCTGTTCCTTCAACCGATAACATGATGTTTCAAACCTATAGACTATTCATGACCAGTTTCACTATCGGTGCGCTCTGTTTTCCGTTAGTCGCTTACACCTTCCACCTATGGCAACACTATTCAGGCTCCACCAATCTGGTCTCTCTGCCTTGGTATGAATTGATTGCCCTCCTCGCCCTTCTACTGTTACCACTAGGGGCACTGAAGCTGCTTAAAATCGGCTGGAATTCCCGAGACATTCCCGGCTGATACTTGACTTCATAGCCTTAGGATATTTTCACCATTTGGGACTGGCATACTCAATACAGGGTATTGGGTGACCTATTCCTCCCGGCAAAAACACCCTCACAAATATGCAATTGAACGGCTTGGCATTGATTTAAGCTAAAATCTGCCCTAAGAGTGGTCTTCGGCCAGTAACATTTTTCAAATTAGGGTTTTCCCCTTCCACGGATAACAATACAATCTGCTTGTTAATATTCCCGTAACTTTATATCGACAAAAATATAGGATAGAAAAATGGCGACAATCACCTTAGAAGGCAATCAGATCAATACCAACGGTGATCTCCCGGCGGTAGGCTCAGATGCACCGGATTTCTCATTGGCAGGGGCTGATCTTGCGGATGTTTCTCTCGGCAACTATGCAGGCAAGCGGAAACTGCTGAATATCGTACCCAGTCTCGATACAGGCGTCTGTGCGGCATCAACTGTAAAATTCAATCAGGCGATGGGGGATAAGAGCAACTCGGTGGCACTGGTCATCTCCGCCGATCTCCCCTTTGCCCAAGGCCGCTTCTGCAGTGCGGAGGGGATCGACAATGTTATCTCACTGTCGATGATGCGGAATCGCAACTTTGCCAAGGATTACGGTGTGCTGATTACAGATGGACCGTTGGCCGGTATCTGTGCCCGTGCAGTGGTGGTTCTGGATGAGGATAACAAGGTGCTTTACACGCAACTGGTGCCTGAAATCGTACAGGAACCTGACTACGATCCGGCATTGGCCCATCTCAATTGACCAATCAGTGCTTGGCTGGAGTCGGCCGCAGCGATAAAAAAAACGGGCGCTGAGCGCCCGTTTTGCTTTACCGTTGGTAGTAGGGTGAATAACCCTGCTGTGCTGGCGGATAACCGCTATAGGGCGAGTATCCACGCCCAGTCCAGGCAGGTGCCGGTGGTGGAGCCATCGCCTCCTGCAGCTCCCGTTCTGCCTGTATCCGGTTCCGCATCGCCTCCATCTCTGCCCTGGTGGCTTCGCGAAGATCATCGAACTCCTTGAGTATTTTACTCACGGACTCAGCATGCAGATCGCGTATGGACTGCAATGTCTCCTGCTCAGGCGAGGCGGTGGATGCTGCTGGGGTCTCGGATGCTGTCGCTTCATCCCCAGCTGCAGTCTCCGGTGCCTGTGCGGCATCGGCCTCAGAACTTGTCTGGCTTGCTGCGGCCGTCTGCTCCTCAACATCGTCCGCTCCAGCTCCACCCATGGTCTGCTGTTGAGGTACACTGACACTGTATCCGGATTCAAGACCACTGCCGGAAGTTGTGGAGGCGCTCTCCTCAACAGCAGTTTCATCTGTAGCAGCTGTGTCGGCTGTATCAGATGGCGGGTTATTGGCCAGCGATCTGATGTACATAAATCCTAATGTGATGATGACGAGCCAGAAGACGACTTTTAACCAAAAGCCGCTTGCGCTCTTTGAATCGGTTGTCATCGATGAATCCTCCGCTTTGGTATCTTTATTCTGCTTAGTAACAGTAGTGACATTGGATGGGGCTGGCTTGCTGCCAGCTGCTGTACTCGGTTTTGGCGCCGTGGCGCTGGCAGCTGCCACGGCTGTTGGCGTCGCTGATTTAGCTTCCACCTTCTTTTTAGCTACGGCTTTTTTCTTGGTCGTCGCTTTTTTCTTGGCGACCTTCTTCTTAGCACTCTTCTTTTTGGCAACCTTCTTTTTGACTGTCACTGTCTCAGTTACCGGATCCTTCTCTGCTTTTTCTTTAGTATTGCTAGTCTCGTCAGCCATATTAATTCCCCTGCGGCACGAAAATTAAATCCTCAACATTCTAACCTAATCCAGGATGGTGTCTCAAAATAGATTTCTTAACATATCGATGCCGGGACCTGATTGCAGATTACTCTTTTCTTCGACTCGATCGAGGGTCACCGGTGCTTTTGTTGTATTGATTGTCTTTTCGCCAACGCCAGCGCAAAACCTCATCCTCATTGTCTGGCAGGCAGCCTGTCAATTACATAGAAACAAGATAAGTAAAAACGTGTTACATATTGTTTTTATTTGCTTTATGCACTTAATCTAAACGACATTCTAAAAAAATGCCAGTCATTCACTGATCAGTGGGCACGTATTCTGAGCAACTCCACCAAGAGGGTTTTTACCAATTCCATTCCCAGGGTCAGATTCTTTTCAATCTCGCTCATACTGATCGATTGATCCATTTTGCCTGCTGCCCAGTTCGAAATAACGGCACAAGAGGCATAACAAAGATTGAACTCCCTGGCCAATGCGGCTTCCGGCATCCCGGTCATACCCACCATATCGCATCCATCCCTTTCCATACGGGTGATTTCCGCAGCTGTCTCCAGCCTTGGTCCCTGGGTTGCCCCATAGGTACCGCCAGCCACCGGATTGACCTCACTGCGTCGTCCCGCCTCTATCAAATCCTGACGCAGTTCCTCGCAATAGGGCCAGGTGAAATCGATATGGGTCACATGGCTCAAGTCACTGTCGAATATAGTGTGCTCACGGCCAAATGTATAATCGATAATCTGATCGGGTATGACGATATGGCCCGGGGCCATCTCCGCTCCAATCCCCCCTACTGCGGCGACACCGAGTATCGTCTCAACACCCACATGCCGCAGCGACCACAGGTTTGCCCTGTAGTTCACCAGGTGAGGGGGGATCATATGGGAAGCGCCATGACGGGGTAGAAACACAACCTCGTGTCCGGAAATCCTGCCATGGGTCAACGCTGCGGAGGGCTCTCCGAACGGCGTATGGCAGACCTCACGATGTGTGATCTCTAGATCCGGAATCTCATCCAGACCGGTTCCACCGATGATGGCCAATTTAGTCATTCTTTACAAACCTTCAGCATGTCCCGCTAAATAGTCGGCAACGCCTTGTGGTGTGCCCTGCATCCCTGCGTCACCCTCTTTCCAGCCGGCAGGACAGACCTCGCCATGGGTTTCGTTGAATTGCAACGCG
>JBEVVS010000025.1:0-48311 GCA_040507005.1 Candidatus Thiodiazotropha sp.
CGGAGAGACAATCCACACGACATTCCGATGGAACGGGTGTAGTTGTTCAGCGAGAGGCTGACTTTTTTCCTGGATTTGAATAGGGTATGGTTCGCTGTTGATCTTGAACAATGGGCCGATTCGATCAAGCTGAAAAGATCTGATCTTGTCAATTGATCTTTGATAGTGGGTCAGTTAACTTTACCTCTTTTAACCCATGTGAAAAGTCGAGGTTTTCGTGTCTACGCCTGAGATGGAAGAGTTCCGCAGAATCAAGCGGTTGCCGCCCTATGTGTTCGCTATTGTCAATGAACTCAAGGCGGCGGCTCGAGCGCGTGGGGAGGATATTATCGATTTCGGCATGGGGAACCCGGATCAACCGACACCCCAGCACATCGTGGATAAGCTATGCGAAGTGGCGAACCGCAAGGATACCCATCGCTACTCCATGTCAAAAGGCATACCTAGACTGCGCCGTGCCATGAGCAATTGGTACAAGGTCCGTTACGATGTCTCGTTGGACCCAGAGACCCAGGTGATCGCCACCATCGGCTCGAAAGAGGGGCTGGCGCATCTGGCTTTGGCCTGCATGGGGCCGGGTGATTCGGTGCTGGTACCCAATCCGGCCTATCCAATCCATCCCTACGGCTTCATTATTTCCGGTGCTGACGTGCGCCATGTGCCGATGGTTCCGGGGATCGATTTTTTCGATGAGCTGGTGAAATCGATCAAGGACTCCTGGCCACGCCCCAAGATGCTGGTGCTGAATTTTCCAAGCAATCCCACCACCCAGTGCGTGGATCTGGATTTTTTCGAAAAAGTTGTCGAGATCGCAACTGAGTATAATATCTGGGTTGTCCACGACCTGGCCTATGCGGATATCGTATTTGATGGATATGTGGCACCGTCGATTCTGCAAGTGCCCGGTGCCGATGAGGTGGCGGTTGAGTTTTTCTCCTTATCGAAGAGTTACAATATGCCCGGTTGGCGGGTCGGGTTTATGTCGGGTAACAAGACCCTTGTCGCGGCACTGGCACGGATAAAATCCTATCTGGATTATGGCACCTTCACACCCATTCAAGTAGCCGCGATCGCTGCCCTTGAAGGTCCACAGGAGGTGGTAAAAGAGATTTGCGGCATGTATCAGAATCGTCGTGATGTGCTGTGCGACGGATTAAGCAATATCGGTTGGCAGGTGGAAAAGCCTAAGGCGACGATGTTCGTCTGGGCGCCCATTCCAGATGCATATAAATCAATGGGATCGCTGGAATTTTCCAAGAAACTTCTGAGTGATGCAAAAGTTGCGGTCTCACCAGGTATCGGTTTTGGTGAACATGGTGATGACCATGTGAGGTTCGGGCTGATAGAAAATGAGCACCGGACCCGGCAAGCCGTGCGTGGGATCCGTGATATGTTTCGAAGTGATGGCTTGAATGCCTCATAGGTAATTGGACTTATACAGCAGGAGTAGAGACCTTGAATCCAGTTAAAGTTGGTTTATTGGGGCTTGGGACCGTGGGTGGTGGTACGTTGAATGTTCTGACCCGCAATGCCGATGAAATCGCCCGCAGGGCGGGCCGGGGTATCCAGATTACCCATGCGGCAGCAAAACAGTATGATCCCAGCAAGCTGATCGGATTAGAGAATGTCGAGGTCACCGATGATGCCTTTGCAGTCGTGGATAACCCTGAGCTGGATATTATCATTGAGTTGATCGGCGGTTACACGCCAGCACGGGAACTGGTGATGAAGGCGATCGAGAATGGCAAACATGTGGTGACCGCCAATAAAGCCCTGATCGCCATGCATGGCAATGAAATCTTCGATGCGGCTCAAGAAAAGGGCGTTGTAGTCGCCTTCGAAGCAGCCGTTGCGGGAGGCATTCCCATCATCAAGGCGGTGCGCGAGGGTTTGGCGGCAAACCATATCGAGTGGATTGCAGGAATCATCAACGGGACGGGTAATTTCATCCTCACGGAAATGCGTGACAAAGGGCGTGAGTTTGCGGATGTCCTAAAAGAGGCGCAGGCCTTGGGATATGCGGAAGCTGATCCAACCTTCGACGTTGAGGGTATAGATGCAGCGCATAAATTAACCATCCTTGGTTCCATCGCATTTGGCATTCCTCTCCAGTTTGAAAAGACCTATACCGAAGGCATCACCAAGATTGAACCCCAGGATGTTGAGTATGCCGATCAATTCGGCTACCGGATAAAACACCTCGGCATTACCCGTAAGACCGAGTCGGGAATAGAGATGCGGGTACATCCGACAATGATTCCCCGACGCCGGCTGATTGCCAACGTGGATGGAGTTATGAACGCTGTGTTGGTGAAAGGTGATGCGGTGGGGCCGACCTTGTATTATGGCGCGGGTGCCGGCTCGGAACCTACGGCTTCGGCCGTTGTGGCAGATGTGGTCGATGCCGTGCGGATGCTGACGACCGATCCTGAAAACCGGGTGCCTCACCTGGCATTTCAACCGGGGAAATTGGTTGATCTGGCGATTCTGCCTATTGAAGAGGTCGAGACCACTTTCTATTTGCGCATGCAGGTAGTTGATAAGCCTGGCGTGGTCGCAAGAATCGCCAGCATTCTTGCCGACTCGCAAATAAGTATCGAGGCGATTCAGCAAAAGGAGCCCGCTGAAGGTGACAATACGGTTCCATTGGTAATGCTGACGCAAAAGGTTATAGAGAAACACTTAGATAGCGCTATCGAAAAGATCGAACAACTGGATGCCGTCTATGGCCAGGTGATGCGTATTCGTGTAGAACGCCTCGATGGTTGATCAATCCTTTCTTCGTTACAGCAAATAGTATTTTATTGAGGTTTAAATCATGCCATTCCGTTCCCGTTATACAGGATTGATTGAAAGATACCGCGACAGATTGCCGGTTCATGATGATACGCGGATCATCAGTCTTGGCGAGGGCAACACACCGCTCATTCGGCTCAACAATATCCCACGACAACTTGGCAAGGATGTGGATATCTATGTCAAGTATGAAGGTTTGAATCCAACAGGATCCTTCAAGGACAGGGGCATGACCATGGCCGTAACCAAGGCTGTGGAAGAGGGTAGTCAAGCCATAATCTGTGCATCGACCGGGAATACCTCAGCTGCTGCTGCTGCCTATGCGGCGCGTGCAGGCATAACGGCATTTGTGTTGATACCGGACGGCAAGATTGCCATGGGTAAGCTTGCCCAGGCAATGATGTATGGGGCTGTGACGATACAAATCAAAGGTAATTTCGATGATGGCATGCAATTGGTTAAGGAGGTTGCAGAGCATGCACCAGTAACCATTGTCAATTCAATCAATCCATATCGTCTGCAGGGACAGAAAACAGCCTCGTTTGAGATTGTTGAAGAGTTAGGACATGCACCTGACTACCATTGTCTGCCGGTAGGTAATGCGGGAAATATCACTGCTCACTGGATAGGGTACCGGGAGTACAGTTGTACATCGGCGGATAATGTTACTGAAGCGTGTGCCTACTGCCATGGCAAGTGTAAATTCGCCGGAGGAGCGATCACCGGAAAACAGCCCGTCATGGTCGGCTATCAGGCTTCCGGCTCGGCGCCATTCATGCGGGGTGGGCCCGTTCAGGATCCGGAAACGGTTGCCACAGCAATACGCATTGGCAATCCACAGTCATGGAATCAGGCCTGGAAGGTCAAAGAAGAGTCCGGCGGTTGGTTTGACGAGTGCACAGACGAGGAAATACTTGCCGCACAAAAGCTGCTGGCCGAAAAGGAAGGTGTGTTTTGCGAGCCGGCTTCCGCCACTTCACTGGCCGGAGCCATGCGTGATGTCAAAGCAGGGAAAATCCCTGAGGGTTCGAGCATCGTTTGTACCCTGACTGGAAATGGTCTCAAAGATCCGGATACCGCTATTCAGCAATCGACGTCACCGGTAGTTACGATAGATGCAGATCTAGAGGAGGTCAAACGGTCAATTTTAAATAACATGGCCTAGATGCCAACCTCTAGAATTGCCGGGGGAGGATGGATCTCATAAGTGAAAGATATGCGAAAAGTCCATCTGCTCTTACCAGAGATGTTCTGGCCCCTAGAGGAGGATATGCTTGCAAAAGATCCTGCCAGACCCGCTACTCTGGAAATGCTATTGACTCGATCACGGCGAGTCGATTTTCAGGGCAATAACCTAGATGAAACACTATTCCATTTATTCGGGATAGCGAATGATACAGGTCCCGACTATCCGCTTGGTGCTGTTACTTATCTAGGGACTGGAGGAGATTCAGCCAATAAATATTGGGCAAAAGCGACACCGGTACACTTGGCAGCGGACGGTGACAGGGTATTGCTGATTGGCCCGGACCAATTGGGTATAACCTCAACTGAAGCAGCAGAGCTTGTGAGAGATTTCAACAATCATTTCGAGCAGGACGGTTTGTCTTTATTGATTCATCATCCAGACGACTGGCTGTTAGAACTTCCTGAATGCCCTAATATCAAAACAAAAGCTATCGATTATGTAGTTGGTCGGCATATTGATAATTGTTTGCCCAGTGGTGCGGATAGATCCAAGTGGTTAAATCTTATCAATGAGATCCAAATGCTGTTTCATCACTGTGACATCAATAAGCAAAGAATGGTGGCCGGCAGTTTGACAATAAACGGGTTGTGGTTTTTCGGCTTTGGCGAATTGCCTTCAACAGATACAACTTGTACTGCGGTATATTCTTCTTCATCACTGGCAAAAGGATTGGCGCGACTCTCGAATATACCCCATCATGATCTAACAGGTCCTTTAAATGATGTTGCTTGCATAGATGGAGAGAGCATTGTTGTCTTTCCAGGCTTTAGAGCATCGAAAACCACACATCAACTGGCGCAATGGGAAGGCGCCTTGATGGATGTCGATTGTTACCTGCGTCAGTTTATAAACGAACGTAACTGGGATGAGTTGACTATATACGACTGTAAGGGCAAAGGTTTTAAAACAGACAGGACTAGACTAAAAAGAGGCTTTTGGAGGCGCACTAAAAAAATCACCGAATTTGTCCAGTGATGCAGAGGAAGGATTGAACCTATTGAATGGACTGGACAGCAAAACGAGTCGCCAAAAACCACACCTCTGGTGCTTTTATTTAAACCAAGTTAGCCTGATATCAATGACCCTATCCACGGTTAATGAGCGGCTGTTTTAAGCATGGAGTCCAATAAAATACCGTCGTTTTTTTTATGCGCAATTGTGCCTGCACTGCAAGCTCCAGCAACTTACAATTTCACAGGGTGTGAAGTGATATTCTAATTGTTGGACATGCTATGTTTACCACCATCGAATACTCAATCATAAAAATGTAACGAATTGATTATAAAGGAATAATATATTTATGGATTAGGGTGGAGTTTACATTTGAGGAACCTAGCTACAGAGCAGGAAAGCGCTAAAATGTGATTTGCGGACTAATATTTGTGCAGGAAAAAGAGATAGCAGCAGTTAAGGATTCAGCGGCTGGGAGCGTGTTTTCAGAAGGCCTGAGTGCTATTTTTGCGCTGCAAGAGTATTTTGTGAACTTAATCATTTCCAAGTGCGAACTGACGCATGGAGAAACTACTATTAACTGCCGATAATAGCTTTAGATTGAGTGCTGACAGGCAGCAAAGTTAGGGCAAAAGATTAAACATTTGGCGAGATTGGTAACATTTCGGATAGTGAAAATAGCAAATTATTCAATGTCTTATGAAGCCATGCGTAAATGCCCTGCTAGCCCTGCTGTCAGGTTTGTTCACTTGACCCGATGAGTTGATTGGTAAGGATTTTAAACGACACCACTTTGGCAGTGGCTAATCCATGAGCGGAGGCCTACAGTAGCGATAGCTTGGTAGAAAGCTGACATGGTTGCGAGGAAATCTTTAATACGTCAAATTTCCTGGTCGAAATGTAGTGAATTTAATTCTCTCTCAAAGGCCTATATACACATTACGAAAGTTACAACTACTGTAATATACACAATCTATGATTGTTGAGGGTAATATCATGAAGAAGCTGTTAATTTTTACATCACTATGTCTTGCCTTCTCAGTCGCGCAGGCAAAAACGCTCTATGTCGATATAAGTGCTGGTAACGATAGTACCAGTTACGAAGCAAACAACAGTTCGAATCCTTGGGCGTCCCTTGGGCGAGCCACTTGGGGAAGCACATCTCACACAAACACGAATGCCAATCAGGCCGCTCGTGCTGGCGATGTCGTGATTGTCAGGGCCGGCAGTTACAATGTCACCGCTCAAACGGGTCAAAGATATAATCCTGTTTATAATCCGGTAAACAATGGTTCAAGCGGCAATCCAATCACATTCAGGGCAGATGGCAATGTGGTATTGAGTTCTAGTCCAGATACGGCGGGTGGGCCTCTGATCGGCACGCTTGGAAGAAGCCATATCGTTTGGGACGGTTTCATCCTTGATGAGAGAAACATCAATACAAACTCAGATACGGGTCCTGTTGTTATATGGGAATCCGATAATATAACTGTCCAAAACCTGACTGTAAGAGGCATTACTTCTCATTGGAATGATAACCACAATGCCATTCGAATAGAGCGTTCGCGGGATTCACTTGTACGTAACAATACATTGTACGGAACAAGGAATGCGGGCAATAATAGAAACGGATCTGCGATCACGATCTATTATTCAAACAATATTACCATCGAACACAACGACATTTTTGATAGTGTTGGCGGGATTTACATCAAGGCCGGTAATGGCGGTCCTATAACGATTAGGTATAACTACTTCCATGATCTTGATGGTGAAGGTATCGCAATGGTTCAGCTGGGAACGTCGTCTGAACAGTATGGTGGGCAGATATACCAAAACATTTTTCGTGACAGCAGCGCTGGCATCACATTTATGAGCATCGACTCATACGGACCGGCAAATATCGATGTTGTGAATAATACTTTCTACAACATTGGCAACGGCGGTATCTTCTTCAAGCCTACCGCTAGCGGCTATCGAGATCTTGTTTTTGCTAATAATATAATAGCGAATAGTAATCGCGGCATACAGGCCGAAGATATCTCTGATTTAAGCAGTATGACCTACAGAAACAACATGTATAGCGGTAATAGTACTCACGCACGCGTCAACTACACCAATCACAGTTACTCGAGCTGGCAAAACACCTTCAACAAAGATACCGTTGGTTCACTTATCGCGGATCCTGCATTTGCTAGTACGACAGCTAATACACTGAATCTCTCAGGTAGTTCACAGGCAAACAATGCCGGTGTGGATATATTGAATCTACAGGGTCAAGGCACGAACGCCAGTATCAACCTGGGTGCCTACGTCACTGGTAATGAGGTCATTGGCGTCACCACAGGTAGCCTCCCGGCTATCCCTGTGGGCGGCACCTCATCCGCGCCGCCAAGTCCTGCAGTTTTGTACTAAGCATCAGCTGAGGAGGCGGGATACCACTAAAGACTCAAGTGGTATCCCGCCTATCCTTTTACAACCGCGTAACCATCAATCAATCCCATCAGGCAGTTGGTTATTCCTCCATCTGTCACAAAAATCCTCACCCGACCAATACCCACCTTACCCCTATGGGCAGTGATGATGCCCAGATATTACCTGTCAATTAAGTGTCGGAATTATTAACGTTTTCACAGTCATGGTGGAAAAAGAAGAGTAAGGTGTAAAGCAATTGCTAATCAATGACATAGCTAAGATATCTTGATGCGTTTAGTCTGATAGGTGTCAGAAATTCTTACATAAAAGATGTTGTTGTTAAATAAGCCATTGATTATAAAGTAATTAATAGATGGCACTATTATTGCTAAAGATATTTAATCATACAAACACGTAAACAGGATTACAGGAATGACAAATCGATTTTTTCAAAAAAGCCTAGGAATGATCGCGGCGTTTGGCCTCTTTTCCACTGCTGATGCAGCGCTATTCGATCAGGGCAATGGACTCATCTATGACGACGTGCTTGGTATAAGCTGGTTGCAAAACGCAAATCTTGCCGCGGAGAATAGCTTCGGTGTTTTGGGCATTGATGCAAATGGCGGTATGCAGTCAGGGACTGCACATGAATATATCAATGCGATGAATGCCGCGAACTACCTTGGCTATAACACATGGCGCTTACCTACAGTTTCACCGGTAGACGGCGTTAGCTTTAATCTCAACAAGGTTAACGATGGTTCAGCCGACAAGGGATACAATATTTCATCCCCTAACCACGAAATGGCTCATCTTTACTATTCAACCCTTGGCAATCTAGGTTTATGTGAGCCAAGAGCAGATCACATCTGTGACGAAACACCTGGTGGCGCTTGGGGACCACATAACACAGGCCCATTTCAGAATGTACGGGAATGGGATTACTGGTATGGCACCGGAAACCCCGAGATAGGTTTGGAAACTTTCGCATTTGGCTTTAATTTTGGTTCAACGGGTACGCTCTATTTCGAGAATATGTTGAGCATCATACCCGTACTCGATGGCGGGGCATCACCGGTTCCTGTACCTGCTGCAGTGTGGTTATTCCTCACGGGTTTCCTGGGTCTGGCTGCGTTATCAAGACGTAGTAAATCCTAGATATTTATAAAGCGAGCAGTACTCATTGTGTGCTGCTCGCGCCTTTAACATTCACATCATCGCTTTTGCTGCTTCTGAAGTTTTCTATATCAAACGCTTTTACATGGCAATGTTCCTGGCGCGGTTATCGCCATTTGCCGGAGTCGAATGTCCACCGACATCAACCCTGAATTCATATCCGTAAAGCGCCCACCACCTGAGCTCGACTATTGATGCCTTGCTTGATCTGTTGAAGCGGATTAACAGTTATCGATATTCATCCATGGATTTGAGGAGAGTGGATGGTGACGGTTATAGGTAGTAACCCTGTTGACTGGCTGTAGGCTCGACCACACGTTGTATCAGTTTTTTCTCCAGTGATGATAGCTCGGTTTTTTTGGAAGCCCTGCCACCGGTAACCGTTGTCTCTATCGTCTCTTTCCTGACAGGAAACCCAAGATATCCTGATAACTCGGAAAGATCGAGATTGCCTGTAATCAAATCTTCATACTTTATAAGCTTGCCATCGAGTGATTGATGCTGACTTATAAAGCTATCCAATAATTTTTTCCAGATCTTAGCAAAGTCAGTAGGGGTAAAAACAGGGGAAGTGGGCCACACGTCATACCATGCCCTGAAACTTCTATAAGATTGGTACGCATCATATGGATTTCTATAAAGGAACAGAAATTTGGCATCCGGAAAAAGAAACTTGAGATATTGCGCATAATCTATGGAGAGGCGAACTTCCTTTAGTCCCCACCTTTGGTATCCGGAATTGATTGCCGGCGTTTCATAGAGACGAATGAAAAACTGGCGATGAGCATCGATTAAATCAGAGGGCATGGGATATAAGTTGGCCACCCACAAATCGGAGAGAGACTGAGATGATTCTTCATCTGGCTGATAGTGGTCAATAAAGAACTGATCGCGAGGAAGATCATTCTGAAATATCCTCAAAGAATCGGCCATCTTACGAATATAATCGGAGTGTGCATAGGGTTCGCCCCAAACCAGGATGTTTTCCCCCGATAACACAATGCGTTGCAACAGGGTGGACCCGGATCTCCAACCAGCAGATAGAATAAAAACAGGAGGCTTATGCTCTGTAAGTGGTGCTATCTCCCAACGTGAACTAATTGACGCAAGTGCCTGGTTAATTGAAGGCATGTTTTTGAGGCTACGTCTGTGCGTCATGTGATCACTATATTTTCCAAATAGTGACTCTAGTGCCGTAATCAGTTTTTTGGATAGAGGGTCTTTGGGCGCTGGCATAGTAAATAGGTCTCACATCATTATTTATAGTAATGAATTTTGAATTACTGGTTTTTCCGAGACAATATCATTTGTACCATTTCTTTTATGTCGCTAATCGATAGCACTACAAATAAAACCGCGGAGGTTACTAACAAAAGAATCAGTCCGGTTATAGTCGTGCCTGCCACAACGGTTTTCATGAAGTGGACAGCGGTGATCATGATTGTGCTGATAATGCATATTTTAAAAACTGTCATTAGAATTATCCAGTATTTGGCCTGAATGATTCTGCATATTACGAACAAGCTGATAAAAAACTGAATGAACAATGGCGCAGTAATAGCGATTGCTGTCCCTTCTATGCCGTATTCCAGTGTTAAAGGTACAATGATAATTGCGATGACAATCAGTTTTCCAAGGTTGAAATAGAAAGGGATATGGGGTTTACCAATGGCATTGTACATGTAGCCATTGAGTGATGAGATAGCACGCAACATTCCGAAAATAGCCAGTATTCTCAGGGAGTCAGCGGCGGGCTGCCACTTGTCGCCGTATAGTACGGTGATAAGTTCGTCTGCCAGGATTATGAAAAGGAAACTGGCCGGAATGGTTGTCAGCGAGATAAACTTGATAGCCTTGGTCAAGGCAGACTGCAGTGCCGGCAGGTCATTCTGTAGCTTGCTGTAAGCAGGGAACAATATTTTAGAAAGAATCTTCGACATGTGAGTGGCAGGCAGGTTGGCCAAGGTGTAGGCCAGGGCATAAAAGCCCAATACTTCCATGCCAAGGATTTTACCAATTACCGCGTTGTCGATCTGGGTAGTAATGAATACTACGATAGTCAGCCCGGTAATAAACTTCCCATAGTGAAATAGTTCCCAGGCAATTTTCTTGTTAAAGGCGAAGTTGGGTTTCCCGGGAATAATAATATACGTCATGATGACGTAAAGTAGTGTCGAGGCAACATGAGCGAGGACAACTGACCAGATGTCTCGATATATATACGCAAGGACAACAACCAGGATGAAATTGGTCAGTGTATGGATCTGTTCCAAATAAACCAGGGGTTTGAAATCGAGTTCCTTTTGTCTCTGGATAGTGTTCATGTTGGCGAAACCGCTGAATAACAGCGCCAAGGCAAGAAAGCTGATAAGCGGTTGAATAATGTCCTGTTCAAAAAATACTGCAATCAGCGGGGCACAGATGAAACTGATCAAAGTGAGTAGAATGCCGCGAATTACCATGAGTGTGAAAGCGGTATCCTTTGCCTCCTCAAAGCCATCCTGTTTTTGAATGAGCGCTGTACCAAATCCGGTTTCAGTCATGAGCTCAATGCCACGTATGTACATCATGCAGATCGCCCATAGACCGAATATTTCAGGTGTTAAGAGGCGGGCAAGTATGATTGATCGTACAAATGACAACGAAGAAAGAGTGGCCGTTGAGATACCTACCCATATTCCGGCACGGATGGTCTTCTTTTTAAGATTGCCATCGGAGTGTTTCAGAAACTGAACTAGTTTCCTTAGGGCCATCGGTGGGTTGACTCCATATATAAGGTGCTACAACGCTGGTAAATAAGCCATTTCAGACTGATTTTCTGTGCTTTGATCGAATGCATACCAGGTAGAATAGGTGTAAGGATTTCCGTCTAGAGTGCTGGTTTCAGGATACTAGATTCAGATTTTTGCCCCTGTCAATTATACATGACTAATTAATATAGTTTTTTTTTATTTCAGCTGTTTGAAGAGAGGCTTCAGGGTATAATCCCAGGGGTGCTGTTTTGTTACTCTATATGTTTCGAATTCCTGGATAAGCAGAACGGTTTCTTAGATGAACAATCCCGGCTTGACCCGATGATGGGCAGCCCATTCAGCCTTACGATGGACCGTATAGTGTTCAATTCACCCAATGGGTCAGACCACAGGGTGATACGATTGAGGCCGGCCAGAAGGCTTGTCCTCCCAGATGGATTGAGGCGGTCAAATACGACTCTACCTGAGGAGAGGCCGACAACCTCATGGGGCAAGCCGTAACTGACGAGATTTGAGGTAAACAGGGTGATGAATAAACCCTGGTTGGGGCTCTTGCCTGGATAGGAAACTACAACATCAGGATTGCACCGAAACAGGCCCCGGTAGTTGGAAGTGCAAATTCGATATTGTCCCGAAGAAGTGGTTATTAGATTGATTTTGAACAATGACTGATTTAAAAAAAATTATGTATTGTGAAGGTAATACGGATGGTACTGTCGGGGGTTCTTTTTACAGTCTTTTATATTTAACCAGTGGTCTTGATCGGAGCAAATATGATCCGATTGTGATATTCCATGAAAATAATACGCTTATACCTGAATACGAAAAAGCAGGTGTCAAGACTCTAGTGGTTCCTCCCTATAAACCGGTGACACTGGTTTCAAATAATAGATATTTGTCTAAATTAAATTCGCTGCTCAGGGTTCTGCAAAAACCTTTAAATCTATTGGGATATCTTTTGCTTTCGAGCAATAAGAAAAAACGGTTATTGAAAAATTATCAAATAGATCTCTTGCATTTGAACAACTCTGTGCTGCGAAATAACGATTGGATGATTGCTGCACAGCTTGCTGGGATACCATGCATAACTCATGAGCGAGGTATAAATAGCATTTACCCACTGATTTCGAGATATTTGGCATCCAAATTGAATGCAATAATCAGCATCTCTAAGTCTGTCACGGACACCTTAAAAAAAAATGGTATTAAGAGTAATATCGTAACGATTCACAATGGTATTGATCCGGAGCAGGTAAGTAAGAAGATATCAGGTGAAAATATTCTAGAAAAATTAGGTTTGAGTCCTAAGCATAAAATAATCGGGGTTTTGGGTAATATAAGGGAGTGGAAAGGCCAGGAAGTTGCTGTCAAAGCGATGCGAACAGTGGTAGAAAAATATCCGGAGACCGTATGCCTGCTAATTGGAGATACCACTAAACAGGATGTTCAATATAAAGAGAGATTAAATTCGCTTATTAAAGAATATGGATTAGAGTCAAATATCATATTCACAGGATATATAAAAAACGTTTCTGACTATCTGAATATATTACAGATCGTGTTACACACATCCATTGAGCCTGAGCCATTTGGACGTGTGCTTATAGAGGCTATGTCTCTTTCCAAGCCTCTGATTGCAGCTAATGACGGAGCTGTGCCGGAAATAATTATAAACAATAAATCTGGTTTAACCTTTACACCTGGAGACCATGATCAACTGGCCGAATTAATAGTAAAAGTATTTGAAGATAAGACACTTGCAGAAAACCTGGGGAGTGGTGGCTATGCGAGGCTATTGGATAATTTCCATATCAATGTGAATATTGAAAGAACACAACAGCTTTATGATAAGATTTTCATAAATGAGATGTGATTGATTGCAATTAATGTTTGAGCAACAATTATCTAGACAGACATAAAATATCATTAACAAATAAATCATTGATAGATGTTGAAAAAATGTTAATTAATGCCATGACTGTAGATGTTGAAGATTACTATCAGGTATCTGCATTTGCAAAAAATATCGATAAGACAGAGTGGGGTCAATACACTTCAAGGGTAAGTGAAAATACCAAATGGTTATTAGATCTCTTTGACGAGCATAAGATCAGGGCAACATTTTTTGTACTAGGATGGGTTGCTGAAAGAGAACAAGGTTTAGTAAAACGTATTTCTGATATGGGACATGAAGTGGCATGTCATGGATATATGCATGACTTAGTCTATAACCAATCTCAGCAAGTTTTCAAAGAAGAGACAATTAAGTCAAAATCGATACTCGAGGACCTTACTGGCAAGCCGGTAAATGGGTATAGGGCGGCCAGTTATTCGATCACATCAGCGTCAATTTGGGCAATAGATATTTTGTGTGAAGCTGGATTTACCTATGATTCAAGTATCTTCCCAATCGTGCACGACCGGTACGGCATTCCTAATGCAGAGGTTACTCCCCATAAATTTCGCACGGCTTCTGGAAACGAGATAATTGAATTCCCTCTCTCTACTGTCCCGATTGGAAATAAGAGATTACCTATCAGTGGGGGTGGTTATTTTAGACTCTTCCCCTATTGGTTGACACGTGAAGGATTGAAGAGAGTCAACAAAAAAAATAATCCTTTCATATTTTATATGCACCCATGGGAGATAGATGTTGATCAACCCAGGATAAAATCCTCCATGCTTTCAGAGTTTAGGCACTATCAAAATTTAGACAAGTTTAAACCTAGGCTTACCCAATTACTGAATCAGTTTGAATTTAGTTCTGTAGAAGACGTGCTTAGCAACATTGGGTTGTTGAACTGAGATTATAATAATCCGAAAAGCAAAAAATAATGCTGGAATTACTGAATAGAGTCTTAGCGTCAATATTTAGAAGAGCCCGGCATGTGGTCATTTTATCGCAAGCTAGAAAAAAGAGCAGAGATAGTATTCTACAAAGGAGAGGAAATAACGTACTAGTGTTATGTTACGGTAACATCTATCGTAGTCCGCTAGCAAAACATCTGCTGAAAAAGTCTTGCCCTGCTGAGACATATCATATTAGATCTGCAGGATTTCATAAAAAAGAAAATAGAAGTTGTGATCCGGAGTATTTAAAGATACTCAAAGAACGCGGATACAATCTATACGACCACAAATCTAAAACAGTAGATTTATCCGATATTGCATGGGCGAATGTTATTTTAATCATGGATAGATATAATTGGGATATGCTGAACGCAATTAATAGTGCCAGTATAAAAAAATCAGTATGGATAGGCGCATTGTCCAAAACAAAGAGTGTGGAAGTGATAGATCCATACGGTAAAGGGCTGGCAGTAACTGGACAGGTGATACGTGATATCGAGACCTGTATAGATGATATTTGCCTGGCCATGACTGAAATCAATCCTAGATACGATAGCGACGGTTCTGAAGATGAAATGAATAGATAAATCTAAAACAAGTATGAATTATAAAACGTCCTTTTAATCCATAACCAACATGAACTCGATTGACAATGGAAGAAAATTTAGAATTCATTCAAACAAAGAATGAAAAGATATTTACAGTTTTCCATATTCCTGAAAAAGCTGATGATAAAAAGGCTTATGTTTTCATTCATCCGTTTGCGGAGGAAAAACTTTGGAGTCACAGAGTTTACGTCAGTTTTGCTAGAGAACTGGCTAGACAGGGATACTTTGTAGCCAGGTTTGATTTCAGAGGTCATGGTGATAGTGACGGTGAGTTCATCGATTCAACAATAGACAAACATACTGAAGATATCGACGCTGTTATCGATCGACTGAAAGCAAAATTTCAAATTAATGAAATAAACTTATTCGGCCTTAGACTTGGAGCAACTCTAGCAACTGAATATGCTTCCAAACATAGCGATATAAAAAATCTAATACTTTGGGACCCGGTCTTAGATGGTGAGAGATATATGCAAGAACTCTTAAGGAGTAATCTTGCGGGTCAGATGGCACTAAAAGGTAAAGTAGAAGTAACTAGAGAAGATTTGGTTAAGCAGATGCAGTCAGGTACACCAATTAATAACGAGGGGTACCTGCTCACATATGAGTACTATACGCAAATATCGAACATTGACCTGGAAAAATTGAATTATAGTAAAACCACCAACTGCCTGATTAATCAAATTGTCAGGAATCCAAAGCAACCCGAGAACAAAAAATATTTAGAATTTGTCACTAAATTTGGTGAACAGTCTAAGTTAGTGAAATCTCAAGAGGAACAGTTTTGGAAAGAAATAAAGACATTCTATCAGACTGCCAAAGAACTTAGTTCGTCAACGTTAACCTGGATAGACAATTTAACATGATTTCTTCACCAGTTATATTTCCGAACAGAAACGGTCTGAAATTGTTCGGCATACTTGAGCAACCCGATAGTGACGCAAAGGACCTGGCTATATTATTATTATCGCCCGGAATAAAGATGCGAGTCGGACCGCATCGAATGTATAACAAACTGTCTCAAGTATTAGTAGACAATGGTTTTACTGTCCTAAGGTTTGATTTTTATGGTCTAGGAGATTCTGAAGGAGAATTAGATCAAAAGGTTCTTGTAGATGTCTACAATAGCATACAGAACGGACGTTATATCGAAGACACAATAGATGCAATGGATTGGGTTGGTGATACATATAATATTCATAAGTTTATACTAGGTGGCCTCTGTGGAGGTGCCATAACCGGCATGCTCGCAGGTATAACAGACGACCGGGTGAAAGGATTAATAGCTCTTGGCCTGATTAATGTTTTCGAGGGTGGTGAGGGTAATTTTTCAAAGTTTGTCACTGAAGGGCAATTGACAGATATGAAAAAAGGCTATATCAGTAAATTAACGGATATACATTCTTGGAAGCGGCTCCTAACCTTTAAAAGTGATTTTAAAACAATATTCAAAATTCTTTTAAAACCGATAAGAGTATTTACTAAAGGTTTGCAGGATAAGATGATCAGTGGAGGTAAAAAGAAAATAGAGTTTAAGCATGATGCCTCATCGAATGTGAATCCGAAGTTTGCGCCGAGTTTTTTTTCAATGCTGGAGCAATCGAAGAAAATGCTCTTAATCTATAGTGGTGGTGATAGATTACTATGGGAATTCAAAGAAAAATTTGAAAATATTTATAAGACCCATTTGTCAGAGTACGAAAATATATATGAATTACATACCGTACCAGATGCTAACCATATACTTTCCCAATCGGACTGGGAAAATTCCATGCATAATTATGTCGAGAGTTGGTTAAGGGATAATTTCGAAGAATAATTCAGCGAGTGCTAAACAAATCCTCATCGCATTTAAGTGGTTACACTCGGCTGAAGAGAATATAACTATTTCAGTTCAGTATGGTTGGTTTCAGAGATTTTTGCCGATTTCATCCAGCTGTTTTTTGAAGTGAAAGAAACTGTCCTCTACAAATTGATTCAAAATGTTTCTGGTATTCTCTATATCAATTCTCTGATCGGATGAGACGACGAAAACCGTCTCATCTTTTCTGCCAGTCATAATATTCAACAGTCCTAATAGTTTAGCCTTCAGCTTATCATTAGTTGTATTGCCATTGATATAATACCAATTCCAAATTATTCGTTTATGGCCATATTTATTGGTCACTATAGTTTCAGTTACTCTAAGATTTTCATCTGCACTTAATGAAGTATCTATTGTATCTACTGCTACAAATTTCCAGTCACTGTTGTAGGGAAGGTTCAAGTCATTGACTAATTCTTTGCCTTGAGATTGACTGAAAAAAGTCGATATAAACAGGTCGACAGTCCCTAATTTATTTGAAAAAGTTGTCAGCAATTCACTATCAGAAGATTGCCAGATAGGACTCCATTGTGATGTTGAATCAACTTGGCTCCAGCCATGGATAGTTTGATTGAATTCTAAAGCACTATTATTTATTGGATCTTCTGAAAATTGTGCACTCATCCTCAGCAATGGTCCTGCACCGGAGATAAGTATCAATAATAGTGCCAATGCACTAGTTTTAGTAAGAGTGATAACTTCGCTATTTGATGTATCTGTTTGTGTCTGAATCTTATCTGTTGCAGCAGCTGGTAAAATATTACTGTCCACTCTTCCTAAAATGATCAGATATATTATGAAGAAAATACCAAATACTAACCAGCCCAACCAAATATGATCTGATAAAAGGGAGTGGGTCATATTAGTGTAATGACCGGAAAGCACAATAATATAAATACGGACAGAATTGGATAAAAATGCGACGATTGATGCAATAGCAATATAGATAAACGATGTTTTGAGAGTATGTCGATAATAGAATACATAAAGTAGTGCTGTGGTAATAGCAGCTATTTGAAACCTAATACCGCTGCAAGTATCTCCAACCTCAAAAATGCCCTCTGGAATATGGATATAGAAACCTTCTCTAAATGACGTATAACCGGTCAGTTTAAGCGCTTTATCAACGATTAGCGCCGTAGGTACCTGAAGTGGCTCAGAAAATATGACCCATAAAGGGACAGTGCTAAGAAAAATCCAGATTGGAAAAGAGAGTCGTAAGCTTTGTTTAAAACCTAGGAGGCTATAGATATAGAATGCTAAGATAGCTATCAAAAGGAATTGCGCTATAACCTGTATATTTACACTTGTGGATATATACCAGAATAGCGATAGTAAAATCAGAATTATCGTTGGAATTATTCGTAATTTTATTCTTGAATTATTTATTATTAATTTCCACTCTAGAGTGAATAAATAAATGGAAACGGGGACAAGTAAAAATCCGTGAGAGTAGAGGTCACCCTCAGCTAACCAGTTTTCATAGATGCTGACGGCAGTAGAGTTGAATATAATTAATAAAACAACTATCCCGGAATAAAGAGATAAACTGTGTATTACATGTTTATTGGATAATAAGTTTTTCATTACTTGAACTTCATACCTACACTGTTTCTTTTTGTTTAATGAGTTGTGCTTAAAATCTAACCAATCTTATCACCTGATCGTTACCGAAATTGTGAGTAGGAAGTCATCACGCTTATTGCAAATTACTATAACTATTTGATTTAATAGCAATAATAGAGAGTTCCACGATGATGATCAGCGTATCTAGTATATGTTAAAAAGTCACTAGAATAACAGGATTTATTTAATGGCTGTAGATATAAAAATATGAGAATATGGTGCGCAACACAAGTGTTTTTATGCTCAAAGCAATAGTAGATCATCCATATGAATATTGACCATATATGTATAGCTGTTAGATCAATAGACAGGGCAATCCTGCGATTGACCGATATATTCGGCTATGAACAGAAAACAATAAAAATAACCAACACACGACAAAAAGTAAATGTGGTATTTTTAGAAAAAGAAAATTCTCTAGACATCAAATTAATTGAGCCCACGGATCCTAAGTCTCCTTTAATTGAGAGTTTGAAAAATGGTGAAGGCCTGCATCACATCTGTTTCAAAACAGACAAGTGTATTACAGAAGAAATCACTACATTAAAAAATAAGGGGCTTAGGGTATTGTCAGATGCAGAAAAGGGTGAAGCATTTGATGATGAATTAATTGCATTTATGTATGCAGGATTTGGTTTAAATATAGAGTTAATTGATACTGATAAAAGAAGGGGTTTAATTCATAAAGATTTAACTAGTTGAAATTTGTCAGTAAAATATAATAGTCGGCAAATAACTAAATTCATTAATGAGATATTAATAATACAAATAATAGTGTGTTCTGCCAATTAAATATGTGTAATAAATTATTTAAGATATCTTGAAAATGTCTGATCATTCGGAATTATCGATATGCTGATTCTTTTTTTATTATCTCTGTTTTGTGTTTTATATGCATATTTTCTCTATCCGCTACTATTAATTGTGGTTGGTAAATACGTAAATAATAAGATTCACCATGATGTTGGAAATGAAGAATTACCAGGCATTTCAATATTATTGCCAATCCATAATGAGTCCAATGTCATCAAAGATAAATTAATCAATATTGAAAATCTTGATTATCCAAGAAATTTACTTGACGTGGTAATTGTGTCCGATGGTTCAAGTGATAATACGCTAGATATAATTAACAGCCACAACTCAGACTTGGACATAAAAATCATTATCATCGAAAAACAACAGGGAAAGGCCAATGCCCTTAATCAAGGTTTGAAAGAGGTTGAAAAACCAATTGTTATTTTTACTGATGCTTCAATAATGCTCGATAAAGATTCAATTAAAAAAATCGTTGTCCCACTTTTCAATGAGAATATTGGATGTGTATCAGGTGAAGACCATATCCCTGCAAGTCAAGGAGGTGAGGGGTTATATGGTAAATACGAGTTGTTTTTACGTAATAAGGAGTCAGAGATAGACTCGATAGTCGGAGCCAGCGGTTCGTTCTATGCTCAAAGACTGCATTTGGTAAAGCCATTTGAAGAAGGTTTGGCACCTGATTTTTTATCTGTTTTAAACACAGTTAATGCAGGGTTTAGAGCGGTTACTGAGCCACAAGCAATAGGTACCATGAGTGCATCCAAAAGCACTAGCAATGAATACAACAGGAAAGTTAGAACAATATTAAGAGGAATGACTGCTCTGTTTTCGAATTTAAAGCTATTGAATATATTTAAATTTGGTTGGTTTTCCGTCTTTTTGTTTTCACATAAAATAATGAGATGGTTAGTCCCATTTTTCCTGTTATTGTTATTGTGGAGTAATTATAATTTATTGCACTATCCAAGTTTAAAATTTATCTTTTTCGCACAAATACTTTTTTATGCATTAGCAATAGGAGCCTTGCCTAAAAATAGTATTATTTCTAATAGCTCATTAGGTAAAATACCGATATTTTTTACAATGGTGAATCTTGCAATTTTAAAAGCGTGGTTTCTTTTTTTAATTGGGAGGCGCCAGGAGATGTGGAATCCGACAAAAAGACAGAATGGGTAATGATAAACCGTTATTAATTCCATAATAAAATGTAATTGTCTCCTAAATAATTGTGCATTATTTAATAATTTTATTTGGAATAATTCATTTATGATTGCTTTTAATAGTAGACTTTAAAGTATCGCTAATATCGAACGCTATGTCTGAGAAGATATTACAAGTATTGGATCTACGTGACTCCCCCTGGATTGATGGTCCAGGTAGGACCATCCTACAGTGTGCAGACATGATAGATCGGTCAAGGTGTAATATTCATATAGGGGCCTTTTCTGGAAGTAGCCACAACGATCACTTGTATTTAAAAAAAGCTGTTGAGTTGGGCTTGGATGTTGTACAAATAGAAGAAAATAAATCATTTGATATGAAAGTGATTGACCAGATAAAACGGGTGATACAAGACCGATCTATAGATATAATTCATACTCACGATTTTCGTTCAAATATTTTCGGATTAATCTGCGCAAAGCGTCTAGGTTTGCCGTTATTTTCGACCTGCCATGGATGGATATCAAACAATCTGAAAGGCTCAATATATACAGCAATTGATAGATATTTACTGAAATTTCATGATCAAATTATCGTAGTCTCTGAATTAATGAAAGATCAACTCATTCAAAATGGTATTGACGAGGAGAAGATTAGAGTAATTAATAATGCATTAGTAATTGACGATTATGTTATCGATCGAAAGTGCAACAAATTCAGGAAGGAGTTTGGGATCCAAGCCGATGCAAAAGTGATTGCAAATATTGGTAGGCTTAGTCCAGAGAAAAGACAAGATAATTTTCTCAAGGCAGCTAAAAAAATCGAGGGAATTGATGCGAATGTTGTTTTTCTGGTGATAGGCGTAGGTCCTGAAGAGGAAAAACTCAAGAGATTAGCGAATGAGCTAGGTATTTCAGATAAAGTCATATTTACCGGGTATAGAAATGATATGACAAGTATTTACAATGAAATAGATCTTGTCGTGCAAAGTTCAAACACTGAGGGTATGCCCAATGTTATTCTGGAATCGCTATTGATGACTGTTCCAGTTATTGCTACCAATGTAGGCGGTACGGGACAAATTGTTCAAGATAGTATTAATGGTATATTGATAGAACCAGAAAATCTGGACCATTTAATTAATGCGATGAAGAATTATATTCAAACCAGTGAAAGGTTCTATGAAATGGCTTTAGTAGGGAGGCAAAATATAATAGATAACTTTAATCAAGATGTACGGGTTGAAAAATTACTCAGTGCGTATACAACCTTAGCATAAATCAAGTAATACTCTAGATGTTGTATTTAGGCCTCTTAATTTCATTGTTTATGGACTATGTACGTCCAGACACTTATTTGCCGTTAATAGGTGTTATCAAACTAAACTCAATCATCCCCATTATTGTCACCATTGGTGCAATTTTCTATCAAAGCGCCAACGATAATACTAAAATATTCACACATACAAATACTAAGCTATTTTTGTTTTTTTTATTTCTATTACTTATTTCAGTATTAACTGCAGACGTCACCGAATATTCTTACAAAACATTTAAACTCGTACTGGGTTTTTTGTTCTGGTACTACATAATTATCAAAATAGTAACGGATGTGAGCAAAGTAAAAGGGGTATTCACAGTTTTTGTGATTAGCCATGTCCTTCTAGTTATATTGAATCCAGAAGTTGTTACGAACCCAGCTGTGAGATCATATATATCAGGAAATGCATTTTTAGGAGATGGTAACGACTTTTCTCTATCTGTGTCGCTGACTGTACCTATGTGTTTATTCCTAATTCAAGACTCAAAAAAGTTCATGCATCGGGCGTTGTATATTTTAGCATTATTAATTCTCCTATTTGCAATCATTGGAACGCAATCACGTGGTGCATCTTTAGCTTTGATTGGTATGTTTGCCTATCTTTGGTGGATGGGTAGACAAAAAATTATGGGTATTTTTTTAATTGCAGGTGTGCTTATTGCGGTCGTGGCTTTTGCTCCGCCAGTCTATTTTGAAAGGATGAACACGATTAGGAATTATGAAGAAGAAGGGTCTGCCATGGGGCGGATAATAGCATGGAAAACTGCTGTTCGTATGGCGGCTGCTCATCCTTTTCTGGGTGTAGGAACAGGACATTTTCCCGTCAAATTGGGTACTGATTTCAGACCGCCAGAGTATGCTGGCCAGAATCTACCTTGGTTAACTGCGCATTCTTCATATTTTCTTGTATTAGGGGAACTTGGATTGCCAGGTATCATTGTCTTTTTATCCTTATTGATAGGTAGTTATCGAAGAAATAATAAATTTATAAAATCAATACGAAAAGAGCCTGACGACTCAGAAGATAGCGAAATATATAGGAAATTGTTTTTGATGCTCAATTCTTCTCTGGTTGCCTTTGCTATTGGTGGTGCATTTTTATCAGTTGCCTATTATCCGCATATCTATGTGTTGGCCGGATTGTTCGTGGCTGCTGAGTTAATGTATAAAAATAGCAAGAGTGGTTCAGAAAAGGACAAGAATCCACAAAATACATATAAAAAGTTCTAAGGTAATGCATAACAACAAATCTAAAATTAGAATATGTATTTTACATTCGACCTTACATATAGGTGGTGCAGAAGAGGTAACAGCAAATATATGCAGGACAATAAATAAAAATATTTTTGATGTGACAGCCTGTTATTTGAAAGAAAAAGGGATAGTTGGGGATAAAATTAGTGAGGAGGGGACAGACGTTATAGGACTCGTTAAAAGTACTCCGAACGGAAAAACCGATTATTTTACATCGCTTCGGCTTCGAAAATATTTAAAAAAGAATAAAATCGATTTGGTTCATTCACAAGATGTCCACTCTCTAGTGGATGCATCACTGTGTAGATTAACAATGCCTTCGCTTAGATTGATCCATACTTTTCATTTTGGTAACTATCCAAATAGAGAGCCTGGAATGGCGAAATTTGAAAGACTTTTCTGGAGAGTCCCGGATTTACTGGTAACAGTGGCAGATAAACAAAAAAAAGACATATCTTCGTACTATAAAATACCAGAAGAGCGCTTAACAACCGTGTGGAATGGTGTCGATGTTAAACATTTACAAATACAGATGGATAAGGTTGATAAGTACAGGAACGAGGGAAAAATTATTATTGGATGTGTTAACACATTGATAGAACAAAAAGGTATGTTTGACCTGATTAAGGTCGCTAAAATACTTAAGGACAAATTACACAATAAATTTGTTTTTATTATTGCAGGCGATGGTCCTCTGAGAGCAAAACTAGAGGAGGAAATTGCAAAGAATAGGCTAGTCGAGCATGTAATACTACTAGGTTGGGTAGATTCGGCATCAACAGTAATTTTGCCAAAGGTAGATATTTTCTTCCAGCCATCGCTTTGGGAAGCAATGTCGATGGTTTTGCTGGAAGCAATGGCATCGAAAAAAGCGATAGTGACAACAAGTGTTGGTGATACACCTGCAGTATTAAACAGTGATGATCTAGGTATTGTTGTAAATCCAGGTGAGATCGACAAAATGGCGTCTTCATTGAAATTACTTGTAGAGAATAAGGACATACGTGAAAATTATGGACATTCTGCTCAAGTCAGATATCAGACTAATTTCACGGCCGCAAAAATGGCTGCCAGATATGAATCCCTCTACCAAAATATAATAAACAAATAGGCTAAATAATGAACATCCTCTTCTTATCGCAGATTATCCCCTATCCGCCACATGGTGGGGTATTACAAAGGGGCTATAACATTATTCGTGAAATAGGCAAAGAAAACAGAGTCTATCTACTTGCTTTTCACCATCCGGATACGATATCAAGCGATTCATTATTACAAGAGAGCAAGCATGAGCTTAGCAAGTTTTGCACTGAAATCCACTATTTTAAATTGTGGCCGAAACAGTCGAAACTACATAAGTTGATTGCATTCGTTATGGGTTTTTTCTATCCGCTGCCATTTAGTGTGCTTGCGCATAAAAGTTATAAACTAAGAAAGAAAATAGAGCAGTTAATAAACGATAACAATATAGACATAGTGCATATTGACACAGTGGGTCTTTCCCAATACAAGCAATTCATTAAAGATATTCCATGTCTTGTAACACACCACAATATTGAATCTTCACTCATGGCAAGAAGGTCAAAGGTTGAGTCAACTTGGTTTACTCGGTATTACGTAGCCAAACAGTCAGAAAAGCTCAGAGCCTATGAAGCAAGTGAAAGTGCGAAGTATCCAGTCAATGCCATGATGTCAAAGACTGATGCTGAAGAGTTGAAAGAGATGTCTCCTGGTGTGAACACAGTAATCGTCCCTAATGGGGTTGATATAGAGTATTTCAAGAACCTCAAAGAAGAAGAAGAGAATGCAATTATCTATACAGGCGGCATGAACATGTTTGCGAATAAAGATGCTGTCATGTATTTGATCAATGATATATGGCCTGCGGTAAAAGTGAAAATTCCTGATATTAAATTCTATATAATTGGTCAGGATCCACCAAAAGAACTGATTAGCTATGCATCTACGGACCCAGGTATTCAAGTACTAGGGTATGTTGATGATATCAGGCCTTATGTCGCAAAATCTGCAATTTATGTCGTGCCTCTAAGAGTTGGTGGTGGAACACGTCTGAAGGTACTGGATGCACTTGCTCAAGGGAAAGCAATAGTATCTACCTCAATCGGTAGTGAGGGTATAGAGGTCAGTGATCGTAATAATGTCTATCTAGAAGATTCAGCAGAAGGATTTGCTTCCAGCATTGTTGAATTAATCAATGATGAGGAGAGAAGAAAGGAGTTGGGTAACCAAGCTAGAAAATTAGCCGAACAGAAATATGCGTGGCCTTCAATTGCCACAAAACTGATCGACGCATATCAAAGTATCCAACATTAGTCTTATATCGATATAGAAATGGACACGCCATTTAAGCATCTCTATGACGCTCTACCTGTTGCGATACAAAATATAGCTGTAACGGGTTACAGCATCCTATTGGATAGAAAAAGATACGGTGGTGACTTTAAAAAAATCAAAAAATTTATGGAAGAAAGCCAGTGGTTCAGCAAACAGGAATTGATTGCCTATCAGGAAGAGAAGCTGCAGCAGCTTATTGAATACAGTTATAAGCATGTTGAATATTATAGGGATGTAATGAAAGATCTTAAATTGCGGCCAAGCGATATTAAGACGCTTGATGATCTACAAAAGTTACCAATCATTACAAAAGAGACGATAAAAGGAAATTTCAAATCTCTACTATCCGATGAATTTGCCCTAAAAACAGTGCAAAAAGGGCATACCAGTGGTACTACAGGATCACCTCTGGAGATATGCTATAGTGACAATCTTGTTAACTTTAACTACGCAATGCTTGACAGACAGTATAGTTGGGCAGGTATCAATCTAGGAAAACTTGGAGATAAGGTTGCTGTTATTAGAGGAAATATAATTGTACCTTTAAAGAATGAACAACCACCATTCTGGAGATATAATTATTTTCACAAACAACTGCTATTATCATCCTTTCATCTAAAGCCAGAAAATATACCCTACTATCTGGAAGAGCTCCGTAAATACTCCCCAAAAACCCTAGATGGTTATCCATCAACCGTATATATACTCGCGAAATATCTAAAGAACATTGGAGAAAAACTGAAGCTGGATTCCGTGCTGACATCATCTGAAACTTTATATGATTTTCAAAGAGAAACAATCGAGGAAAGTTTCGACTGTAAAGTTTTTGACTATTACGGATCAGCAGAACGGGTTTTGTTTACAACTGAGTGCAGTGAGCATACGGGAGCTCATATTGGTATGGAATACGGTATTACCGAAATATGTGATGGTGCTGGCAACCGATTACAAGATGGTCAGACCGGGACTATAGTCGCCACTTCACTGCATAACTACGCCATGCCAATGTTGCGATATAAGACCAATGATATGTCAGCCATCAAAGCCGAAAAATGTAGCTGTAAAAGAGAGCACTATTTACTAAACGATGTAACCACCAAGGCAGAAGATACACTGGTATTAAAGGACGGCAGGTTGATATCTCCATCCGTACTGACACATCCATTCAAACCTCTTACTTCAATATTAGAGTCGCAAATCATTCAAACCGATACTACAAATGTAATGGTGAAATTAAGAGTCAATGACAATTTTAGTGAGAAAGACAGAAGTGATTTGATACATGGCCTTACTGAGCGCATGGGCAGTGACACAATCGTAACTGTTAAGATAGTCGATGAGCTTGAACGCACGCAATCAGGTAAGTTCAAGTGGGTCATCTCAAATGTTGATTTGAATATTTAGTTTAGGAAAATCATGTATGTGTGGCATAGCCGGAGTACTCTATTTCGATCCTTCCATGACTGTCGACGAAAGACGACTGTCTGCGATGAGAGATGTTTTTGAATATAGAGGACCAGACGATAATGGCCTATATCTGTCAGGCTCAATCGGTTTAGCTCATAGAAGACTTAGTATAATTGGTCTATCCACCGGTCATCAGCCCATGTCTGATAGTAGTGGACAATTACGAATAGTATTCAATGGAGAGATATACAACTATAAAATACTCAAGAATGAGTTAGAAAAGAAAGGCTACACTTTTGCTACAGAATCAGATACCGAGGTAATCATATATCTTTATAGGGAATATGGTCAGGAATGTGTACACCATCTTAACGGTATGTTCGCATTCGCTATTTTCAATGAGAATGACAAATCATTGTTCCTGGCCAGGGATAGGATGGGCATCAAACCTCTTTACTATAGCAAAACAAAGCAGGGTTTTTCATTTGCCTCAGAAATAAAATCAATACTTAAATATGGTTTACCAGATACCGTATTAAATAATCAATCCATCTATGAATATTTTATGTTTAGAGGTGTAACAGGCGAAAATACAATGTTCAATGATGTATTTTCATTACTGCCTGGACATTGCATGTTGGTTAAAAACGGTGAAATTACTACGCATGCATATTGGAACTTACTTGATATAGAAAAGGATCATACCATCGATGCCTCTGGTGCAATGGAAGGTATTGAATTTCTACTTAAAGATGCAATTAAGATCAGACTTATGAGTGAAGTACCGCTCGGCGCGTTCTGTAGCGGTGGAATAGATTCGAGTCTTGTCACAGCAATAGCCGCCGGTATTGCCGGTGATAATATGAACACCTTTTCCGTAGGATTCAATGAAGGTGATTATGATGAATCTAAGTATGCCAAATTAGTATCAGATAAATATCAGACAAAACATCATGAACTCGTGTTAAACAGCACGGAATTTTCAGATTTACTGAGTAAATGTATCAAACTTAATGATGAACCGCTTCACTTCTCGAATTCTGTGCATATATTCGCATTGAGCGAATTAGCAAAACAATATGTCACTGTAGTCTTGACAGGAGAGGGAGCTGATGAATTGTTCCTAGGCTATCCTAGATACTTAATCCCACAATTATTATCGAAAATCGCTAAGGTTTCCTGGATCTCTCGGCCATTATTAAAAATCCTCACATCTTTGACTTCAGATCATCGAGCAAAAAAACTGAGTTATTTCTCTAACTTATCCAGAGAAGAACTGATAATGCTGAATTCAGCAGTTAACCAAAAAGATATAGTAAATAGTGCATTAAAAAACAGTGGAATTAGAGATATAGACTATAGAAAGTCCGTAACAGAATCTCTCTTGAATATGGAGAAAACCATGGATATGGTGTCGATTCAAGACCAAATGACGTACTTGGTCTCAATCCTCAATCGACAGGATAAAATGAGTATGGGTGCTAGTATAGAGGCAAGGGTTCCATTTATTGATTACAGACTTGTTGAGTTTGCGAATTCTGTTCCTGCATCTGTAAAGATAGAAAAAGCAAATACAAAAATGTTAATTAAGAAGATAGCAGAAAAATACCTACCTAATGAGCTTATATATCGTAGAAAATCAGGGTTTGGTGTACCAATATCAAATTGGATCAGAGACGAAAAAGGATTCGGGAAAATGGTGAAAGAGGTTCTATTTGATACAACAGGTGAGGAGAATTTAAACTTACAATATGTCAGAGAACAATATCATTCACATATCCAAGGCCGAACTGATTCATCGGAATTAATATGGACAGCGGTCAATTATCTTTTATGGCGTGATATTTACAGTCTCTGATACTCGTGTATCGAAAATTATAAATACATAGTTTGAGAGAACCAATGAACACAAAAAACTCAAATGATGCTGAAAAAACTTTACGGAAAAATATGATCCATGATGAGTGGATTGACAATTACAGAACACCGGATAATCAGAAGTTCTACGATATGGCCTTTGACTATATTCGTGATGCTTTTTCACAAACAGATGGAAAAACTGTTTTAGATGCTGGTTGTGGTAGTTGTGCAAAATCTAAAAACCTGGTTGATCGCGGTTTTAATGTCATTGGTACAGATCTTTCTGAATCAGCTTTAGATCTGGCCCGACAAGGTTTGAAGGGTTCAGAGTATGACTCGAAAATAGACCTTAAATGTGAAAATTTAACAGCTTTATCTTTCGATAATGAATCATTCAATAAAGTTGTATGTTGGGGGGTTTTGATGCATATACCCGATGTCGATAAAGCAATATCGGAACTGTCACGCATCATAGAAAAGGGCGGAATGCTTGCTGTAAGTGAAGGAAATATGCACTCTCTGCAAACTAAACTCATACGATTTCTAAAAAAAGTCCTAGGTAAAGAAAGGGCGGTTGTCAATTTGGTGGATGCGGGAATAGAAAACTGGGAAGAGACTCCTGACGGACAATTAATGACCAGGCAAGCTAACATTGAGTGGCTTATTAAGGAGTTTGAAAAACATGGAATGAAATTGGTAGAAAGAAGAGCTGGGCAATTCAGTGAATTGTATTGGGTAGTCTCGTCTTCAATCCTGAAAAAAATGATCCATATTTTCAACAAGATATGGTTTAAATATATACGCTATGCGAATCCAGCCTTTGCGAATCTTTTAATATTTAAAAAAATATAGCAAATACATAATAAAATGAGGAACAATATATCGCTGATTCTACATATAGTAAAACAGGTTATCGCATATTTTTTGTATTACACCGGTTTATCTAGATATATTCTCAAAAAAAAATTAAACAATAAGATCACGGTACTTACCTACCATAGAGTCTTACCATCTAATAAAAGAAAATACAGCTTTACCCACCAAGCAATAATGGTAACCCCTGAAAATTTCGCTATGCAGCTCAGTTTACTAAAAGAGTGTTTTGAAATTCTAGATGTACACGCATTAGCAGATAGTATTAATGAGCTTAAAAATGAAACTGATCCAAAATGTATCATAACTTTTGATGACGCCTGGTTTGATAATTATGACTATGCATATTCAATCTTGGAGGAACACAGCTGTCCTGCAATTATATTCGCACCCACGGATTATGTGGCTTCTGATAAGACATTTTGGCAGGAAGAGTTAGGTAGATTGATTTGGAGTGCAAAACAAACTGGTTCACAACAATCACTTAAATTATTAGCTAGATATCAAATTGAAAGTGACGAAAGTGATCTTGACAGTCAAAAAAATAAGATCATGAATTACGTTAGATCACTAAAGGTAAAACCTTATGAGGAAATAGACGCTATAATCTCTGACTTTACTAATCTGAACCCTCAGGATGCCTACCCCATAGTTGATAGGCATATGACATGGGAACAATTGAATAAACTCAGTGACAATGGAATAGCGATTGGCTCACACGCATGTAGTCATAGAATATTAACGAAAATCGATAAGTATGAGACTAAAATAGAATTGTCGAAATCAAAAGATATTATAGAAAAAAAATTGAACAAGCCTGTAAAGTGGATTGCTTACCCTAATGGGGATTATCATAAAGAAATAGGTCGGTTGGCAAATGAGATAGGTTATGAATACGGGTTTGGCACGATTTACGGGCATCTCGATGAAAATACTGATCTATATAACATTAATAGATTGAATGTCAATGATGCTGTAGCGAGTAACAGACCCATGTTTATGGCTACCCTCTTAGGTATATTCTGAATGGTTTTTGATTATAAAAATGAAATATCAAAAACTCTAACAAGAAACAATCTCTAATATGTCCAAATAGTAGAACATTCATAGCATTGAGTAATATTTCAAGATATCAGTTAAATACAAAGTTATTTTTTATATGGTAAACAGATGAATAAAAATCATTTAAATATAAAAAATATTAAAATTGATGATGTAAAATTAGATGATTGGAATTTCTATCTAGGCAATAGCAATCATTCATGTTTCTATCAATTAATTGAGTGGCAACTTATTAACAACAATTATTTCAAACATGATGTTTACAATTTAGCAGCAGAGGAAAATGGTAAACTTGTCGGCGTCTTACCAATAGTTTCATTAAAAAGTGCATTATTCGGACATATGTTGTGTTCAATGCCATTTGTCAACTATGGCTCTTGTTGCGCAGAATCAATTGAAATAGAAAAGCAACTTCAGAAACGTGCATGCGATTTAACAGAAGAGATAAGTGCCAAATATCTCGAAATAAGGAGTCAAACCTCCTCTGTTATAAATTTAAAAGAATCCTTGAATAAGATCTCTCTTACAATAAAACTTGATGGTGATTATGAGAAGTTATGGAACGGTTTCAAATCAAAACATAGGACCAATATACGTCGAGCTTATAAAAATGGAATATATATAAAAAAAGGAGGAGAGGAATTATTGCCCATTTTTTATGAGATTTTATCTAAATCATGGAAGGATCTAGGAACACCAATCTATTCAATCAATTACTTTAAACAAATATTTCATTATCTGCGAGATAGTATTACTATTTTTGTTGCCTATAAGGATGAAATCCCGATAGCAACCGCCATGAACGGTTATTACAATGGTGTCGTAGAAGGCATGTGGCTTGGTCTGGACAATAAATATAGGCAATATCAACCTAGCTATGTACTTTATTGGGAAATGATTAAAGATGCCTGTGAAAGAGGATACGATACCTATCATTTGGGAAGATCAAGTGTGGAATCTGGGGGTGAGTCATTCAAGAAAAAATGGAACGCTGAAACAAAACAGTTATATTGGCAGTACCATCTCAATTCCGTTCAGGAGATGCCGAACCTTAATCCATCTAATCCAAAATACCGTATTGTCATCAAGCTATGGAGAATGATGCCCCTTAAACTCACCCAAATTATTGGGCCATTTCTCTCAAAGTACATTCCTTAGGACATAACAAGTGTTAAAGTATTTAGCACCAAGTGGTTCACCGATAAAAACAAGTGAATTTCTATATTGGATTATATGCAACCTCCTTTTCCTCGATAAACGTTCAGCACTCAAAGATGAATTAAAAAAACGATATAGTCACGATTACAACTATTTATTTACTACTGGTCGTGGTGCAATGACACTTTTATTAAGGTCATTGGCGGAAATGAACAAACAAAAAAATCGTATAGAGGTGGTTATTCCCGCATACACTTGTTACTCAGTTGCAAGTTCGATAGTGAACGCCGGGTTAAAAATCAGAATTTGTGATATTAATCCTGAAACTTTGTCCTACGACCTAGATAACCTGAAAAAAATTCCATTTGAAAATGTACTTTGTGTAATAACATCGAACTTGTACGGTATACCTAATCAACTAGTAGAACTCGAAAATATAGCAGATAGCAATAACGTATATTTGATAGATGATGCGGCACAATCACTAAATGCAAAATATTCGGGTAGGTATTTAGGTACTTTTGGAGTTGCAGGTTTATACAGTTTTGATAAAGGCAAAAATATAACTTCAATTGATGGCGGGGTTGTTGTCACGAGCAATAAAGAATTATCAGAAATCATTAATAAACATTATCAACAACTCCTTAATTGTTCTAAAAAACAAAATTTAGTAACTGCCGCCAAGGTTATAGTTTATTACATTTTTTTGAATCCAATACTATATTGGTTGCCAGCCTCCCTGCCATTTTTGAACCTTGGTAAAACCAGATATGAATATGATATATCAATAAAACGATATTCAAGGATTGTCGCTCCTTTGGCGCTGAAGCAATTGAAGCGATCTGAACACATCACTGATGAGAGGGTAAAAAATGGCAATTGGTATAAAAATAACCTGAATGAGAATAAGGAGTTAAGTAAAATTATCGAGTTCCAGGAAGCCAATCCTGTATACTTGAGATACCCTGTCAAAATTAATGACAAAACAAAGAGGGAGGCGATCCTTAAGCATACCAAGCGGTATGGTATAACAAACTCATATCCAAAGCCGCTCCACAAACTAGAGGAAATCAGCCAATATCTAGTATCTGACGATGATTTTGATGGCGCCAATAAGGTTGCAGAGCAAATTATCACGTTGCCAACCCATGCTTATGTTTCCAATCAAAATAAATCGACATTAAATAGGATATTGAAAAAATATTTAATTAAAAAATAAAAAAATGGTTATAAACATAAGTAAATACAAATCGCTTTATATGTATATTGACGCTGTACATTATTAACCACAATGAATAACAGTTTAAGAAACATATTAGTCACGGACGGTAACAGTAGGGCGGGACTTGCAATTACGAGGTCTTTGGGATCGAAGGGATATAATGTATATGTTGGTGAGAGGCGAGAAAAGTCATTAGCAGCAAGCTCAAAGTATTGCTATCAATCGGTCCTCTATCCTGATCCTGCCTCAGATAGCAAAGCATTTTGTAAAACAATAATAGAGATAGTCGATAAATACGATATTGATTTGGTTATTCCTGTTACTGATATTTGCGTTTTTCCAATATCAAGAATGGTTAAGGAGGGAAGACTCAATTGTAATGTACCGATAGCGAAAGATGCCACTATGAGGATGGCGGCTGATAAAAATGCGTTAACGAAGTTTGCCTTGGAATTGGGACTATCTGTGCCCGAATCACAGACTATCGAGTCTAAAGATAGTGTTAGTATTGATTCTTATAAAATACCATTCCCGATTGTTATCAAGCCATCACGATCTAGAGTAAAGGTCGATGATAGATGGATATTTACTAGTGTTAAATACGCTAATAATAAGGATGAACTGAGGACTATTCTGAATGAGACGGTGCAAGAAATATTCCCTGTTATTCTACAAGAACGTGTACATGGAAACGGTGTAGGTGCATTCTATTGTTATGATAACGGTAGATGCATAGCGAAGTTTTCTCATAGAAGAATTCGCGAAAAACCACCCTCTGGAGGTGTAAGTGTACTCAGGGAAAGCGTAAGAATCGATCCACTGATTGATAAACATAGCCAGCTTTTGCTCGATAATCTGAAATGGCATGGCGTTGCCATGGTCGAATTCAAACATGACGAAGTGAAAAACATACCATATTTGATGGAGATCAATGGTCGTTTTTGGGGCTCACTACAATTGGCAATCGATGCAGGTGTAGATTTCCCAAAAATACTTGTTGATATTTCTCAAAAACAAGAAATCTCACAGGTAGCGGAATATGAACTGGGCGTAAAAACGAGATGGCTATGGGGTGATATCGATCTGTTACTGATGCTGCTATTTAAGAGTAGATATGAATTGAACCTGCCTGATGACTATGGGCCAAAGTGGAAAGTTATCGCTAGCATTCTTAATCCATTAGGCACAAATTTAAAATACGAGGTTTTAAAATTATCGGACATTTCGCCATGGTTGTATGAGAGTAAGCAGTGGATAAAGGGTTTGGTAAATAAAAATTAAAAAAAATCGATACTACTAATCAACTGGATAGGCATCCTTAAATACAATATTCGATAATGATCCTTCATTACCTTGACTATCATATGCCGCGATAGCAAAGAAAAAGCTGCCAGGATCGGGCACACCTATACGATATTCATCAACTAGTGAGATCTGTAAATCGACCAGAAGATCTAAGTTGTTATCATCAATACCGTAGTAGACTTTATAACCAGCAATACTGGAGGTGAGAAGATAGCTTCCATCTGTGCGTGTCTTGGGTATGATCCACTCAAGGTCGGTGTAAGCGTTATAAATGACTGGGGGTTGAATGTCTGTATCTGAACCTGAGCCACCACCTCCACCACCGCAACCCAGAAGTAGAGATATCAAACAGACATGGACATACACAATGGCAATCTTGTGATACATGAGGTGCTCCGGTAATTCTATAGAGTCATTGATATCACATATTATGTTTCGTAGTCAGTGAAACATTCCATAAAAGTGAAAATTACCGCTGTATCGTAAATACATGAAAAAATACTCATACTATCAATGAATTATGATACAAAAGCCTTGTGATTAATACAATCTCAAACACAGGTGCTTTACAATTAAAGTCGGTACTAGCTTAAGTTGTGACATGTCAATTTGTTTGATCTAGAAAAATACCTGAAAGATTAGAGAGTTATAAATTTAAGTTCAGCTATTCAGACATTTTTTGCTCCACCGCGCTTTTTAGACAGTTGAGTCTTTCTTCATCAAGAACCGGATTATTATCCCTGTCGGTAATAAAGAATATATCTTCTACTTGAGCGCCAAGCGTGGTTATTTTTGAGTGTTTTAGTCTGATTTTGCATTCGGCGAAAGCCTGCCCTACGTTGGACAAGAGCCCAGGCCTATCTGATGTTACCAGGCGCATGGTTGTTCGTTGCAGTTTAGGTTCTTGGGTGAAGTAGATAAAGGTCTTATAGTTAAAACTCTTATTTTTGCGTGGTATGCGGCGAGTTACTTTGAATGGTTGAGTACCTTTCAGACGAAGTCCTTCAGAGAGTGTATTAATGATCTCTTCACTGCGGCGACCGATTTCCACCGGGTTGCCGTCTTGTTCCAGTACAAGATAAGAACTCAAAGAGTGTCCATCTGATGTGCTCATTACTCTTGCATTGACAATTGACAGGGCCAGTTGGTCTAGCAATGTTGTAGTAACGGCAAAAAGATTATCCCTGTCCAGGCAATAAATAAGCACTTCACTACCGCCGCGCTTTTCTGTCTGACGCATCTGTATCAGAGGTAAATCGCCTTCATTCGAATCTATGATTGCTTTGGTGTGGCGTTTAATCGCATTCGGCGAATGTGTGAGAAAGTACTCTTTAGTGAACGTTGTCCATAGGTTACTGATATCGTCGCTTGGGATATTTTGTTGCAAAAGCTGATGGAGCGCAGCTGTTTGCTTTTCTCGTATCAGTTCATCCTGTGCGAGCGGGTTATCCAGGCCTCTCAAAAGTGCACGACGTGTAGCATTGAACAAATCGCGTAATAGAGAATCTTTCCAAGAATTCCATGCAGCGGGATTTGTTGCCATACTGTCGGCAAAGGTGAGTAAGTAGAGATAAGTCAGTCGATTGATATCGCCTACGAGTGATGCAAAATCTTGTACCACTTCGGGATCGGTGATGTCCTTGCGTTGCGCAGTCATGGACATCACCAAGTGATGACGAACAAGCCAAGCAACCAAATGACTGTCATACTCGCTTAAATGATGTAAGCGACAAAAATCGTATGCATCGATAGCGCCAAGCTCAGAATGGTTGCCTCCTCGGCCCTTGGCTATATCATGAAACAGTGCGGCGAGATAAATGATTTCATCCTTGGGCAAGGCATTCATCAGCTGAGAGCAGAGCGGATTCTCATCAGCATACTTTTTTATTGTCAATCGGCGCAGATTTCTAACCACCATAAGGGTGTGTTCATCTACGGTGTAGACATGAAAAAGGTCGTATTGCATACGCCCGACTATATTTTCGAATATTGGTATATAGGCGGCTAGTACACCATAGACATTCATGCGACGAAGCGCGCTGGTGATGCCAACGGGTTGCCGTATGATCTCCATAAACAGGCTTTGGGCTCGTATATCCTGGCGGAATTTTTCATCTATTAAATAGGTATGATTGCGTATTAAGCGAATCGTACTGGCCCTGACTCCCCGCAACTCGGGGTTTTCTTGCATCACCAGAAAGAGTTCCAGCATTGCGGTTGGATAATTCTTGAAAACGCTTTCGTTGGTTACCTCAAGGAAGTATCCATGCTTTTGAAAGCGTTTGTTAATTTCAACTGGATCGCCCAATTTATTCTTGAAAAGGATATCCTCCTGGAAATGCTGCAACAGCATCTCATTCAACCGGTTCAACTCCATCACGGTGCGATAGTAATCGCGCATGAAACACTCTACCGCCATATTGGCATGATCTGAGTCATATCCCAGATAGGATGCCAGGGTGCGTTGATGATCGAATAGCAGACGGTCATCGTGACGGCCGGTTAATAGATGAAGTGCAAATCTGACTCGCCACAGATGATCCTGTCCTTCGATCAAAGTATGGTATTCGGCCTCGGTGAGGAAGGCGTGCTCTACCAGATCATGCAGGTCATTTATTTTGAAGTGGCGTTTGGCAACCCAGACTATCATATGAATGTCCCTCAAGCCGCCGGGACTCTCTTTGATGTTGGGTTCAAGGTTGCTGATTGTATCGTCCTGCTTAGCGTGGCGAATGCGTTGTTCGTTCCATTTTGCCTCGAAGAAATCGTGGCTGTTCCACATCCGGTCAGGTCCGGTTGCCTCAAGCATTGCGGCGAAAAGCTTTTCCGAGCCCACTAGACGGCGGGATTCGATTAGGTTGGTGATTACGGTGATATCCTGATCTGCCTCCCGTACACAGTCTTCAACAGTGCGTACACTATGGCCGACATCAAGGCCAATGTCCCAAAGCAGAGTGATAAACTGTGTAAGTGAGTCCGTGAAAGACTCAAACTGATCTTCGTGGTCGAGTAGAATCAGCAGATCGATGTCTGACGCTGGGTGTAACTCGCCTCGTCCATAACCTCCAACGGCAACCAGACAGGCATCAACAGGGATTTCCGTAAAGCGATTCCAGGCGCGTATCAGGATCTCATCGATCAATTGGGCGCGTTCAGCAACCAACTTGCTGATTGGGGTTTGGCCGGTGGAGAAGCGCTGTTTAGCCCCCTCCGTGTAGTGCTTCAGAATGACCTTGCAGGGTTGAATGGGTGAGCCATCTTCTGCGAATGCTTGATTCAGAGCTGAAAAGTCGATCATTTGTTACCAGCTCGATCCCGGTTATGGGACTTTACCGTGTTCTTCATTGCGTAAGGTGAGTACTTCAAAACCATTATCCTTAACCAATATGGTGTGTTCAAATTGTGCCGAGAGACTTCGGTCCTTGGTGACGACGGTCCAACCATCGGGTTTAAGTTTCACCTGTTGCTTACCAGCATTCACCATGGGTTCAATGGTAAAGCACATTCCCGGTTGTAGTTCTATTCCCGTGCCGGGTTGCCCATAGTGGAGAACCTGGGGGTCCTCGTGAAATTCGCGCCCGATGCCGTGCCCGCAATATTCACGTACAATCGAGTAATTGTAACTCTCCACATGGGTCTGAATGGCATGGCCTATATCCCCCAGACGGCATCCCGGTTTCACTTGTCTGATCCCGATCCAGAGTGCCTGCTGAGTTACCTCGATCAGCCGTTTGGCCAACACCGACGGTTGACCGATACAAAACATCTTACTGGTATCCCCGTGGAATCCATCTTTTATGACAGTGATGTCTATATTGACGATATCGCCCTTTTTGAGTCTCTTCTCTCCGGGTATGCCATGACAGACCACCTGATTCACCGAAGTGCAGATTGATCTGGGAAATCCTCGATAGTTGAGCGGCGCAGGGATTGCCTGTTGTTCGTTGACGATGTAGTCGTGACAGATTCGATCCAGTTCCAGGGTGGTAACACCGGGCTGAACATGGGGGGCGATCATTTCCAGCACCTCAGCAGCCAGTCTTCCGGCAAGGCGCATCTTTGCGATCTCTTCGGCGGTTTTTATTGTGATAGCCATTTGAAAATTCTAAAAAATCCGGGGAAATAAAGGGGCTAGGGGGACGCGGCGTGTTTGTCGCAACAAGCAGGTTATGGTATAAAACGCCCCGCCGAATCGCAAACGCTTCGGCAGACTATATCCGCTGCCTGACTAAGGTATTGGCAGCGGCCAACGACACACACATATCGACACATGGGCCTGGGTGCCACGAGATGTCGTGATTCAAAGTAGTAAATACTTAAGAATCAGGACCTTATGGTTGGGTCATGGGATATGTGGAGGTACAACCCGATACAATTAGGAGTCACTCATGAGTGAAGTATCAATGCGCCAGATGCTTGAGGCTGGCGTGCACTTCGGGCATCAGACCCGTTATTGGAACCCGAAAATGGGTTCATACATCTTTGGTCATCGAAACAAGATTCATATCGTCAATCTTGAGAAGACCATGCCCCTGTTCAAGGATGCGATGAATTTCATCGGCTCTCTATCCGCTAACGGCGGTAAAGTTCTCTTCGTGGGGACCAAGCGTGCGGCCCAGAGTGTGATGCGCGAAGAGGCCGATCGTTGCGGTATGCCCTTTGTCAACCATCGCTGGTTGGGAGGCATGCTGACCAATTTCAAAACCATCAAGCAATCCATCAAACGGCTGAAAGAGCTGGAAGCCATGTTTGAAGACGGCAGTGTTGAACAGCGCTTCAACAAGAAAGAGGCCCTGGGCCTGAGCCGGGAGCTGGAAAAACTGGAGCGGAGCTTGGGTGGAATAAAGAACATGAACGGCCTTCCCGACGCGCTTTTCATCGTCGATGTGGGCCATGAGAAGAATGCTGTTGCCGAGGCACAGAAACTGGGTATCCCCGTGATAGGGGTGGTCGATACCAACAACGATCCGGATGGTATCGATTATGTGATTCCAGGTAACGACGATGCGATTCGTGCCATTCAGCTTTACGTGCAAGGAGCGTCTGCAGCCATTCTCGAGGGCCGTGCGAGCGCTGCAACCATGGCGGGCGGCGATAGTACCGAAGAGTTCGTTGAGGTATCGGAAAACGGGTCCTGAAGCGGCGATCATAAATTGATCAGTGGTTTTGAGTAGACGTACCGCTATCCGCGAGTAATTATTTTCAGCAAAAATTTAAGGTAGACAGACTATGGCGATTACAGCCTCTCTGGTTAAGGAGCTGCGCGAGCGTACTGGCGCAGGCATGATGGAATGTAAAAAGGCACTGGTTGAGACCAATGGCGACATCGACGCCGCCATCGAACAGATGCGCAAGTCCGGCCAGGCCAAAGCGGCCAAAAAAGCAGGTCGCATCGCTGCTGAAGGGGTGATTGTCATCAGCTTCAGCGAAGATTGTGCTCAAGCCGCGATGGTTGAGGTCAACAGTGAAACTGATTTTGTCGCTAAAGATGACAATTTCACCTCATTCGCAAAGGCGGTTGCCGAGCGGGTATTGGTGGGTGCAGTCGATGATGTAGATGCACTGATGAAGTTACCGCTGCACGAGGGTGAAGAGACTACGGTCAATCAAGCCCGTGAAGCATTGGTATCGAAGCTTGGAGAGAACATGAACGTGCGTCGTTTCTCCCGAATCCAGGCAAGCAGCGGAAAGTTGTCGAGCTACCAGCACGGGGCACGCATTGGCGTCGTGGTGGAACTCGATGGCGGGGATGAGGAACTGGGCAAGGATCTTGCGATGCACATTGCAGCCACGAATCCTATCTGTCTCTCTGCCGATCAGATGCCCCAGGATCTGCTAGACAAGGAACGGGATATCGTCACCGCTCAGGCTAAGGAGAGTGGCAAGCCGGATGAGATCGTTGCCAAAATGGTGGATGGCCGGATGCGCAAGTACCTGGCTGAAAACACGTTACTTGGTCAGGCCTTTGTCAAAGATCCGGACACCACGGTGGAGAAACTTCTGAAGAGCAAGGCGGCTTCGATCGTTCAATACGCCCGTTTTGAAGTTGGTGAAGGTATCGAGAAGAAGCAGGAGAACTTTGCAGAAGAGGTTATGGCCCAGGCAAAGATGTAACTTGGAGAATAGATGACTGATCTGATTTGCCAGCGTATTCTACTTAAACTCAGTGGCGAGGCCCTCATGGGAGGAGGGGATTTCGGTATTGACCCGGCTGTCATGCAACGGGTTTCCGGTGAGATCAAGGAGTTGGTGAATGCAGGCATTCAGATCGGTTTGGTGATCGGAGGCGGAAATATTTTTCGCGGCGCGGGTCTGGCCCAGGGGGGCTTTGACAGGGTGCGCGGTGATCACATTGGCATGTTGGCAACGGTCATGAATTCGTTGGCGATGCAGGATGCTTTGTCGCGGATCGGTGTCGATGCTGTGGTCTTTTCAGCGTTACAGATGCCCGATGTTTGTGAGACCTTCACCGCCAGAGATGCGCGGCAAGCGCTGGATGACGGTAAGGTTGCTGTTCTATCTGCGGGTACGGGCAATCCCTATTTCACCACCGATTCGGCAGCCAGTCTCCGTGCAGTGGAGATTCAAGCCGATTTAATGATCAAAGCGACGAAGGTCAATGGTGTCTATTCGGCTGATCCGGTAAAGGATCCACAAGCTGAGTTTTATCCCAAATTGACTTATGATCGTGCCTTGGCGGAAAACCTGCAGGTGATGGATGCAACGGCGATCGTGCTCTGTCGGGACAATGAGATGCCGCTACGCATCATGAATATCAATGATCCAGGAGCGCTGATGCGTTTGATGCAGGGTGAGGAGATCGGTTCACTAGTGGTAAAGGGCGGCTGACATGATAGATGACATTAAGAAAGATGCTAAAACCCGCATGGGCAAGAGTGTTGAGTCACTGGTGCATGAACTGGCCAAAGTCCGTACTGGCAGGGCTCATCCCAGTCTGTTGGACCATATAAGGGTTGACTACTATGGTTCGGAAGTTCCAATCAGCCAGGTCGCCAATATCAATGTGGAGGATGCGCGCACATTGACCGTGGTGCCTTGGGAAAAGCCAATGGTGGCGGTGGTCGAGAAGGCGATTCTCACTTCCGATCTGGGTCTCAACCCCATGAGTGCTGGCACCGTTATCCGTGTTCCCATGCCCCCATTGACTGAAGAGCGGCGTAAAGACCTGATTCGGGTTGTGCGGCATGAAGCAGAGGGTGCAAAAGTCGCAGTGCGGAATATCCGTCGCGATGCCAACCATGATCTGAAGGACCTGGTTAAGGAGAAGATGATTTCCGAGGATGAAGAACATCGTGGCCAGGATCTTATCCAGGACTTGACTGACCAGCATATTAAACAGGTCGACGAACTGCTGGCAGAGAAAGAGAAGGACCTGATGGAAATCTGATTTGTGGCTGTGAAACGGTTTTTTTACACAAAGTTGTTGGATTCTGTCGATCTCACTTCACCTGACTGGTGAAGCCCACCTATACTGAGTCAATGTGCATGACTTCAAAGTACACAGGGCAGCAGTTTTTTCTAATCCGAGCCCTATTCAGTAAGCTCTCGAGTGGCTATAGGCGGCATTCCGCCGGTTGTAACTCTCCACTGAGGTCACTAGGTTAATGACTACCGGCAAAACAAAGGAGTCTGTTACTGTCGAAGATCGATTGCCAAGGCATATCGCGATAATCATGGACGGTAACGGTCGTTGGGCGAAAAAGCGTGGTCTGCCCCGTTATGCGGGTCATCCAGCCGGGGTGGAGGCCGTTCGGGGAGTGGTTGAGGTCTGTGTCGAAAAAGAGATCCAAGTTTTAACCCTGTTTGCCTTCAGCAGTGAGAATTGGCAGCGACCTCAAAAGGAGGTCAATCTCATCATGGACCTGTTTCTAAGGTCGTTGAAGAAAGAGGTTCGTCGCCTCGATCGCAATCAAGTCAAACTCAAAATAATCGGTGATCTCAGCGCCTTTTCGGACAACCTGCAGGAGCAGATTGCGGAGGCTGAAAACCGTACCGCATCCAATCAGGGTTTGTTGCTGCAAGTGGCTGCCAACTACGGTGGTCGTTGGGATATTACTCAGGCTGCGAAACGGCTCGCACAACGGGTGCAGCAAGGGGAGCTATCACCGGACCAGATAGACGAGGAGCTATTTTCCCGCAATCTCAGTTTTGTCGATGTGCCCGAACCGGATCTGTTTATCCGTACTGGCGGTGAGCAGCGAATCAGCAATTTTCTATTGTGGCAATGTGCCTATACTGAACTCTATTTCACCGATCTGCTTTGGCCTGACTTCAACCGTAAGGCACTGGAGGAGGCACTGCATGATTTTTCACGTCGACAACGTCGCTTTGGCCGCACTGGCGAGCAGGTACAGGATCATACCGCAGAGGCCTCATAAGGGCTGTCTGTATGGCGAATAGAGACAATGCTGCCGGCTTTCCCCATAGAGGGTAAGAGATATTGTATGCGGTTTAACCACATGATCAGCAAAATGGCCAACCATCAACCATGTTGAAACAGCGTGTCATCACCGCCTTAATACTCGCACCCTTGGTCATTGCAGCGGTGTTGTTACTGCCTAATCCTTACCTGGCATTGATTGCCGCTTTGGTGGTCGCGCTCGGCAGCTTGGAGTGGGCCAGGTTGAGCGGCATTAAACCTTCTTCCTTGCAGATTGGCTATACCCTTGCCCTATTGGCCTGCCTGCTGGCACTCTACTATCTGTTACCGCCTGGCTGGACGCCGGCAATAATGCTGTTCTCCACGGCATGGTGGTTGTTTGCCCTAGTGCGCTTGATTCGCTATCGCCCTGAGCAGCAGCACTCTGGCAGTGTGCCATCCCGGGCGGCAGAGGGTTTCGCGGTACTCCTGCCTGCCTGGCTGGCAATGGTCTCGATCCATAATATTCCGACCACGGGTCCAGGGCTCCTGCTCTTCGTGCTGATCCTGATTTGGGGTGCGGATATCGGCGCCTATTTTGCGGGGCACCGCTGGGGAAAACAGAAACTTGCTCCCCAGGTAAGTCCAGGAAAGACCCGTGAGGGTGTATATGGCGCAATGGCCTGCGCCTTGCTTTGCGCCATTGGTCTGGCTGCTTGGCTGGGGAGCGGCCTGAGCCAAGCCCTGTTACTGGTCTTGCTCTGTCTGGTCACCATGCTCGCATCTGTAGTCGGCGATCTCTTTGAAAGCCTGATCAAACGCCAGCGAGGCGCCAAGGACAGTGGACAACTGTTGCCTGGACACGGCGGAATGATGGATCGTATCGACAGTCTTACTGCCGCCGCTCCGGTCTTTCTGTTTGGTTTGATCCTCCTGGGAGAGACGCAATGAAGGGTCTTACCGTACTGGGGTCCACGGGTTCGATTGGCATAAGCACCCTCGATGTGGTGGCAAGACATCCAGACAAATATCGTATCATCGCCCTGACTGCGAACCAGGATGTCGAAGGCATGCTGGTGCAGTGTGAGCGCTTCAAGCCAAAGATCGCGGTGATGGCGGATCCGGATGCCGCCAATCTATTGGCGAAAGGTTTAAATCAAAGAGGCGTGGCCACAGAGGTCCTATCCGGCTTGAGAGGTTTGGAGATCGCGGCTGCGATTCCCGATGCTGAAGTAGTCATGGCGGCTATCGTCGGCGCGGCAGGGCTGTTGCCTGCCCTCGCTGCGGTTCGGGCCGGAAAGCGTTTGCTGTTGGCGAATAAAGAGGCACTGGTGGTCGCGGGCAGTCTATTTATGGCCGAAGTGGCCGCCCATGGCGCAGAGATCCTGCCTATCGACAGCGAACATAATGCTGTTTTTCAATGCCTGCCAGCCAGTGCTGGTAAGGGCTTGACCTCAGGGGGGGTAAAACGCATTTTGTTGACTGCCTCGGGCGGACCTTTTCGCACCACGCCACTCGAACAATTGGCAGAGGTCACACCGGCGCAGGCATGCGCCCATCCCAACTGGGATATGGGACGCAAAATCTCAGTCGATTCCGCAACCATGATGAACAAAGGCTTGGAGGTCATCGAAGCCCATTGGCTGTTCGGGGCCGAGGCGCAAGAGATAGAGGTGGTATTGCATCCGCAAAGTATTATCCACTCCATGGTGGAGTATGTGGATGGTTCGGTGCTGGCTCAGCTCGGCAATCCGGATATGCGCACCCCCATTGCCCATGCCCTGGCCTGGCCCCAGCGAATCGACTCCGGTGTCGACAGCCTCGATCTGTTCCAGGTGGCCCGCCTCGATTTCGATCAACCTGATCTGCGGCGCTACCCCTGTTTAAAACTCGCTTACCAGGCGATACAGGCGGGCGGCACGGCGAGTGTTATCCTGAATGCAGCGAATGAGGTTGCCGTGAGGGCGTTTTTATCAGAGCGACTCGCCTTTCCCGAAATCGCCTGGGTGGTGGATGAGACCTTACAGCGGTTGTCGGTTGAAAAGGTCGAAGATCTTGACGGCCTGCTCTCAATGGACAAGGAAGGACGGGCCATTGCGGAACAAGTCGTGCAAAATAGGGTCTTAAGCAGCGGAATGGGTTAGGGCTTGTCAACACTATAGAATTCCAATGGACTCACTACTCTTCACACTACTCTCATTCATCGTCGCCCTGGCAATTCTGATTGCGGTGCATGAGTTCGGCCATTTCTGGGTCGCGCGCAAATTGGGCGTCAAGGTGTTGCGTTTCTCCATCGGCTTTGGCCGAGCCCTGTGGCGACGCACTGCCGATGCAGATGGCACCGAATACGTGATAGCCGCTATCCCACTGGGTGGTTATGTGAAGATGCTGGACGAACGCGAAGGGCCAGTAGAGCCCGAGGAACAGCACCGGGCGTTCAATCGCCAGTCTTTGAGGGTTCGCAGTGCCATCGTTGTGGCGGGTCCACTGTTCAATTTCTTGTTTGCCATACTCGCCTTCTGGCTCATCTTTGTCACGGGTGATACCGGTCTGAAACCGCTGGTGGGTGAGGTGGAGAGCGGCTCCATTGCGGAACAGGCAGGATTTACCCAGGGTGATGAGATACTTGCGGTAGCGGATCTGGCCACCCCAACCTGGGAGAGCGTGGTGTATGCGATGTTGTCAGAGGCCCTGGACAGCAGCAAACTCCCTATCCGGGTGCGAAGTGAGACCGGCGTCGAGCATATCCACCAACTCCCGGCTCTGGGCCTCTCCGAGTTGGCTGAGGATGGCATGCTGTTGCAGAATCTCGGCCTCTCTCCCGATCGACCCGACCTGCCACCTGTCATCGGAGCCGTCCTGGATGGAGAGCCAGCTGACTTGGCAGGCCTGAAACCGGGAGATCGTATCGTCAATGTGGACGGTATCGAGGTGATGGATTGGAGTGATTGGGTCAAATACGTGCGTAAACGACCAGGTCAAGTGCTGGAATTGGAGATCGATCGCGGCGGCGACTATATCCTGATGCAGATCACGCCTAAGTTGGTTCAGGACGATGGGGAGGGTTATGGTCGAATCGGCGCAAGTGTGACGCTCCCCGACGATCTGATGGATGATTATAGAGCAGTGATCAAATATGGGCCTATCGATGCGATCGGGCAGTCCATCGCCAAGACCTGGGACCTATCGCTGCTGATGTTGCGTATGTTGGGTAAGATGATCATTGGCGAGGTTTCGGTCAAAAACCTCAGCGGCCCCATCTCAATTGCTGATTCCGCAGGTAAATCAGCAAGTTACGGAGTCAGTTATTTTCTAAAATTTCTCGCGGTGGTGAGTATCAGCTTGGGTGTGCTGAACCTGTTGCCGATACCTGTTCTCGATGGCGGCCACCTGTTTTTCTTTCTCATTGAAGGGATCAAAGGCAGGCCCCTATCAGATCGCTTCCTTGAGCAGGGCCAAAAAATCGGATTGCTAATCCTATTGGCAATCATGAGCCTGGCCTTCTATGTCGATATAAACCGGTTTCTGGGGTAGAACCATCGCTGTTGTCACAGGGTTTAAGCCGTGAACGCCTCATCAGGCTGTCGGTATCCTGATCCTGGAAGATCACTTATACTAACGCGCTGTTTCACAACCGAAATCGTTCTTAATTGAACTGTCCAGAACGGATAATTTGAAAAAACACTGTTGTAGTAATTGATAATGCCTCTAATTTCCCGGATTTCAATCCTTTTTATATTGCTCGTTGGACAGCTGTTGACCCGGCAGGCTGCCGCCTTTGTGGTGGAAGATATTCGGGTCGAAGGCCTGCAGAGGATCTCGGCGGGTACCGTATTCAATTACTTGCCCATCAAGACAGGGGATGTGGTGGATGCCGGCAACACTTCGCATATCATCCGCACCCTCTACAAGACAGGCTTTTTCAAGGATATAAGGCTTGAAAGCGATGCCAACGTCCTGATCGTATTTGTCCGTGAGCGCCCCGCCATTGCCGAGATAAATATCTCGGGCAACAAAGAGCTGGATACAGAGCCGTTGATGGCCGGATTAAAGGACATCGGCCTTGCGGAGGGGCGGGTCTTCAAACGGGCACTGTTGGAGAAGGTGGAGCAGGAGCTCAACCGTCAATATTTCGCACGGGGTAAGTATGGCATCAAGATCCAGTCCACCGTCACCCCGCTGGAGAGAAACCGGGTCGGCCTGGATATCGAGATTTCCGAGGGCCTGACCGCCAGGATCAAGCACATCAATATAATCGGCAACCAGGCCTATGAGGATGATGACTTGCTGGATGAGTTTGCGCTGGGTGTCCCCGCCTGGTATGCCATCTTCTCCAGCCGGGACAAATATTCCAAACAAGTGCTGTCCGGCGACCTGGAGACGCTGCGCTCATTCTATCTCGACCGGGGATATATCGACTTCAAGATCGAGTCTACCCAGGTATCCATTACACCGGATAAGAAGGATATCTACATTACCGTGGTGGTGGACGAGGGGGATGTCTTCACCCTGAGCGATATCAAGTTGGCCGGGGATCTGGAGATTCCTCCGGAAGAACTTTTCCCCTTGATCCACCTTAAACGGGGATCGGTCTTTTCGCGCAAAAAACTGACCGCCAGCGCAGATAGGCTGAACAGTCACTATTCTGATGTAGGCTATGCGTTCGCCAACGTCAACACCATTCCGGATATCGATCGAGAAACCAAGAAAGTGGGAATCACCTTCTTCGTCGATCCGGGAAAACGGGTCTATGTCCGCTACATCAATATATCGGGGAATACCAACACCCGCGATGAGGTGTTGCGCAGGGAGTTGAGGCAGATGGAATCCGCCTGGTTTTCCGGTGAAAAGACCCGCCTCTCCCGTGAACGGCTACAGCGGTTGGGTTTTTTCAGTGATGTGAATATGGAGACTCCGGCGGTGCCCGGCTCAACGGATCAGTTGGACGTGAACCTGGCGGTGACCGAGGCTGCATCCGGACAGTTCAGTGCCGGCGTGGGATTTACCCAGACCCAGGGTGTGATTTTCAATGCCAGTATCAGTGAAAACAACTTTCTCGGCACAGGGAATAGGTTCAGCGCCGGCTTCGATACCAGCGACGCCACTAAAAAGCTCTCCCTCTCCTATACCAATCCCTACTACACCATCGACGGTGTGAGTCAGGGCTACGAATTGAGTTATCGGAAGACCGATTTCTCCGAGCTGAATATCTCCAGCTATTCAACCGATGTGGGACGTCTTGGGGTCCACTATGGCATACCCTTGACCGAATACGATCGGCTTAGATTCAGTCTGGCCTATGAGCGTACGACCTTTTTCCTGGGATCTTCCCCATCTGACGAGATCGAGGAGTTTATCGCAAATAATGGCGATGAATTTAACGATTATGAAATCGTCGCCAGCTGGATTCACGATACCAGGGATCGCGCCATATTCCCCAACCGGGGTGGCCGGCAGGTCTTCAGCGTCGAGGCCAATACCCCCGGCAGTGACCTGCAGTATTACCGTGTTAAATATTCCAACGCCCACTACTTCCAACTCACCAACGCCCTGACCTTGAAGCTGAACGGGGAGTTGGCCTATGGCGACGGTTATGGGGAAGATGAGGAGTTGCCGTTTTTCCGCAACTTTTATGCCGGCGGCATCGGTTCGGTAAGGGGTTTCGAGGAGAATACCCTGGGGCCACAGGACTCCCAGGATGATGCTTTGGGAGCAAATGCTAGAATCGTGGGTCAGATGGAGTTACTCTTTCCCGCCTTCGGCGATGATTTCAAGGATACGGTACGTGCCGGTTTGTTTGTGGATGTGGGCAACGTATTCGATTTGGCGGGGATGAGGAGATCGAAT
>JBEVVS010000043.1:0-46213 GCA_040507005.1 Candidatus Thiodiazotropha sp.
GCGTAAGATGGAGTGAACCGTGCATCTATCGCTTCTCAACCTGGTCATTGAGTGATCATTGTTTGTATGCAGGGTGGTAAGCCAACCATTACCCTCACAGTCCATTGAGTCGTGTAGTCCTTTCAACTGCTCCTTAATTATATTTATAGTCGCCTCAGTCAAAATATGAACGACTAATAGTTCGTAAACTGCTATACAGCAAGGCATAGCTGCCTTTCGTCCCAGGACAACCAGGCGGCCACACATGATGAGATCATAGATAATGAGGCACAAATGGTGTGGCAGGTTTATGGGCGCTCATGCCCCTGTCCATGCTGTTGAACCCTGCCTATCAAGTAGCATATGCTCTCTATTCTAGCGCGATTATTTTCCAGCACAAACGTAGTGTTATTGGGTTATTGATGAACCTAATTCCCCATAGATTATTTTTATTAATAGATAGTTATTCCTGATCAATATTGAATACTTTCACTGCCAGTCTGCGGAAAATGTGCGGGATGAGTTGCCAATTCCCCCATTAATTTAGTAAAAGGTGATCGGTTGCACGTCGCCTTTAAGTCACTTTTAAAAAATATTTGCTTTACTTGATCGGGTAGACTGTGGAGCGATTTTCGAAAGAATTTTAGCGCGAGCAATATAGGCATTGCGGTTTAGCATGGAGTGAATAGAGTATGAGTGATAGAGACCCAACATATCGACGTTATGAAGATGGCGACGACCAGCCTTATGACTGGGATAGCGACGTCGTCAACCAAGGAGAGTCTTACGTCTGCCCGACTTACATCCAGCGCACACCGCCCTGTCAAAATGCCTGCCCTTCAGGGCATGATATCCGTGGTTGGCTATCCATTGTGCGCGGACTGGACAAACCTGAGGGTGACGTGCCTTGGCAACAGTACGCCTTTGAGCGCATGACACTGGCCAACCCCTTCCCGGCGATCATGGGTCGCGTATGTCCGGCACCCTGTCAGGAGGGTTGTAACCGCAACAGCCTGGACGGATGTGTCGGCATCAACTCCATCGAGCAATATATCGGTGATTGGGCACGGCAAAACAGTCTCGCCTTCAGCCAACCGGAAAGCGAATCCGGAAAGCGGGTGGCCATCATCGGCGGCGGTCCCGCCGGTCTCTCCGCGGCGCTGTTTCTGCGTCGCCTCGGTCACCGGTCAACAATCTTCGAAGCACACAGCGCCCTGGGTGGGCAGATGGTGTTCGGCATTCCCGGTTATCGCATCCCCCGGGATGTACTTGAACATGAGATCCAGCGCATCCTCGATGTGGGTGGTATCGATGTGAAGCTGAACACCCGGGTGGGAGCCCAAGTCAAGGTTGAAGCGTTGGAGAAGGATTACGATGCCATCTTTTGGAGCGTCGGCACCGTGCTGGGCAAGCCGCTGCGTGTCGAAGGCGGCGAGGCCCCCAACTGTGTGGATGGGATGACCTTCCTGAAGGCCTTCAATGACGGCTCCCTGAAGTATCTCGATGGTCGTATCCTGGTCATCGGTGGTGGCGACACGGCGATGGATGTGGCTGCCGTGGCGAAGCGCATCGGCGAAGTGTCCGGTCTGGATGCCGCAGAGCGTCCCCAGGCCGTGTTTGACGGATCCGGCAGCCAGCTCGATGCACAGATTGCCCAACGTAGCGATTCCGATTGCTGGTTGGTCTACCGCCGTCCCATCGCCAAGGCCCCCTGCACCAAGCATGAATTGGAGGCCTGTATCGCCGAGGGGGTGGAGATCCACGACAGCTTGGCGCCCCTGGAGGTGATGTTGGATGACCAGGGCCATGCCTATGCCCTGAAAGTGCAACCGGTGGACTGGTCTTCCGGCAAGATGCAAGCCGACGGCGAACCGTTCGAGATCGAGTGCAGATTGATTGTGGCGGCCACAGGACAGACCGGGGACTACCAAGGCATCGATGGCATCGCCAACGACTGGAACCAGATCGATGCGGATCGGAGTATGCAGGTCAAAGGCAAGCACGGTCATTTCGTGGCTGGCGATGCGATCAATCCCCACCTGCTGACAACCGCCATCGGCCAAGCCTCCATTGCCGTGCAGGGCATTGACAACTATCTGCGCGGGGAAGTGGTCGGCGACCGTCCGAAAGTGGAAGGCCACCACTTTGATCTTCTCCGGGAGCTGGCAGAGAAAGACCTGTCACCGGAAGAGTACCATCATGGCCAGACCTGGGGGACCAACAGCGCCAAGTGGTCTGTTCACAACTTCGAGAACCGGGCGGATGCGGATGTGGTCAAGACAAGCGCCATGTACACGGGCCACTTTGCTTACCAGCCGCTGAATGCACGGGATGAGCTGGATGTGAATGTATCCAATGTGCTGGGAAGCATGATCGAGCGCTTCAGCGGTCTCGAAGAGGAGACCGCCATCACCGAGGCCAAGCGCTGCATGAGCTGCGGTTTCTGCTTCGAGTGCGATAACTGTGTCATCTACTGTCCGCAGGATGCAGTGACCCGTGTCCACAAGAGTGAGCGGGTAATGGGCCGTTACGTGGAGACCGACTATAACAAGTGCGTCGGTTGTCATATCTGCAAAGAGGTCTGTCCCACCGGGTATATCGAGATGGGGCTGGGGCAGTATTGAGTCAGCTTGCGGCGCCACGGCTTGCTACCGCCCTCCCGGTGAGAGACCGGTATGGGCGGCCGGGCATCTTCTGTTGCCTTGGCGAGGGTGGAGCCTGTCCCCGGTTATAGCGCTAGGCTTGGGTAAGGTATGCCTAGCTGAGCTATTCGGATGGCTGTGTCATGGGGCCGGCCTGGCTTTTCCGCGTTTCGGTTTCTCGATACCCAGGCGTTTCATGCGTGAAGCCAGGGTGGTGGGTTTCAAGCCCAACAGTTCAGCCGCGCCACCTTCGCCAAAGACCTTGCCTCCAGCCTGCTCCAGGGCTTGCACAATCATCATCCTATCCCGCGCGACACGCTCGCTCTCGGTGAGCAACAACCCGGTATCCTCAGCTGGAGGTTTCACAGTAGAGGAGGTGGTCGATGGGGTCACATCCGGCGCCGGTAGATCGAGGCGCAGACGGCCCGCCTGGGTGACGATGACGGCCCGTTCGATGATGTTTTCGAGTTCACGCACGTTGCCCGGCCAGTGGTAGTCGATCAGTCGGCGTATGTCGCTCTGACTGAGGTGGATGCCCCGCTTGTTGAATTTGCGGCACATGGTCTGCAGGAAGTGGCTGGCCAACAGTGAGATATCCTCCGGCCGTTCGCGCAACGGAGGCAAATGTATAGGGAATACCTGGAGGCGGAAGTAGAGGTCCTCGCGAAAGCTCTTCGCCGCCACCTCCTGGGCAAGATCCTTGTTGGTGGCGGCGATGATGCGCACGTCCACATCCCGGGTCTTCTCCTCGCCGATGCGTTCGTACTGGCCCTCTTGCAGCACCCGGAGTAACTTGCCCTGGAGCTCAAGCGGAATTTCCCCCACCTCGTCGAGAAACAGGGTACCGCCATTGGCTAACTCGAAGCGCCCCGCCCTGTCTCGGGTGGCGCCGGTGAAGGCGCCGCGCACATGGCCGAAGAATTCGCTTTCGAAGAGGTCCCTGGGGATGGCGGCGCAGTTGACCCGGATCAGCGGCCGTTCACTGCGTTCGCTGTTCAGATGCATCGCCCTGGCGATGAGCTCCTTGCCGGTGCCCGACTCGCCGGTGATCAGGGTGGTGGAGTTTGTCGGCGCCACCTGTTGGATCTTCTGGATCACCTGGCGGATGGCGGCGCTGCTGCCGATGATCTCCCGGTAGTTCTGTTCGGTGCGGATCTCCTCCTGCAGGTAGGCGTTCTCCTCCTCCAGTCTGTGTTGCAACGACTTGACCTGCTCCAGGGCGCGGCGCAGGTTGTCCTCTGCCTCCTTGCGGTCGCTGATGTCGCGAAAGATGATCACCGCGCCGATCAGCATGCCCTGTTCCACAATGGGGGTACTGGTGTACTCCACCGGAAACTCGGAACCGTCCTTGCGCCAGAACACCTCGTCGTCCACATGGTGCACGGCGCCGTCGTTGAAGGCGGCGTAGATGGGGCATTGCTTGACCGGGTAGTGGCTGCCGTCCGGGTGTCTGCCGTGGACCATCTCATGCATGTTCTGACCCACCAGCTCTTCGGTGCTGTAACCCAGCAGGCGCTCCGCGGCGGCGTTGACGAAGGTGGTGATACCGTCAGCATTGACCCCGTAAATGCCGTCCCCCGCCGCCTGCAACAGCAGCTGGTTGCCCCGTTCGATCTCCTGGAACAGCTGCTCGAACTTGCGCCACTCGGAAAGGCCCCGGCGCACATAGTCGTTGGCCTCGGCCTGCTTGCGCAGTCCCTCCACAGTGTCACGATCCTGCAGGGCGATGGTCAGCAGCACCCGGTCCTCCTGGGTGACCGCGCGGGCGTTGCACTCCACCGGTATCACCTTACCGCTGCGGGTGCGGCAGCTGAGCTCATTGGTCCAGCAGTAGCCCTGTGACATGACTGTTTGGGTGAACACGATCAGTGCGCTTAGTCCGCCGTTGAAGATCCAGCTGGGTTTGCTCTGCAGCAGGGTCTCCATGGGAAAACCCAGCAGCTCTACCGCGGCGCTGTTGGCGTTGAGCATACGATTCTCTTCCGGATCGAAGACAAGAATTGCGGTCGGATGCTGATCAAAGAAGGTGTGAAACATCGGCTCTGCAACAGCTTTGGAGAGGTTGCTCTGCATAAAGCTGCCAGGGTTGGGCTCTGCTTCCGATAGGTTCATGTGAACGGCCTCGATAGGGACTGGTTAATTACGAAAATTCGTAGTTCACGACTACGCATCTTCGTGTTTTACGTATTGTCGTAGTTTTTAATCTCACCGCCTCCCCTGGCATATATTCTCTATTAACAATAACTTACGGTCAATATCTGTGTTTGGCACGGTAGCTGCAATCTACTTTTCAGGGCGGGTCATGTTGCAGACTTGTTGCGTAACAGACCCCCGTCCCTGACATGCACAAAAATTGTGCGGTTTTGGTAGAGGTTGTGCGTCCCTGCACCAGTATCGTCCCTGTGTTGCTTTCAACTACGGGTATGAGTACCCGCACATCAATCTGAGCAGGAAACGTGCCACGCAGGTGGCTGACCGCATCGCCGACTTTTGAAACGAAACAGTTACAAGGGGTTAAACATGGCAAACAAGAGTCTCGGCAATCCGTTCGATGCGGATACCGATCTTCAGCACGGTCCCGCGTGCAACTGCCCTATCTGCGTTTTCCAGAAAGAGCAGCTCCAGAGTAATTACGAATGCAGCGAAACCGAGCTGACCGAACGTCTCGAACGAGCGGTCTTCGAGGGCACCACGACACCGGAGATGAGTGAGCTGGTGGGTGCGGAACAGGCTGATTTCGTCAATCAAGCGCCTCAGACAACAGCGGAGGATCCGAATCCGCTGGAGAGCTCTGAAGACGTTATGGACCGGGTCATCGAAAGCGCCGTTGTGCGCGGTATCTTTGGTCACGACGACATGGGCCGCAGGGATTTTATGCGCATGGTGGGGGGTGGCACCTTTGCTGCCATGCTCGGCAGCATGCTGCCCATGGACGACCTGAAGGCGGCGGTCAAGGATAACCTGGGCAAGCCGGAGAAGAGCAAGCTCAAGGTGGGTTTCGTGCCGATCACCTGTGCTACGCCCATCATCATGGCCCATCCCATGGGTTTCTATGCCAAGTACGGGCTTGATGTGGATGTGATCAAGACCGCCGGTTGGGCGGTGGCCCGGGACAAGTCCCTGGCCAAAGAGTATGACGCCAGTCATATGCTGACCCCCATGCCCCTGGCCATCACCATGGGTTCCGGTTCCACCGCGGTGCCATTCCGCATGCCGGCGGTAGAGAACATCAACGGTCAGGCCATCGTGCTGCACATGAAGCATAAAAATAAGCGCGACCCGAAAGATTGGAAAGGATTCAAGTTCGGCGTGCCTTTCGACTACTCCATGCACAACTTCCTGTTGCGCTACTACGTAGCGGAACACGGTATCGATCCGGACAAGGACATCCAGATCCGGGTAGTGCCTCCACCGGAGATGGTGGCCAATCTGCGTGCCGGTAACCTTGACGGTTATCTGTCGCCGGATCCGTTCAACCAGCGTGCGGTGTGGGAGAAGGTGGGCTTCATTCACACCCTGACCAAGGATATCTGGCCGGGCCATCCCTGTTGTGCATTCGCCTGTTCCGAGGAGTTCGCCACTACCCTGCCCAACACCTATGCGGCGTTATTGAAATCCATCGTGGATGCCACTGCATACTCATCCAAACACGAGAACCGAAAAGAGATATCCAAGGCCATCGCGCCAAAGAACTATCTCAATCAGCCGGTTCCCGTGATCGAGCAGGTGTTGACCGGCAAGTACGCCGACGGTTTGGGCAAGGTGCACAACGTACCCGATCGGATCGACTTCGATCCCTTCCCCTGGCACTCCATGGCAGTCTGGATTCTCACCCAGATGAAGCGTTGGGGCTATGTGAAGGGGGATGTGGACTACAAGAAGATCGCTGAAGAGGTCTATTTGGCCTCCGATGCGGGACGCATGATGAAGGAGCTGGGTTATCCGGTTCCAGATCATACCTATGAGTCCTATGAAATCATGGGTAAGGCGTTCGATCCGGCAAAACCCGAAGCATACGCCCAGAGCTTCGCCATTAAACGCTAGAGCGTGAACCGGGGCCGGGCGGGTTCGCCCGGCCCCATGACAAGAGAGACGGAAACCGAAGTTATGCTGCAGTCCCTGAATATGCGCGCCACTGTCCTGGCCCTCACTTTCCTGGCTATCGTGCTTGGTATCTGGGAAATGGCCAACCAGGCGCCCCAAGCGAAGAAGGCATTGACCGAGTACGAGATCCTCATGGGAGGCGCCGATCAGGAGGCCCGTGTGCCGCCCCCTTCCAAGGTCATCGGCCTGGCAGTTGCGGAGCTGTCCGATCCTTTCTATGACAAAGGTCCCAACGACAAGGGTATAGGCATTCAGCTCGGCTACTCTGTCTACCGGGTGCTCGCCGGCTATTTCATGGCGGCGGTGATCGCCATTCCCATCGGTTTTCTGATCGGCATGTCGCCGCTGATGCAGAAGGCAATGAATCCCTTCATCCAGGTGTTGCGGCCGATTTCGCCACTGGCCTGGATGCCCCTGGCCCTGTTCATTATCAAGGATTCAGAGGCCAGCTCTATCTTCGTCATCTTCATCTGTTCCATCTGGCCGATGCTGATCAATACGGCCTTTGGGGTGGCCAATGTGCGCAAGGATTGGCTGAACGTGGCGCGCACCCATGAACTGTCACCCATACGCACAGCCTTTACCGTGATTCTGCCGGCCGCGGCGCCCACGATTCTCACCGGTATGCGCATCTCAATCGGCATCGCCTGGTTGGTTATTGTCGCCGCCGAAATGTTGGTGGGCGGCACCGGCATCGGTTACTACGTCTGGAACGAATGGAACAACCTGGACCTGACAAGTGTAATTTTCTCCATCCTGATGATCGGTATCGTTGGTATGTTGCTGGACATGGCGTTGTCCGGTGCCACCCGGCTGGTCACCTATAAGGAATAGCGAATCCATGACAGCAGCACACTATTTCGTCGAGGCGGAAAACCTGACCAAGCGTTTCAAGACCAAGGATGGGGATCTGACGGTTTTCGAGAATGCCAATTTCGGTATCAACAAAGGGGAGTTCGTCTGCATCATCGGCCACTCCGGCTGCGGCAAGTCCACCATCATGAATATTCTTGCCGGCCTTGATGGGGCAACAGAAGGCGCCCTCTTCATGGATATGAAAGAGGTGGCCGGCCCTGCTCTGGAGCGGGGCGTGGTATTCCAGAATTACAGCCTCTTGCCCTGGCTCACATCTATCAAGAATGTGATGTTCGGGGTACGTGCACGCTGGCCCCAGTGGAGCCGGGAAAAGGTGCGCGAGCACGCATACAAATATCTGAAGATGGTAGGGCTTGGGGATGGTTCGGAGGAGCGCAAGCCATTCGAACTCTCCGGAGGCATGCGCCAGCGGGTCTCCATCGCCCGGGCCTTCGCCATCGAACCCAAATTGTTACTCCTGGATGAACCCTTCGGCGCCCTGGATGCGCTGACCCGGGGCAACATCCAGGACGAGCTTTTAAAGATCTGGAACGAGACCCATCAGACGGTCTTCATGATCACCCATGACGTGGATGAGGCGATCCTGCTCGCCGACCGCATCCTGTTGATGACCAACGGTCCCTATGCACGCATTGCCGAGTCGGTGAAGGTGGACATACCCCGGCCCAGAGACCGCACCAGCATCATCCATGATCCCGGCTACTATCCGATCCGCAACCACCTGGTCGATTTCCTGGTGAAGCGTTCCAAGGAGCTGGCCGGTGGTCCCGATGTTGAGCAGGAGACCAAGATGGAACCAGGAAAGCCGGATGGTTATGTGCGGATCTTTCCCGAGGAGGTCAACCCGGCACAGCTGGCCAGGGCGATGCCTACGACACCGGCGGCCCAGGCAGCCAACCAGTAATCAGCGAAGAGAGATAGGGTATGACGGCTTGTCTTCAGGAAACCTGCAGCGAACACAACAGCGGCGATGAGCGCGTGGAAGACGACGGGCGCGTGCCGGTGACGGTGTTGACCGGGTTTCTCGGTGCCGGCAAGACAACCCTGCTGAACCGGATCCTCACCGAGCAGCACGGCAAGCGCATCGCGGTGATCGAAAACGAGTATGGCGAGATCGGTATCGACCACGAGCTGGTGGTGCAGTCGGACGAAGAGATCTTCGAGATGAACAACGGCTGTATCTGCTGCACGGTACGGGGAGACCTGATCCGCATCCTCGGCCGCCTGATGCGCCGCAAGCACAAGTTCGACCATATCCTCATCGAGACCACCGGCATGGCCGATCCCGGTCCTGTGGCCCAGACCTTCTTCATGGACGAGGAGATGAAGGAGAAGCTGCGCCTGGATGCCATCGTCACCCTGGTGGATGCCAAGCATGTGGTGCAGCACCTGGGCGAGTCCGATGAGTGTGAGGCCCAGTTGGCGTTTGCCGATGTGGTGCTGCTGAACAAAACTGATCTGGTGGGCCGCGAGGAGCTGCAGCAACTCACTGCCGCCATCAAGGGACGCAATCGCCTGGCCCGTATCCATCAAACCCAACATGGCGCTGTCGACCTCGATCAGATACTGGGCATCCGTGCCTTTGACCTCGAGGCCAAGGTGGAGGCGATCCCCGCCTTCCTGCAGGAAGAGCTGCCCTTTGAATGGTCCGGGGTCTTTTCCCTGCAGGCGGGCAGCTATGAATTGAGTTTTCAGCCTGGTCCCGATCCCAGCATCGATGTGGTGTTGGGTGAAATCGAGGACCATCAATCCTTCGAGGATTGGAAGAGCGCGGGCATCCTGCTCTACTCCGGTGAAGCAGCGCCCCTGGCCGAATCCGCTCTCACCCCTGGAAAGGCCCTCTACCGTCTGCCGGTGGATGCAAATGATGGGGGTCGATACTCCGTGGTGATACCCAGGCCCGGTCGTTATGTGCTGTTTACTCAGCACTTGCCGGAAGAGTTCGCCATGACCCTGGCCCTGAACGGCCAACCCGTCTCAGCCGAGACCCAACAGGAGTACGCCAGTCCCCACAGCCACGACGAATCGGTGGGCTCGGTGGGCCTGCATCTGGCGGGGGATCTGGATCAGGAGAAGTTCGAGAGTTGGGTGGTCTCCCTGCTACGTCGCAAGGGGCCGGATATCTTTCGCTTCAAAGGGATCCTGGCCCTGGCGGGAAAACCGGAGCGCTTCGTGTTTCAGGGGGTTCATATGTTGTTCGACGGGACATTCGCACGGGCCTGGAACGGCGAGGAGCGGCACAATCAATTGGTTTTCATCGGGCGGGCGCTGGATCGCGCGGAACTTGAGCGTGGACTGGCCTCATGCAAGGCATGAGCATGACAGCCCCAGCGGCGAATAGGGCGGAGCTTGCCTGGGCCACGGCCCTGGGCGAAAGCATTGCCAATATCGCTTGGCTGCCTGACGGCGATCTGCTGCTCGCCGGCACCGCGGATGGTGAACTGTGCGCCTATCAGACGGATGCGGAGTGGAAGTACCGTATCCAGGCCCACCAGCGGGGTATCACCCAGGTCGCCCCCAGTCCTACTGGCAAGACGGTCGCCACCACCGGCGAGGATGGCGGTGTGATGCTGTGGCAGGCGGAATCCGGCGAACCTCTGGAGACCCTGGCACAGGATCATGATTGGGCCGAGCACCTGGCATGGTCCAGTGATGGCGAGATGCTGGCCGGCGCCGCAGGCTCCCGGCTCTATCTTCGCGATAGGCAAGGCCAAACCAGCGAATGGGATGGACACCCGGGTAATGTAGCCGCATTGGCTTGGGCGCCCAAGGGGCGACAGCTGGCCAGTGCCACCAACAAGGGGGTCTATCTTTGGAATGTGGGCAGTTGGCAACCGACTCAGGTCTTGAGTTTCCCAGGTGCCGCTGTCTCCCTTGCCTGGAGCCACAACGGCCGCGCCCTGGCGGCGGGTACTCAGGATGGCTTTCTCTATATCCGTCTGCAACTGCCTGGCACAGTACCCCGCCAACTCAGCATGAGTGGATATCCCGGCAAGGTGACGGCGTTGAGCTGGCACCCGAAACAGCTGCGTGTCGCCACCTGCGGGGGCGGCGATGTGGTGCTGTGGGAGCTGGACGCCAAACAAGGTAACCGCAACGCTACTCCGCTACGCCGTCATAGCCATACCGTAACCAGCCTGGCTTACTCCCCTGATGGGCGTTTGTTGGCCAGCGCAGATCGACATGGGCGGCTCTGCATCTGGGATGGGCAAGGCAAGGTGGTGTACGAGATGGAGCTGGGTCAGGAGATCACAGCCCTGGCTTGGCAGCCTGGTGCGCAACGCCTGGCCGTAGGCAGTGTCGATGGCATGTTGCGCCTGTTTATTCTGGGTGAAAAGAGCTGACCCCCCCTATTAATATTTAACGAAGAGGCAAGACCATGAAAAAGATAGAGATGACAGAAGCCATTATGGAAGCCAAGCTCAAGTCGGGAATGGGCTGGGAGGCTATCGCAGAGGCGGTTGGACTGGACCCGGTGTTTGTTACATCCGCCTGTCTGGGCATGAACACCCTGGAGGCCCAGTATGCTGACAAGCTCTGTGCCGCCCTGGGGCTTTCGGATGAAGTCTCCACAACTCTGCAGCAGTTTCCCACCAAGATATGGGAGCAGACAGTGCCAACCGATCCGGTCATCTACCGCTGGTACGAGATCGTTGGCGTCTACGGCGAGACCATCAAAGAGATCATCAATGAGAAGTTCGGCGACGGCATCATGTCCGCCATCGACTTCTCGATGAAAATCGACAAGGAAGAGAATCCGGCAGGGGACCGGGTTCTGGTAACCATGAGTGGCAAGTTCCTCCCCTATAAAACCTGGTAAGGAATTGATCCCAAGGTTGGGCGAAAAATCCTGACAAGGATTTTAAACGTCGCAGGCGCAATAGCCGGCGACAGCTGTAAGACAAGACTTAGAGGATAAAGATATGCACATCGAACCAGGCGTCGTGGTCGGCGCAAAAATGGCACTTGGCTATGCAACTGCAGCGGGGGTTTTCCTCTATGCGGCAAAGCACTCCTTGAAGACGATCAAAAAGGACGGACTCGCCGCACTTGCCGTTCGTGGGTTGTTGGCAACCCTGCTAGTGTTTGGTTTTTTCGAGGTTTTACCTCACTATCCGGTGGGCGTCTCCGAGGTGCATTTCATTCTTGGGTCGACCCTGTTTCTGATGTTTGGCGCCGCTCCGGCTGCTATTGGACTGGCGATGGGGTTGCTGGCCCAGGGGATCTTGTTCGCCCCTGCCGATTTGCCTCAGTACGCCATGAACGTCACCAGCCTATTGGTGCCCCTGTTCATGATCGATGCCTTGGCGCGGCGCATTATTCCAGCGCAGACCGCTTATAAGGACGTGAAGTATTCCCAGGCTTTCAAACTGTCCACGGTCTACCAGGCTGGCGTCGTGCTTTGGGTGGGTTTCTGGGCAGCCTATGGTCAAGGCTTTGGGGCGGAGAATGTGAGCCAGATTGCAACCTTCGGCGCCGCCTATATGTTGGTGGTCTTGGTTGAGCCTCTACTCGACCTGGCGGTACTAGCCGCTGCTAAATCCCTGCATCAATTGAAAGACAGCACGATCTTTCACTCGCGTCTCTACCAGGGTGTATCGTCGACTAAGGTATAAACCTGGGTTGATACCCCTTTCCTCAACGCAGCCAGGGTGCGGCAGAACCGCACCCTGGTATATGCAACCCTCCGGAGTTTGCCAAGCGCATCATTGGGCAAACTCAGTGGTCTCACGACACGTCAGTCGCGAATAACAATCTCGACACGCCGGTTCTTGAGTCGCCCCGCACTGGTACTGTTGTCGGTGATGGGTTGGGTCTCTCCGAGTCCCATGGTGTCGATGCGTGATCCGTCGACCCCGGCCTGCATCAAGGCGTTCTTCACCGAGATGGCGCGCCGCTCGGAGAGGTTCTGGTTGTATTCATCCGTGCCGACGTTATCGGTATGTCCCTCCACCAGTACAGTCTTGTCCGGGTATTCGGCAAGGAAAGAGGCAAGCTTGTCAATGGTGGTCATCGCCCCCGGCAGCAGCTCGGTCTTGCCGGTAGAGAAGAGCACATCGCCCAGGGTCAGGACGATGCCGCGCTCGGTCTTCAATGCCTGCAGATCTTCGAGTTCCTTGCGCAGCGCCTCTGCCTTGGCCAGGGCGTTCTCCCGCTCCATCAGGGCGGCCTCCTTTTCCCGCAGCGCCTCTGACTTTGCCTGCTGTTCAAGCTGAATCTCGATCTCCCTGGCCTTTAGCCTCTCCTTGTCCTTGATTTCCCCCAGTTCGGTTAGCCTGGCGGAAGCTGCCTTGCGCGCGGCAACTGATTTGGCGATTTCGATGCGGGTCTTACCCACATAGGCCAGTGAGGTCATATCCTCTTCACTTTTCGCGGTAGCAGCACGGGTGAGGGCCTGATTGGCCCGCTCCAATTCCGTGGGTGCGTAACGCAGCAGCTGCTCTTTCTGCTTGGCATCGGCATAGCTCTGCTCGGCATCCAGCAGTGCCTGATTTTTCTGCAGGGTCCCGCAGGCGGTAAAGAGTAGTGCCAGAGCTGTGGCGGTGAACAAGTTGATCATTGTTCGAGACATGGTAGATCTCCCCTAATCATTGGGTTTGCTTATGGTTTACCGACTCCTGGCCCGCATGATCTCTTCACGCAACACCTGAATACTGTTTTCCAATTCTTTGACGGCCTTTTCTGCCTCGGTTTTCGCCGCGATTGCCTGGGCCAGTTCTGCATCGGCCTGGGCCTCTTCCGCCAGTCGTTTTGCCTCTTCGTACTCCTCCTTGGCAATGGCGGTTTCGGCACGTTTCAACTTCTGCTTGGCGCGATCGATGGCTACCGGGGCGTGCCTGGTGGTCTCTTCATTTTCAGCGGACACCAGGGATGTCTTGGCGGCCGCCATCTCCGCAACCGGTTCGGGGGTGGAGCTACAGCCGATGAGGGCGGTAAAAACCAGGGCACTGAAAATGGGTAGGGTGTGTGTATGCCATAGTCGGGGGTTTTGATCGATCATCATGACAAGATTCCTTTATTGGTATATGTGGCCGTCCAGCATGCGTATATACAGGTTGGATTGGGTTGATTATTAAAGTGAATGGCGGCGTCGTCAACCTATCCCTTCCATGGTAGTGAATGATGCTGCACGGGATTGCACGTCAATCAGTGAAGAATATGCCATCTATCCATAGCAGTTTTTGAAGATTTAACGATAATTCACGATGCAGCGCTCGTTGATCATCCTATCAGGGCGTTGGGCTGTGCCCTGATAGGCGTGGGCGGGGAAGGAACCCAAGTGCGTTATTGAAGATCCTTTAGCAACGATTCCCGGATCTTGGCTTCGATGGTGTCCACCGTATGGTTGTAGTTTGGATGATCTATGCCCGCGGAGAGGGCGGAACCGTTCTTCAGGGCTTTGATCATCGGCTGGGTCAGTTCGAAACGGAGAAAATGTACTGCTGAGGTCTTGTCCTCCGTGCTCCGTTCCAGGTCTTCGTTGGCGATGGGGCGGACCTTGTCAAAATCGGCGACCTGTACCCAGATGGCCTGCTCGATACCGACCAGTTTGGCCAGGGCGGCCTTGCGGTCGTCCACATCGTGATACTCCATCATGAAGGTCGCCTTCCAGTTCGTCCCGTCAGGAATCAGTGGATTGTAGACATCGAGCTCATCCTGTATGCCTTGTTGTTCAAATATCCGCTCGATCCGCAACATCTCCTGGATCTGATACTGCATGGTCAGCTCATCCTCGAAATAGAGGGCCGCATTCGGACCGATGGCAAGGCGGCGACTCTTTTTATGGTCTATCACCTTGGCCCTGAATTCCTGGCGAATCCGAGCGTACTCCTCGAGACTATAGAGGTCGCTGTGTGAAAGGTGGGTCATTGATCTCTCCTGTTAAAGTACTCAATATCTTAACCGGCCATATTTTTGACCTTGGCGGGTTTTGATCGGTCGTTCCCTTTATTTGTGTGCGATGGGTTTGTCAGTGAAGAGGTAGTCTTTGAGCTCTTTGTTGAAGCTGGGGTCTTTGCGCCTGATCCACTCCAGTACCATGGCGGCGTGCTCTTTCTCCTCATCTCTGTTATGGGCGAGTATGGCCCGCAGACTTGCATCGCTGCAGGCATCCACCCGCTGGTTGTACCAGTCCACCGCCTCAAGCTCCTCCATCAGCGAAACAATCGCTCGATGCATATCACGGGTGTCGTCGCTGAGTTGTTCGATGGGTTCATGGTAGCCTTCGTTCGACATGTTCTATTCCTTAATAAGCATTAAATACCGTATGCCAGGCGCAGCAGGCTGATCGGATGTTCCGGGACCCTGCCGTCACGCAGGCCGTTTTCGATATGGTGGCCTGCCATTGGACAGTCACTGCCATAGTGGTCGGCCTCCGCTTGTTTGACTCGATTGACCACCGGTTTACCGATCTTCATCGCATGCTGATGAAACTCACTTTTCACCGCATAGGTCCCATCGTGGCCTGAACAGCGTTCGATGGCGTTGACCTCTGTATCCGGGATCAGGCCTAACAGCTCCTTGGTCTTGGCGCCGATATTCTGTACCCGCTGATGGCAGGCGGCATGATAGGCGACCTTGCCCAGGCCCTGACTGAAATCGGTTTTCAAGAGACCGTTTTTGTGCCGTATCATCAAGTATTCGAAGATGTCGAATATGGCATCCGCTACCTTTTTCACCGCTGGATCATCCGGGAACAGCAGCGGCAGCTCCTGCTTGAACATCAAAGCGCAGGAGGGGACGGGCGCCACGATATCCCAGCCACCCTCAACCAGCTTGGCCAGCACCGGGATATTGGCCTCTTTCGCTGCTTCTACGGCATCGAGATTACCCAGTTCAAGTTTTGGCATGCCGCAGCACTGCTCCTTTTCGGCGAGGGTTACGGGGATCCCGTTGTGCTCGAAGACGGCAACCAGGTCCTCGCCGACGTGGGGTTCGTTGTAGTTGCCGTAGCAGGTGCTGAACAGTGCTACCTTGCCTTTAGTCTCGCCGGCAGGCGTTCCCTCGGCAGCGCTGTTGATTCTCTCCGCCAGTCGCTTGCGCAGCGGCTTGGCATGAAATTCGGGTAGTTTCGCTTCAGGATGCACGCCCAGCGAGTGATCGAGGATCTCACGAAAATTCTTAGCTTGGTTAAAACGGTTCACCACCCCGGCAACCACGGGGATACCTGCCAGTTTGCCCAGGTTGTCGGTACTGGTGAGGAGCCGGTCCCGCAGCTTCACATCGCCCTTCTTGTACTTGACGGCCTTGCCGCGCAACATCAGATGAGGAAAGTCGATGTTCCACTCATGTGGCGGCACGTAGGGACATTTGGTCATGTAACAGAGGTCGCAGAGATAACAGTGGTCGACCACTTGCCAATAGTCCTGCTTATCGACCCCATCGACCTCCATGGTTTCAGACTCATCCACCAGGTCGAACAGGGTTGGGAAGCTTTGGCAGAGACTGACGCATCGTCGGCAACCATGGCAGAGATCAAACACCCGCTCCAGCTCCGCCATGAGCTTCTCTTCGTTGTAATAGTCGGGGTTCTTCCAATCGATTGGATGCCGTGTCGGGGCTTCCAGATTGCCTTCTCTCTGGTTGCTGGGTGCTGCCATTAGCTTCATCTCCTGATTGTGACATTGGGCGGCCATGCGGCCGCCCATGGGTCTTCCTGAACCACGGGCTCAGGTTCACGACGGGACATCAGTCCATTTCGTCCAATGCCTTTTGATACCGGTTTGCATGGGAGCGTTCTGCCTTGGCCAGGGTTTCGAACCAGTCAGCAACCTCGTCGAATCCCTCGTCACGGGCGGTTTTGGCCATACCGGGATACATATCGGTGTATTCGTGGGTCTCCCCGGCGACAGCTGCCTTCAGGTTGTCTCCGGTTGGACCGATGGGCAAGCCGGTGGCGGGATCGCCACACTGCTCCAGATATTCCAGATGACCGTGAGCGTGGCCGGTTTCACCCTCCGCGGTTGAGCGGAACAGAGCGGCGACGTCGTTGTAGCCCTCCACATCGGCCTTGGCGGCGAAGTAGAGATAACGGCGGTTGGCTTGGGATTCTCCGGCGAAAGCGTCTTTTAAATTTTGCTCAGTCTGACTACCTTTGAGTTCCATATCTGGTTCTCCAAAATGATGGTTTATTGTGGAAAGAAACGTCGAGCCGCATGGCCCTTCGTAGAGGTTTAGAATAGTTATAAAATTGATTGGAATCGAGCGGTCTTTTCAATGATATTGATAGATATTGCCTAACAATCTCAGGATTGGTTAGCGAGGATGGCTATGAGGTCTTTCTAACCTGTAGCGCCTGCATCATGCGCACTACGGCATCGGCCAGCAAGGTCAAGATGATGGGCAAGGTGTCTGTTTAGCTGGCATTTTCTCATTTTTTTGCCTTGGCAAAATAGTCACTGTTTACTTATACTTTAGCGATGAGCGCGAATCTAACCAGTTCAACCGGGCAGCGAGATCCTATCGAGACACGTCTCATCGATAGCGGCATCAACCTGACCAAGCAGCGGCGGGTCATCGCCAATGCCCTGTTTGCACGCAATCAACACGTCACGGCTGACCAGTTGCACGAGATGCTGAAGGATTCGGGTGCCAGGGTCTCCAAGGCCACGGTCTACAACACCTTGGGACTATTCGTCAGAAAAGGGTTGGTGCGCGAGATTTTCATCGATGCGAGCCGCACCTTCTACGACTCAAACAACAGTCATCACCACCATTTTTACAATGTGGACACCGGGGATCTTATCGACGTCAAGGATCGCTTGGCGCATCACTTCGTCGATCAGGAACTGCCCGAGGGTACCGCCATGGATGTGGTTGATCTGGTTATACGGGTAAAGAACAATACCTCTGCCTAGTTCCCTAACCGGGTACTTCACAATTCTGTTTTCTCCTTGGCTATCCAGCCTTATCGGCTAGACCGATTACCACACTCCTAGATTCAAGCCACTGACAGGCTTCAACAATGCTTCAGCATCTGTTGTGAATGGATGTTGATCTGCGTCAATGTTTTAGAATTATTCTAAATCTAATATAAACCCGGTCCACAGCAGGGTATTTGACCTGGCCCGGTAAGTTTGGGTGCAGTGTAAGCGTTGCTAAAAACCGAATCGATGACCCTGCCGGGCGGCTTCACCCTTATGCATGCCACAGGTATGAGGTGTCGCCAATAAAGAGGATGGCTTACCAGTGCTACAACTATTGGGTAACAGGATTATGATACGTAAAAACATTGCTACATTTTCAATCATGCTGGGTCTATCAACCGCGCTTTTCGCCATGGATGAGCCGATAAAGCCGATAAAACCGGTTCAGAATATCAATATGGGTCAGGTTGAATTGGGCAAAAAGCTCTACTTCGACCCTCGTCTATCCAAATCCGGCTTCATCTCCTGCAACTCCTGCCACAATCTCAGCATGGGGGGTACCGACAATCTGAAAACCTCTATCGGCCACAACTGGCAGCAAGGCCCCATCAATGCGCCGACGGTGCTCAATTCCAGTCTGAATGTTGCACAGTTTTGGGATGGCAGGGCGGCTGATCTCAAGGCCCAGGCAGGTGGACCTATCGCCAATCCCGGTGAAATGGCATTTACCCATACCTTGGCCATCGACGTACTGACCTCGATCCCGGAGTATGTGATGGAGTTCAAGCAGGTCTTCGGCACAGATAAAATCACTATCGACGAAGTCACACAGGCCATCGCCGAGTTTGAGAAGACACTGGTGACGCCGAACTCCCGTTTTGATCAATGGCTGTTAGGGGATAAACAGGCCCTCTCCCAGGATGAGCTGACGGGTTACAAGCTGTTCAAAGAGAGTGGTTGCGTAACCTGCCACAATGGTGAGGCCGTTGGCGGCAACTCGTTCCAGAAGATGGGTGTAGTGGAACCCTACAAGGCCAAGAGTCCCGCAGAGGGCTTGAGTGCCGTTACCGGTAAGGACGCGGATCGCTTCAAGTTCAAGGTGCCGACCCTGCGCAACGTGGAGATGACCTACCCCTATTTCCATGATGGCGAGGCGGAGACATTGACCGAGGCGGTTGACGTCATGGGCAGGCTGCAGTTGGGTAAGGAGTTTTCTGCCCAAGAGAACGCCCAGATTGTCGCCTTCCTGAAGAGCCTGACCGGTGATCAGCCAGCTTTTCTGATGCCGATACTACCCCCCTCCACCGACACCACGCCGGAACCCAAACCCTTCGATTGAACAGCTTGCTGTTACAACCGACACCCCCCCCTCATGGGGGGTGGTTTGCATCCGCAATCACCAGTGGCATAGCTGGCTACGCCAGCATGGCGTAGTTAGCCGCTCCATAGAGAGCGGTTTTGTCATTGAGGATCACCTTTACCGGCATTGTCTGCATGATTTTTCCCATAGGTCCTTTGGCAAGGAATGCCTCCATGAAGAACCCCTCTTGCAGAATGGGCAGGATTTGCGGGGCGATCCCTCCGCCTAGATAGACACCGCCCGTGGCCATGATCTTCAGGGCATGATTGCCCGCCTCCCGGGCGTAGAGTCGGGTGAACAGTTCCAGAGATTCCCGGCACAGGGGATCGCTGGATTCAAGGCCCGCCCCGGAGATAGCCTGGGCCTTGCCGAGCTTGTCCATCTGCCCTTGCAGCCAGGCAGGCGTTGCTCTATCCCGGTAGATGCTCAGGTAGTCATAGATGGCCTCGAGACCGGGACCGGAGACCAGATTTTCCCAACTGACATGCCCATGCTGTTTCTGCAAGGCGTGAAAGAGACCAAATTCCAGTTCAGTGGTTGGGCTGAAGTCACTGTGTCCCCCCTCCGAGGGAAAAGGGTGGTAGCTCTCTCCGTCCCAGTAGAGGCCTGCCTCACCCAGGCCGGTGCCGGCGGCGATGATGGAGCGGTTTCCCTGGGCCCTGCCGGCGCCGGTGCTGAGGGTTAAAAAGTCGTTATCCTCAAGTAGCTCTATCCCCCAGGCATTGGCTTCAAGGTCGTTGATCAGCCGGGTCTGTTTGAAACCGAATTCAGCCTTGATGCGGCTTGCGGATACCCGCCAAGGCAGATTGGTGGTTTCACACACCTGATCGATGACCGGCCCGGCTATGCCGAAGCAGGCGCTGTCGATTACCCTGGCGGAGGGGTGGCTCAGGAAGCGTTGCAATACCGCCTCGATAGCGTCGTAGGATTGACTGGGATAGATCTCGGTCAGGATCAGCTTGAGCTTTGATCCGGGGTTTGCTTGATAGAGCGCGAGTCGGGTGTTGGTGCCACCGATATCGCCGGCCAGTATCTGCATCGACTACCTCTTGATTGATTCGAAGGTGACTGGTTTTCCCCTAGCTTCTGTCAATTCTATATAAATTGGAAAAAATCGCATATCTGACGCAAGTCATGCGCGCATCCGGTGAGCAGTGGGTCAATCTTGCATGGATGCTTCATGGCAATAGATATAAGGTGGGTTTATTCTTGCAGCTGACGTGTTGGGTTGCCAATAGGTGCATGGGGTAATCTTATGAAGCGGAAGGCATGAGGAGAAGAGAGACAGGGTTGGGCCTCATCTGTTGGGCGCTGATGCTGAGTGCCTATTCCTGGACTGCATTGGCACGTGACAACGGTGTCGCTGAATCGGTTGCTCAGAAGCCGAGGCCGACTATCGGCCTGGTCCTGAGTGGCGGCGGGGCGCGGGGTGCAGCTCACGTGGGTGTTCTCAAGGTGCTCGAAGAGCTACGCATACCGATAGATTACATCGCCGGCACCAGCATGGGGGCGATCGTCGGGGGACTCTACGCATCGGGCATGACCGCAGAGGCATTGCACCAGGTCGTGACTGAGGCGGATTGGGGGGGGTTGCTTAGCGATCGAACACCACGGGCCCTGCGATCTTTTCGCCGCAAGGGTGATGAGATTGGATTCCTGGTGGATTTCGATGTGGGTATAGATGAGTCCGGATTGATCTTTCCCGGTGGATTGGTTCAGGGGCAAAATCTTGAAATCGAGTTGAAGCGCCACACAATCCCGGTAATTTCCATCGACGATTTCGACAGCTTGCCGATCCCCTTCCGCGCCATCGCCACCGACATTGTCAGCGGCGAGGCGGTAGTCCTGGACTCCGGTGACCTTGCGACGGCGATGCGCGCCAGTATGTCGGCGCCGGGTATTTTCAAGCCAGTCAAAAATGACGGTCGACTCCTGGTGGATGGCGGTATCGCCAACAATCTCCCCATTCAGGTTGTGCGGGAGATGGGGGCCGATATCCTGATCGTTGTCGATGTAGGCTTTCCTCTGTTGCCGGAATCGCAGCTCGACTCGGCCCTTGGAATCACCAAGCAGATGCTGACCATTATGATCAATGCCCGTGCAAATGAGCAGATCGCGCTGCTCACCCCAGGCGACATATTGATCTCGCCGGAGCTCGGTGATTTGGGATCGGAGGCGTTTCAACGTATGCGCGAAGCGCACCGGCTGGGCCAGGCGAAAGCAAAGCAGATGGCAGAATCCCTGGTGCGCCATTCGCTCTCGAAAGATGCCTACATGGCCTACAGAAGCGCTATCGAGGGGATGCGACAAGGGTCACCGAGGATCGACACTGTGGTGGTCAATAACGAATCGAGGCTATCGCCCAGGGTTATCGCCGAAAGGCTTGGCAATCACGAAGGTCATGCCCTGGATCTCGATCGACTGGAGTCAGATGTCAGGGATATCTACGGCTTGGATACCTTCGAGACAGTGACCTATGATATTGCCGACGAAAACGGTGAAACCAGGTTGGCCCTGCAAGCCACGGAGAAGAGCTGGGGCCCAAACTACCTGCGATTCGGGATCAACCTGGAAGACGACTTCGAAGGTGAGAGCAACTACAACTTTGCCGCACGATTCACACGTACGGAAATCAACGAAAAGGGTGGGGAGTTCCGTTCTGAAATCCAGATTGGCGCATCACCGCGACTGTTCGTGGAACTCTATCAGCCACTCGACTATGCATCACGCTGGTTCATCAATCCTCTATTCGTCTATCAGAGAGAGAACACGGCCCTGTTCCAGGATGGATTTCAGATCGCCCAATTCCTTTCAACCTCGACGACTTTCTCATTCGAGGGAGGGCGCCAATTCGGCAACTGGGGGGAATTCAGGGTTGGCCTAAGTCGCGCTCTTGTGGATGATGCATTGAGAGTGGGTCGGCCCGATATGCAAACTGGATCGACTGACATCTATGGCCTGTCCGCAGGCTTTTCATACGACACCATCGATAGAGTGGCAATACCCAGATCGGGCATCAACCTATCCCTCGGTTGGTCTAGTATTCGCCAGCGCCTCAGTTCGGATGTCGCCTTTGAGATTGCCGGACTGTTTTTTCTAAAGCCCCAAACCTGGGGCGATCATACGCTTCTGCACTGGTGGGACTTCGTCGGTACGACGAGAGACGAAACCGCCGGGGCCAAACCATTCTCCCTTGGCGGGCTATTCAACTTGTCGGGCTACGCTGCGGGAGAACTGGTGGGCAAGCATTCCGCGATAGGACGCCTGCTCTATTATCATCGACTTGGAGAACGGGTGATGCCGGTACTCAGCACCCCGGTCTATCTGGGCGGTTCCATTGAGGCAGGCAACGTATGGCAATCCAGGGGTGAAATCTCAGCCGGTGATACCCTGCTTGCCGGCTCTATCTTCGTCGTGTTTGATACCTTGCTCGGCCCCCTCTATGTGGCTTATGCGCGGGCGGAAGGGAACCACCAGTCGGCCTATCTTTTTCTCGGTCAGACATTTTAAGGGTGCCGCCTGAGAGCCTGCGGCCTGTAGCACCTTTCCCCCCCATATCCTGGGTATGAATCAGATGCTAGACCCATTAACCTTAAGACTATTTGCACTAAGGAGTTGAAAGCATGTTCATGGTCGCCAATCGGGTACCTGTCGCCGCCAGTTACCAGGAGATGTTCGAGGAGCGCTTTCGCCAGCGCGCGGGCCAGATCGAGAAGCAGCCCGGCTTTGTACGCATGCAGGTGCTGCAGCCGGCAAAGCCGGGCCTGCCCTATGTGGTACTCACCTCCTGGCAGGACAGGGCCTCCTTCGAAGGCTGGGTGGGCAGCGAGGATTTTCGCAATGCCCACGCCAATCCGATGCCGAAAGAGGCCTTCGACGGCGAAGGTGGTATCGAGATGCACGAAGTGATCATCAGTGCCGAGGCTGGTTGATTATCAGGACTAGGATTACACAGGGGGCGGACGCTACACACCATCCGCCAAATGGTTTGGCTGGAAAACCCGTACCGATAGTGGCTTTTGTCACCGTCGGATGAGTAAACTAGTCACTATGGATGTTTCTCCCATACTCGATCCCCTGAATGACGCACAACGTGAGGCGGTTACCGCACCCATCGGCAATCTGCTGGTGTTGGCCGGGGCCGGCAGTGGCAAGACCCGGGTTCTGGTACATCGCATCGCCTGGCTGTTGGCTATAGAGGCCGTATCGCCCTGGTCGATTCTGGCGGTCACCTTCACCAACAAGGCGGCCAAGGAGATGCGTTATCGCATCGAGGAACTGCTTGGCCAGCCATTGGGAGGCATGTGGGTCGGTACCTTTCATGGATTGGCCCATCGTCTGTTGCGGGCCCATTGGAAAGAGGCTGGCCTGCCGCAGAGTTTTCAAATCCTCGATTCCGACGATCAGTTTCGGCTCATCAAGCGACTGCTTAAAAATCTGGATCTCGACGAGGCCCGCTGGCCGCCAAGACAGATCCAGTGGTTCATCAACGGGCGAAAGGATGAGGGGTTGCGTGCACAACATCTGGATGATGGTGGCGACCCCTATCAACAGCAGATGATCCGTCTCTACAGTGAATATCAGGGGGCTTGTGATCGAGGTGGTCAGGTCGATTTTGCGGAGTTGTTGCTGCGTGCCCATGAGCTATGGCGGGACAGACCGGATATCCTGCAGCACTATCAGCAGCGCTTTCAACATGTATTGGTGGATGAGTTTCAGGATACCAATTCGATCCAGTACGCCTGGCTCAGGATGCTTGCAGGACCCCGTAACAATCTCTTCGTGGTGGGTGATGACGATCAATCGATATATGGCTGGCGCGGTGCCCGGGTGGAGAATATCCAGAGCTTCCAGTCCCACTATGAGACAGCGACATTGGTGCGCCTGGAGCAGAACTACCGTTCCAGCGGCAATATCCTGAATGCCGCCAACGCCCTGATCAACAACAATCCATCGCGCCTGGGCAAGCAGTTATGGACCCAGGACAGCGAAGGTGAGCCGATCAAGCTCTATGCCGCCTTCAACGAGATCGATGAGGCGCGCTTTGTAGTAGAGAGGATCCGCCGGTTTGTGGATGATGGCAACAGTCGTTCCGAGGCGGCCATCCTCTACCGTACCACCGCCCAGTCCCGTCTCTTCGAGGAAGCCCTGCTGCATGCGGCCATCCCCTATCGTGTATATGGCGGCTTGCGCTTCTTCGAACGGGCGGAGATCAAGGATGCCCTGGCCTATTTGCGACTTATCAATACGCCTCAGGATGACGGGGCCTTCGAGCGGGCGGTGAATATGCCGCCGAGAGGGATAGGTCCCAAGACCATGGATGCTGTGCGTGCACATGCCAGGGATTTCGATTGTTCCCTGTGGCAGGCGGCTAGCGAGCTGCTGCAAGGGGGTGCAATGGCAAAGCGGGCGGCAACTGCATTACAGGGTTTTCTCGACTTAATGGATGAGCTGCGGCTGAATTGTGCAAATCTCTCCTTGCCGGAAAAGGTCGAACAGGCGCTGCAAGCCAGTGGACTGCCTGATCACTTTGACAAGAGCCGTGACGGCAAGGGTATTGACCGTAAGGAGAACCTGGAGGAGCTGGTCAACGCTACCCGTCAGTTTGGCTATGAGAGCGACGAGTCAGAAGAGTTGGATGAGCTCTCCAACTTTCTCTCTCATGCCGCCCTGGAGGCGGGTGAAGCTCAGGGGGATCCATCCGAACCCTGTGTACAGCTGATGACCCTGCATTCAGCCAAAGGGCTTGAATTTCCCCTGGTATTCCTGGTCGGTATGGAGGAGGGACTGTTTCCCCACAGCATGTCGGCGGACGATCCGGCCCGTTTGGAGGAGGAGCGGCGGCTCTGTTATGTGGGAGTGACCCGCGCCATGCGTGAGCTCTATCTCTGCCATGCTGAAAGCCGGCGCCTGCACGGTAGTGACAGCTACCCTCTGCCCTCGCGCTTTATCCGGGAGATGCCTTCAGAATTGATGTCAGAGGTGCGCGCCGGTCCCGCCACCAGCCATCCCATCTATGGGAGTCCGCCCCACCTTGAGGTTGCTGAACTTAGCGGATTCAGCCTAGGTCAGCGGGTGCGTCACGCCAAGTTCGGCGAGGGTGTTGTGCTGAATGCCGAAGGTCAGGGCCGCAGCGCCAGAGTGCAGGTGAATTTTGAAGAGGTTGGGAGTAAATGGTTGGTAGTGGCCTATGCCAACCTTTCTCCCTGTTGAATGCATTTGTTCACTACTTGGGATCAAACGAGATTTCGCCCCCGGCGCCTGGTAGGGTCGATATTCGAGAGCTAACAAAAGCGGAACGGAAAGAGCTATGAAACGTCGTGATTTTATAAAACGTGCCGGTGGTGGAACTCTGGCGGTGGGTGCCGGTATGGCGGGTCTGCGGGTTGCCGAGGCGAAACCACAGTTCAAGTGGAAGATGGTCACCACCTGGCCGAAGAACTTTCCGGGATTGGGCACCGGCGCCAACAAACTGGCTCAGGTGATCAATGAGATGAGCGGTGGCCGCATGCAGATTAAAGTCTATGGCGCGAAGGAGTTGGTGCCTGCCTTCGAGGTGTTCGATGCGGTATCGAGAGGGACAGCGGAATTGGGACATGGCGCTGCCTATTACTGGAAGGGTAAAAGTGAAACCGCCCAATTTTTCTCCACGGTGCCGTTTGGCATGACGGCTCAGGAGATGAATGGTTGGCTCTACTTCGGCGGTGGCCTGGAGATGTGGCAGGAGCTGTATAAACCCTTTGGCCTGATACCCGCGCCCGGAGGCAATACCGGGATGCAGATGGGTGGCTGGTTCAATAAGCAGATCAACAGCGTCGCTGACCTCAAAGGTCTGAAGATGCGTATCCCCGGACTCGGTGGTGAAGTGCTCAAGCGGGCCGGGGGTACACCGGTCAACCTGCCGGGGGGTGAATTGTTCACCTCGCTGAAGTCGGGTGCCATCGATGCAACGGAATGGGTCAATCCCTATAACGATTTGGCCTTCGGTCTGTTTAAAGCGGCAAAATATTACTACTATCCCGGCTTTCACGAACCGGGCACCACTTTGGAGGCGATCATCAACCAGAAAGCCTATGCTGCTCTACCTAGAGACTTGCAGTCGATCGTCACCAATGCCTGCAAGATAGCCAATCAGGAGATGCTGGCTGAGTATACGGCGCGCAATCCGGCGGCGTTGAAGACCATGGTGGAGAAACACAAGGTGGATATCCGTGTCTATCCGGATGATGTGCTGAAGACCTTGCGCAAATACTCAAACCAGGTGGTGGAGGAGCTTGCCGCCAAGGACGCCTTCGCAAAGAAGGTGTATGACTCCTATATGGATTTTCTCAAAGGTTCACGTGAATGGGGGGCGATTGCCGATTTTGCCTACCTGCAGTCCCGTGACAAGGTGTAGTCGCAGTCCGGTGTATATTCCACATCACAAATTGAATCCAACCCTGAGACTGGCCGTCGACTTTGACGGACCCAGTCATGCTCGCGGCGATTCCCCCTAGTGGCTTGTTGAAACTACCTCCACTCTCACTCTATATCCATATTCCCTGGTGCGCCCGGAAATGCCCCTATTGTGATTTCAACTCGCATGCCCAAATAGGCGCCCTTGAAGAGACGGCCTATGTGGATGCCCTGTTGCAAGATCTGCGTGTGGAGCAGAAATTGGTGCTAGGGCGACCGTTACAGACCCTGTTCATCGGTGGTGGAACCCCAAGCTTGTTTTCAGTAGAAAGCATACAACGGTTACTGCTCGGTGTGGCAGAAGTGATGGCGTTGGATGACACTGCGGAGATAACCCTGGAAGCGAATCCGGGGGCGCTGGAGTCTGCGCGACTCCCCGGTTACCGGGAGGCGGGTATCAATCGTCTCTCCCTTGGGGTACAGAGCCTGAACCAGGATTCATTGCAGGCCCTGGGCCGTATCCATGGTCCCGATGAAGTCTTTCTCGCCGTGGAGCGGGCAAAGCAGTCAGGTTTCGAGCGCATCAATCTGGACCTGATGTTCGGCCTGCCGCAGCAGACGCCGGAAATGGCCCGCAGGGATTTGCAGGCAGCGATAGATTTGAATCCGGGTCATCTTTCCTACTATCAGCTGACCCTTGAGCCCAATACTGCTTTTTATCATTCACCCCCGGATTTGCCCGATGAGGAGAGGCTTTGGCAGATTCAACAGCAGGGCCACCGGATGTTGCAGCAGGCAGGCTACGAACAGTATGAAATTTCCGCCTTCTCACGCCCGCAAGAGCAGTGCAGGCATAATCTCAACTATTGGCGCTTCGGTGACTATCTGGGCATAGGCGCCGGCGCACACGCCAAGCTCACCTCACAGGACGGGACAATAAGGCGGCGCTGGAAAAGACGTCATCCGAATGACTATCTCGCCGCCGCCAAAGGGGACTCGTCATTCCTGCAGGGTGAGCGGGTATTGCAAGCCGAAGACCTTGTGATCGAATTCATGATGAATGCACTTCGTTTGCGCGATGGCGTTGAGGCTGATCTCTTTCACGCCACCACGGGTCTGGATTTGGCGTTGATGGAGGATTCACTGAATGACGCGATTCAAAAGGGGCTGTTGTCTCCGGTGCATGGGCGGTTGTGCCCTACCCCGTTGGGATTAAGATTCCTCAACGACCTGATAGGAATTTTTCAAGTTAACGATACTACTTAAATATTTCTTTACATACTGTGTGTAAGGTATTAATTTACGTGGACATCATAAAAATAAGATATGCTTTGCTCAGGAGCTTGAACAGTCCATCGTCTAATCTGGATACGCGAGCTGTTACGCAGGGAGCGCATTGGACCCAGAATTTCCGGCCCTATCGCTAAGGCGACAAACCGGATTGTGCGGTCCATGGATTCCAGTCCAACTTGAGCCTGTGGGGGATCTGGCGCTTGTAGCGCCATGCTGACGAAATGCAATTGAATAGCAAAGTTGCCGCGACTATGGCGGTGCTATTCCTATGCCTTTTCACAGTGGACGTGTACCTCGAATATCGCCAGATGAGTGACGGCGGCAGTGCCGTTACTGAATTGGCGACGCCCTCCCCTGCCCGTGTTGACGGCCAGACTGAAGGTCGTCTCTATGAGCGGATGGCGGTTGTCGTGAAACAACGCGCCATCTTCTATGGGATAGGCTATGGGCTCAGCTTGCTCCTGCTTGCTTGGCTGTTGAACAAGGCATTGCTCTCACCGGTATCGCGTCTGAAACGGGTTGCCCTGGAGCTTGCCCGCGGCAACTATTTGGCGGCGGTTAATCTGCCGGAACACGATGAACTGACCCATGTCTCTCAAGCCTTCAAGCATATGGCCGGGGAGATCGCAAAGCGCGAAGAGGTAGTCAATAGACAGAAGGGGCTCTATTCTGCGCTTTCCCAGACCAGTAAGACCATCTTGCGCAATCGTACCCCACAGGTACTTTTTGAGCGGGTATGTGACATAGCCGTGACTTTCGGCGGATTCAATGCGGCTTGGATCGGCGAGGTCAATGAGATGGGTAAAAACATCCTGCCCATTGCCAGCGCCGGGATCAGTCTCGAGAGTCTCAAGGCCTGCACATTCGAATTGGATCTCACAAACCCGCAGGCAGACAGTCCACTGGCAATATCGGTATACGGTAAATGTCCGTCGGTGATTGATGAAGTTGATGTGGACCCTGGGAAAACCCCCTGGCATCGTCTGGCGCAGCTTAGCGGTAGCCGGTCGGCGGCGGTATTTCCCATCGTCACCCATCAACAGGTGATTGCGACCCTTACCGTGTATGCCCAGGAGCGCAGCTATTTCACCCTGACCATTCATGACCTATTGCATGAAATGGTGAGCGATCTCGCATTCGCCATCGAGAACTACGAACGTACCCAGGCACACCAGTTGGCGCATAATTCCCTGGAAATATCCTCCGGTGAGCTGGAAGCGGTGAACAAAAAGATGTCGCTGATACTGGAGTCCACAGGGGAAGGTATATTCGGTGTCGATGAACGTGGTGCATGTAGTTTCATCAACAAGGCAGCAGCAGAGATGCTCGGCTATACCCAGGATGAATTGCTCAACCAACAGATCCACACACGGGTGCGCATGTTCGATGAGGCTGGTAAATCCTTCAATAGCGCAGTGCTCAAGCGAGGTGAATCGGTTCGCATCAAGGATGAGTCGTTCTTGCGTAAAAACGAGACCCTTTTTCCCGTTGAGTACTCAACCTACCCGATTAAAGAAGCGGGCAAATTCAAGGGTTCGGTTACAGTCTTCAGGGATGTCACCTCTACCCGTTCCATGATGCGGGAGATGCGTTTTCTTGCAACCCACGACTCCTTGACCCACCTGCTGAATCGCCACGCCTTTGATCAAAGGCTGCGACAGGCCTTCGCCAACAGCAAGGATCATGGCGTGCAGCATGTATTGCTGTATATGGACCTCGATCAATTCAAACTGGTTAACGATACCTGTGGCCATGTGGCCGGGGATATGATGTTGCGTCAGCTATCGCATCGGTTGCAGCGCACTATCGGGGGTGATGATGTGCTGGCCCGTCTCGGTGGGGATGAGTTTGGTTTATTGATGGAGAACTGCCAACTCGAGCGGGCGCAACGTCTTGCCAGTAAGATCTGCAGCGTGATCAAGGATTATCGATTCTCTTGGGAAGGGAGGGCTTTCTCCACCGGGGTGAGCATCGGCATTGTCGCGATAGGCCCGAATACAGAAAGTCCCCACAGTGCGCTCAGCTCCGCGGATGCAGCCTGCTACGTGGCCAAGGACATGGGAAGAAACAGGATCCATGTGTTTCAGCCTTACGATGAGGAGATTAAACGCCAACAGGGAGAGATGCGCTGGGTCGGAAGAATCGAAAGCGCCATGGATCAGCAACGCTTTTCTTTGCTGCAACAACCGATTATGTCCCTGCGCAGTAACGCGATCGGCGACGAACATATTGAGGTGCTGTTGCGAATGCAGGATGAGCGAGGCCAGCAGATCATGCCCGGTGCGTTTATTCCCGCGGCTGAGCGCTACAACATCATGGGCAGTCTCGATCGCTGGGTGATCAGTCATGCTTTCAGGTGGCTCTCGGAAAACCCCCAGCGAATGGATGAGTTGGGGCTGTGTGCCATAAACCTCTCCGGCCAATCCCTGGGGGATGGCACATTGCATGAACATATCTTGGAGCAGCTGCGAAAATTTAATCTTCCCGCTGAGAAGATCTCGTTTGAAATTACCGAAACCGCGGTGGTCAGCCGGTTGGATCAGGCAGCTCGTTTTATCAGTTTGCTGAAGCGTCGGGGATTCCGCTTTGCATTGGATGATTTCGGTACCGGCATGTCATCTTTTTCCTATTTGAAGCGTCTGCCGGTGGATTATTTGAAGATCGATGGCAGTTTTGTTTCAAACATGGTGAATGATCCGGTGGATAAGGCAATGGTGGAATCGATCAATGAAATAGGGCACCTGATGGGCCTGCAGACCATTGCCGAGTATGTGGAGGATGATCAGACACTGGAGCAGCTGATCGATATTGGGGTGGACTATGCCCAGGGTTATGGCGTCGTTCGCCCGATGCCTCTGGATATGGCGGATCCCGGCCCGCTCAATGCGGCCTAGATCCATATAACGTGGATCCGATCAGGTAATTATGGAGTCCGGATCTCAATCGAGACGGCACTGACTCATAAAGGCTTCCAACCCCACCTCTTCAGCGTAACCCTTAAGGAGTTTTGGTCTTGGGCCTTTCGTCTTGACCTCGAAGACCTGGTCCGGGTTGCCTGGTAAGTTGCCATACTTCCCGGCCGGTATCTTGATGCTTGCAACTGCTCTATTGCTGCGCTGACCCTTGCGTGCGAGTTTCTTCTTTGCCGAGCGTCTGGTTTTGGTTTTTGCCTGGTCACTCTGGCCGGCAATCTTTTGCACGACCCGGTTGACCCTTTTAAAGTTGTGTCGGATGTAGGTCTCTAAATTAATTCCGTTATCTTTCAGTACCTTATCGATTTGGGTGCTGGCGTTATTGAGTGCCTTATTCACCACCTCGGCCTTTTTTTGCTCGGCTTCCAAGCGTGCTATCTTTGCTCTAAGGCTCTCGATCTCTTTCTTAATTTTCGACATACATCCAAGCCCTTTAGTGTTTATCTTGAAAAACGCGATTCAAGCTCAAGTTAACACAGTGATTTTAATTTGGCTTTGCTACCAATAGCAAATGCAGTAATGGGACTAAAACCATGAATGACGACTATCAACCTGTGGCGTGTTCCCAGCATGAGGTCTATGAATATGCTGTCTTGAAAGGCTCGATGTTGGATATTAGCTGGCATGATGAGGATGGAAGTCGGTGTCGAGCCAGGGCCATGCCAAAGGATGTTGTAACCCGTGATAAGGCCGAGTATCTGGTCATAGAAAAGCAGGATAAATCGATTCGATGGATAAGGTTGGATCGCATTATCGAGGCGGAGGAGGTCAGCGGCAGTGATGGGCGGTTGCGGCGATGAGTGTAGTCAAAATATTGTCGTTTACAGGGTAATTGACTTAGCTTGTTGTTTTTATTAAAAAAGTGTTCTCTCACAGATGCGCCATGATGATATTTTAGGAATTTTCATCGGGGACATATTCGAATTGCTGTGATAGTTTTCCTTATATAGCAGGAGTTACGAGGCTTGATCGATGACGCAGCTTAGCAACCGAAACCTAGATTTCGATCATCTCCTCCAATTGGCGGAGAGGGATCCGCTGCGTTTCGAGGATATGCGCCAAGCGGCCATCGATGACTTCATCGCCGCACTTCCCCAGGAGAGGCAGCAACGGATGCGACAGCTGCAATGGCGCATCGATCAGGAGCGCAGAAATCGCTCGCCGATCAGTGCCTGTGTGAAGATTTCCAGCATGATGTGGGATCATATGGTGGGACCGAAGGGTCTCTTGGGCTACCTGCAGGGCGATATCAGGAGCCGTTCAGAGGTAGATCCGAGGGCCTGTAAGGTACTGGATTTCCCCCTCAAATCACCTCCACAGTAGAGAGACTTGCCTTGACGGACGTCTTGGCATATTATTCCGCTCTTTCCCTGCCCCTGGGGGCAGATTGTCAACGATGCCATTCTCACGAGAGAGTCAATCATGAAGTCGGATATTCATCCTCGTTATGAGGAGATCAAAGTCGTATGTAGCTGTGGAAATGAGATTCTCACGCGGTCCACGCTGGGTCAGGAGGAACTCCATGTGGAGGTATGCTCTTCCTGCCATCCCTTCTACACAGGCAAGCAAAAGATCGTCGACACCGCTGGACGTGTGGACAAGTTCCGCAGGAAATACAGCCGTTAATCCACTACCGAGCCGCTGTGTAGTCGCATGGCGTCTTTGGTCGAGCTATTAAAAAAGGCTCCGCTTTGCGGGGCCTTTTTGCTGTTCTCTCCCCTCCTCCCCTCTTTTTCTCAAGCGGCAAGCTGTTCACCCTGCCGTGCCGGCCCGCTTGAGGTCGCCTCAATCTATGACGGTGATACCTTGCGCCTCAAGGATGGGCGCAGGGTAAGACTGATCGGCGTGAATACACCGGAGCTTGGTCAGGGGGTGGCTAATGAGCCCTATGCATTGCAGGCCAAGCAACTGCTCGAGGGGCTGGTGAAGGGAAGCGACGGTTTAGTCAGAATCTGTCCGGGCAGCGAGGAGCGGGACAGATATGGTCGCCTGCTGGCCCATATTTATGATCGTCATGGGGAGAGCATCAATCGTCATTTGTTGATGCAGGGGGCGGGATATCTCATCGCCGTGCCCCCTAATCTGAGGAACCATGGCTGCTACAAGGATGCGGAATGGGAGGCGCGCAAGGGTAATAAAGGGATTTGGCGCCTGCCCATCAAAGATGCCTCGAGATTGAGCGGCATAGAGTCGGGTTTTCATATTCTTACCGGCTATATCGTTCGGGTTGGTCAAAGCCGGAGCGGGGTATGGCTTAACCTTGATGGCGGCCTGGCGCTGCGCATAACCTGGGATGACTGGCGAAGATTCGAGATCGATGATCCGGAATTACTCATGGATACAGAGCTCGAGGTGCGTGGTTGGATCTATTCACGAGACGGTAACCAGCGAATGCGGGTTCGACATGCGTCCTCCATACGTTGGCTGGGGGGTGAATGAGACGCCGGTTATGATGCGCGGCTGGATTGTGCTGAGGATCTGCCAAGGAGCTGTGCAGCCATTCTATTGTTGTGGTGTATCATTGCCTGACTGGGAGAGATTGCCGCTCTTTCACCTAGACTTCGTTACAAATCGATATAGGAGCCTGCATGACCATTCATATCGGAATATTGACCTCTGGCGGCGACAGCCCGGGCCTCAACGCGGCTATTCGGGGCGTTGGCAAGTCGGCTGCCAATTACTACGATATGCAGGTAATTGGAATTCGTGATGGTTTTCGCGGCCTGGTTGAAAACCGTATTATGCAACTGGACAGCGCCACACTATCAGGCATTCTAACCAGGGGTGGCACCATTCTGGGTACCAGTCGGGAAAAGCCCCACCGCATGAACTTCAACGGCAAACGCCAGGATATGACGGATGTCATTGTGAAGAACTACCAGGCTCTCCACCTCGATGCCCTGGTCTGCATCGGTGGCGGCGGGACCCAGAAAAACGCCTTGCAGCTGATGGAAAAGGGACTGAACGTCATTACCCTGCCCAAAACCATCGATAATGATGTGGCGCATACGGATACGACTTTCGGCTTCGATACAGCCTTGGGTATTGCCACAGACGCCATCGATCGTCTGCACAGCACGGCTCACAGTCATCACCGGATCATCGTAGTTGAAATCATGGGGCACCGTGCCGGCTGGTTGGCCCTGGGGTCGGGATTGGCAGGGGGCGCTGATGTGATCCTTTTACCCGAGATCGGCTACGACATCGAAAACGTTGCCGAGGCCATCAGGGCCCGTGCTGTAGGCGGCAAACACTTCAGTATTGTTGCGGTGGCGGAAGGTGCGCTACCTAAAGGCGAATCAGAGCAGTACAAAAAGCTCCGGGACCAAAAGGATGAGGCTGGCAGCAAAAAGGATCGCAAGCTGGCAAAAGCGGAACTGGCGGCTTTCGAATCCGCCCATGCAAACCATACTGTTACCCTCTCCCGCCAGCTTGAGGAGTTGACCGGGCTTGAATCGAGGGTGACCATCCTCGGTTATCTGCAACGGGGCGGCACACCGTCCGCCGCCGACAGACTGCTCGCTACCCGCCTGGGAACTGCCTGTAGCGATCTGATTTCAAAAGGCGTGTTCGGTGTAATGGTGGCGGCAAAGGGTGATCTTGCCGTGCCTGTGCCCCTCACGGAAGTGGCGGGCAACAAAAAACTGGTGCCCACTGACCACCCCTGGGTGGTCAGTGCGAAGCGGATTGGGATCAGTTTCGGGGATTAAAAAAGCGGTACGAATTTTCGCATCCCGTTCATCACCGGGCTCACGGTGTGGGACATCGCCCCTACATCATGGGTCATCACCCCCACGTTGCGGGTGAGGTGGTTCATGTTGCCGTTCATCCCCTGTACCTGGGAGGTGATGGCCTGCATGTTCTTGTTTGTCTGCGCCATATGTTGATTCATCTGGGTAACGCCACCTGACATGGTGTGGGTGTCGCTGCCGATCGATGCGATATGGTGCCTGATCTGATTCATATCGGTGGACATGCTGGTCATGGAACGCTCCATAATGTGCACCACATAGAAAAGATAGATCAGGGCTGCAACCGCGATCAGCGTGCCTGGCAGGGAGAAGAGCTTGATTCGCTGAATTCTGTAGGACTGCTCTTTCTCTATCGCTTCCAACCTGTCCAGGAGCAGCCTCTCTTTCTCTTCCGTTTCGGTATGACTCTGCTCAAAGGCTTGGGTCAGACGATCGCTGAACTCCTCGATGATCTTTTCCTGATGATCCTCACGCTCACGGCTATCCTTGTGGATCTTGTCGAAAACCGACTGTAATCCCTGCATTAATCCAGGTAAGACGCGGCTTTCTTGGGACGGCTTTTTTTCTTCAGTGGTTTTCTTAGCTACTGTTTTTGCGGCAGATTTTGCGGACTGCTTTTTAACCGTCTGCTTTTTGCGGGTTGTTGCAGCCGGCTTTTTTACGGTCCGCTTCTTGCGGGTGGTTGTACCACTGGCTGCGCTCTGGTTCTTTGCCGGCGCGGCCTTCTTTTTGCTGGTTTGACTGGCCATGTGACTCTTCCATCTTAATCGGGCGAGTTGATTAGTTTATAATAAATATCTAATTTAGTCTCTGATTCAAGTCACGCTTTTTAGCTTTTCGCTCATGGCTCTGCCAATAACCGGTCGATAACCTCAATCACCTCTTGGCTGTCCCAGTTAAGGGCCCGGTTTGCGGTGTGACGTATCCTGCCCTGTCGGTCGAGGATGAAAGAGCTGGGGAAGCTGAACACCCCCCAGGCCAGGGAAGTGAGCCCATCCCTGTCCATAAGGATCGGAAATTCAACAGGTATTTGCTGGAGAAATGTCTCTATCTCCTTTGCTGATTCGCGATAATCCACCGAGACGATGCTTACCTCCTGATCTTGATACTTTGCCTGTAGACGGTTCAGGGAGGGGATCTCCTCCACACAGGGTGGACACCAGGTTGCCCAGAAATTGACCAGCACAACCTTGTCTTTAAGCGATCGAAGATCCAGGTGGTCTTGGCGGCTGTCTGACAAACTCAGCGCCGGAGCCGGTTTTGGCCGCTCCAGGGTAGTCAGCGTAGTTATCGTTGTGGCTGGTATCTGGGTTGCCGAGGTGGTCAGGGTGATTGGGGGTTTAGGGTGGTTTTCGAGTAGTTTGGCCAACATGGATATCTGCCTCGGCAGTCTGGCTACCACCTTCTTTTCCGCTTCTTCCGGTTCATCTTTTGCCATAATGAACCAATCCCTTACCCGGGGCACCAGGTAGACATAGGTGGGGGATCCTGCCTGCCACAGGGTTGTGACGACCTGTTGCAGGCGCCAGCGTTGACTGCCGAGTTCAGGTTGATAGATTACCAATGGAACGTTAGTGGCCTCGAGGATTGGATCCAGCGCCGGAGGCTCCCCCGCTTTCGGAGCAGGCCCGAAGAGATTCGGATAAAAGAGCACAGCTCCCAACAAACGTGAGTCCCGCTGGGTGGCCTGCCAGTGGTTGACGCCCCTTAACAGGGGCAGGGGCATGCGGTCGTAACTGGCGAGCAGTATCTTTTTGTCACTTCGTTGATGGGCGGCATCAATGATTGCGGCGACACCTTCACCATCGAGGGTGCGTACGTTTTCGCTGGTGCGGGGTAGGTAATAGGCTTCCAGCAGGTCGACACGCCAAATCTCTATCCCGGACTCTGATAGTTGCTGCAACAGGCTATCAAAGAGGAGGCGAGGTTCATCATGATCAACCAGCCAGATCATGACTAAATCACCTGCTGCTTGCTCGATTTCTATGGCAATATCATTGCCATTGCGATCAGTAATGGAATGCTCGATGGCTGGAACGGCCGGGCTGATCGCTTGCAGCAGTAGAAATAATATCAGGACTCGCATCATGGTGATGTTACCCATGGAACTGTGGTATGTGTAGGGTGGACAAATAAATGGCGTGTATGACGTATTCTTGAGGAGGAGTATAGAGATGAATAGGCTTGTAATGGCATGGTTGATGTGCTGTTTTCCACTGGCTGCCATGAGTGCAATTGTGGGTGAGGAGGTGGTGTATCAGCAGGGCGATACACAGATGAAGGGCTTTCTGGCCTATGATGACGCGATCCAAGGGAAGCGCCCCGGTATCCTGGTGGTGCATGAATGGTGGGGACATAATGCCTATGCCCGCAGCCGTAGCAAGCAGTTGGCTGGTATGGGCTATACGGCGTTGGCGGTGGACATGTACGGGGACGGCAAGCAGGCGGATCACCCCAAGGATGCCGGGCGGTTTGCCGGCGAAGTAAAGAAGAACATGGAAACTGCGAGTGCCCGCTTCCAGGCGGCAATGGATCTATTGCAGGCGCACAAGACAGTCGCCTCGGGAGATATCTCCGCAATTGGTTACTGTTTTGGCGGCGGCATGGTATTGGAGATGGCGAGACGCGGCCTTGATCTCGATCTGGTGAGCAGTTTTCATGGCAGTCTGCCCACCACCACGCCAGCTGTAAAAGGGGCGGTAAAGGCCGAGGTTCTGGTCTTCAACGGCGCAGACGACCCCTTTGTGAAGCCTGAGCATATTGAGGCGTTCAAGGCCGAAATGGACCAAGCGGGAGTGAAATACAGCTTTACCAACTACCCCGGCGCCAAACACTCATTCACCAATCCGGACGCCGACAAGTTCGGTAAGAAATTCGATCTGCCGCTCAAGTATGACCCATCAGCGGATAATCAATCCTGGGGGGCCCTGACGCAGGCATTGCATGCTATCTACGGGAAGTGATAACCGCCGCTTCAGTCTCTTAGACACCCTACCCGGCGACAGATGCTTTCCGCCCGAGTCTCAGCATGGCTCTCCATGAACATGGCAAAGTGTATTTTATCTATGTCAATGGGGTTGCCAGCTTCAAGGGCGGTTAGGATCTCTTCAGGTATCTGTCGCACCCAGGCCTGGACAAATCTTTCACGTCCACCCTGTATTTCGCAGCGTTCGGCGTGGGCTAGCTGGTGCAATAGCTGAAGCGACAGAACCGGGTTTTGCGGATTGGTCCAGGCGTCGACCTGATCCTTGCTGGCGCAAAACATCTGTCGACAATCGGTGAAGCAGCCATTCGCAAGCGCCTTGCTGTGGATCAATTCGATGCTCGTCAGATCGATACCGGAGAAGAATAGGGCCAGCTTATCCCGAGATGCCTTCGGTAGGTACGAAGATGGTCCGGAGCGATGCTTATCGACTTTGCTGACGAGCCGACTGAACTGTTTCAGCAGTTGTCGTTTGTCGGCTTTGACGCTGTTGTTGGATGAACGGCCAAGCCCGGAAGGCCGTTCATGCCGCATGTCACGACAGGCTGAAAAGCTTGGGCCTGTGCTGTCGGAGAAATGCTCAATTATCTCGAATCCCCTGGGGCACTCCTTGCGCGATACGAAACAGGGTAAACGGTTGCTTACCCGATAATCGTTGCACAGGGTAACAGCCAGTTGTCGGTTGCTTCGATGCTCCGGCTTGGGCTCCGCTTGGCTGTTGTCTAGGCAAAATAAGGCCAGGCAGATTGTTGAGATATGCCACAGGCGCATGCTTGGATCTCATGCCTCATTGTTGAGTAGGTTGCGCATTTCGTCAAAGCGTTTGCTTTCGTCCATGTCGGCCTGGGGGTAGTTTGGATCCATCCTTTCCAGGGTTTTACGGATAATGCGGGCAACCTGCCAGCGCATATAGGGTTTATCATCCGCGGGTATTGCATACCAGGGTGCCCAGGGTCTGGAACTTGCCGCAAGGGTTTTATGATAGGCATGCATATACCTATCCCAGTGTTGTCGTTCCTCCACATCCTTGATTGAGAATTTCCAGTTCTTTCGCGTTTCGTCCAGGCGTGAGATGAAACGTCTGCGCTGCTCATCCCTGCTCACGTTGAGCCAAAATTTCACAATCACTGTGCCGTTATCCGCCAGGTGCCTTTCATATTGACGAATGGATTCAAAACGCTGCTGCCACAGTTGTTCTAGGTCATCAGGGATATCGATACGCTGTGCTTCCAGATACTCGGGGTGGATGCGTACCACCAAGGTCTCTTCGTAGTAGCTGCGATTGAATATACCGATGCGACCACGTTCCGGGAGGGCGCGTGTGGTGCGCCATAGAAAGTCGTGGTCCAGCTCTTCTTTGGAGGGTTGTTTGAAAGAAAAAACCTGACAACCACTGGGATCGATGCCTGTCATTACTGCGCGTATGGTGCTGTCCTTGCCGGCGGCATCCATAGCTTGAAAGATAACCAGCAGTGAACGTCGATCCTCTGCATAGAGCCTGCGCTGGAGTTCGTCCAGCCGGTCGATCTCCTTGGCCAGGGCCTTCTTGCAGCCTTTTTTTCCCGGTGCATCCTCAGGCGGTTGAGTGGTCAACGCCCTCTTCTTCAAGCGGCCATCGAATGCAACGAGATAAGGACTTGTGGGCGGCTTCATTGTTTAATCTGCCCTCCGGTCTTTAACCAAGTAGTTCGGCCATGCGGCTACCCATCTCTGCGGGTGATCTTACCACCTGTGCCCCGGCACTTTCCAAGGCCTCGAATTTGGCTTCGGCAGTACCCTTGCCACCGCTGATGATTGCACCCGCATGACCCATTCTCTTTCCCGGGGGTGCGGTAACGCCCGCGATATAGGCAACCACTGGCTTGTTGATATGGGATTGAATGTATTCCGCAGCCTCTTCCTCTGCAGAGCCGCCGATTTCACCAACCATGATGATGCCTTCCGTCTGTTCGTCCTCTTGGAACAACCTTAGACAATCGATAAAGCTTGTGCCGTTTATAGGATCACCGCCGAGGCCGACACAGGTGCTCTGGCCGAGTCCGGCAAGGGTGGTCTGATGGACGGCTTCATAGGTAAGCGTACCGGAACGAGACATGACACCTACCCTGCCCGGTTGATGGATTGATCCAGGCATGATGCCGATCTTGCAGGCGCCAGGGGTTATGATGCCCGGGCAGTTAGGGCCGATCAGGCGGGCCTCGTAGGATTTGAGCGCCTCCTTGACTTTCAGCATGTCCAGAATCGGTATGCCTTCGGTGATGCAGGCAATTACCCGGATGCCGGCGTCCGCCGCCTCGATGATCGCATCGGCGGCGAAGGGGGGTGGCACATAGATCATCGTGGCATCGGCGTCGGTGCTGGCGACGGCGTCGTGGACCGTGTCGAAGACCGGCCTGTCGAGGTGAGTTTGCCCCCCCTTTCCGGGAGTCACTCCACCCACCAGTTGGGTGCCGTAGGCAATGGCCTGTTCAGAATGAAAAGTCCCCTGTTTTCCGGTGAAGCCCTGACAGATAACGCGGGTGTTTTTGTCGACAAGAATACTCATTTGTTTGTTTTCCCTATTGTTTCATCAGGCTGCGGCGGAAACGGCTTTTTTTGCGGCTTCGGTAAAATCGTTGGCTGTCAGGAAATCGAGTCCGCTGGACTCCAGCATCTCGAGCCCTTGTTGTGCGTTGGTGCCTTCAAGCCGGACAACCACTGGCACTTTGACGCCAATGCTTCGAGCGGCGGTGATGATGCCTTCAGCTATCAGATCGCAGCGAACGATACCACCGAAGATATTGACCAACACCGTTTTGACCTTGGGATCGGAGAGGATGAGTTTGAACGCCTCTGTGACCCGTTCTGCAGTCGTTCCGCCTCCCACATCGAGGAAGTTGGCGGGTTCTCCGCCATGCAGCTTTACCATGTCCATGGTCGCCATGGCCAGACCTGCACCGTTCACCATGCAGCCGATGCTGCCGTCCAGGGTGATGTAGTTGAGATCGTGTTTTGCTGCGGCGGCCTCTTTCTCGTCTTCCTGAGTGATGTCGCGTAAAGCTGCCAGATCCTGATGACGATAGAGTGCATTGCTATCGAGGTTGATCTTGGCATCCAGGGCGACAAGATTGCCTGCTGAGGTGACAATCAGCGGATTTATTTCGATCAGGCTGACGTCCTTATCCACGTAGAGTTGATACAGGGCCATCATGATCTTGGAAAATTGTTTGATCTGGTCACCCGACAAGCCGAGTCCAAATGCAAGTTTGCGGCATTGGTATGGCAACATGCCAGTGGCAGGGTTTACGATGGTGGTAAGAATCTTCTCGGGGGTTTCTGCGGCAACCTCCTCGATGTTCATGCCGCCCGCCGCTGAAGCCATAAAAGTGATGCGTGAGCGTGACCGGTCAAGCAGGGCGCCTAGATAGAGCTCCCTGGCGATATCGCTCCCCTCCTCTACCAATACTGTATTCACGGGCAGTCCCTGGGGGCCTGTTTGCTTGGTGATCAGGGTCATGCCGAGGATTTCCCGGGCGGCCTCTTCCGCTTCGTCCAAGGAGCGGACCAATTTGACCCCTCCAGCCTTGCCCCGTCCGCCGGTATGGGCCTGTGCTTTTACGACCCAGATGTCGCCTCCAAGTCCCTGTGCGGCTGTTCGGGCATCGCTTGGGCTTGAAACTGACTGGCCTTGAGGTACGGGTATGCCATAACTGGCAAACAGAGATTTCGCTTGGTATTCGTGTAGGTTCATTGTGTTGCCTTTGGTACTTTTTTATATGTCCCTTGCTTATTTATAGGGATATAAAACTTATTATGAGGGGTGAGGCCGATTTTTTATAGTGCTATGCACAAAAAAGTCCTGTCCCTGGGGGATTCGGACCCTGTTTTGCGCTTAGAGAAGAGTATATCCAATACACAAATCAAAGGAATACCAATAAACTAGATAAGAAGTATTGCTTTATTAAATGAATGGTGATCATGAGCCTATCTGCGCCTACCATTCATTTATTTTCAATAAATGTAGCGAAATTAGCTTATTGTGCATCGTATTGGTTAGGCTGATTTTTGCTGAAATGGATATTGTTTGTTAGGGTACGCCTCCTTGTGCCCGATTCTCTGGTTGTTTGTGCTGAGCCTGTTTTTGCATCTCGCGTATTACTATTTATGCGGGCCTGTAAGCCAGCACAGTCGCATGCGAAAGCGTGCGGCGATCCGCAATCGGATCGGTCAATGGGGTAGGGGCGTGGTAAAAAACAATAGTTATCATTTACATAATCTTGTTGATGGAAAGGGTTGGCCCCAGGCTATAATTTTGCCTCCTATAAAAAATAGTAATGTTTAATTGATGTCATTTTATACCATAGGCGTTCTAGGGTATTGTCACTCGCAGACACAATGCGCCGATCGGACGCAAGCCTTGAAGTAACTCACGGAGCTCAACATGGCGGATAATCAAAAGACCTATACCTTGACGAATGACGAGACTGGGGTGTCGATAAAACTACCTGTAAGGGAATCGACGCAAGGTCCCCCGGCAATAGATGTCTCGACGCTCTACAAAGAGGCCGGTGTCTTTACCTATGATCCGGGTTTCATGTCCACCGCGAGTTGCAAAAGCAAGATTACCTTTATCCAGGGTGAGGTGGGAATTCTTGAGTACCGTGGTTATCCCATTGAGCAGTTGGCTCAAAACGGCGACTTTTTAGAGACTGCCTACCTGCTCTTAAATGGTGAATTGCCAACAGAAGGGCAGTTGCAGGGATTCAACCAACTGATCAATCGCCATACCATGTTGAATGAGACCCTGACCCATTTTTTTGATGGCTTTCACTATGATGCGCACCCGATGGCCATCATGGTGGGCGTGGTAGGTTCCCTCTCCGCTTTCTATCATGACTCACTGGATATCAACGATTCGGAGTTGCGGAGAGTTGCGGCACACAGATTGATCGCGAAAATGCCGACAATTGCCGCCGCCAGCTACAAACACAATGTAGGCGAGCCGTTCATGTATCCACGCAACGATCTCTCCTACTGCGCCAACTTGTTGCACATGATGTTCGCAACCCCTTGCGAAGAGTATGAAGTGGATCCGATTGCAGAAAAGGCGCTGAATCTGCTGTTTATCCTGCATGCGGATCATGAACAGAATGCCAGCACCTCTACAGTTCGACTCGCAGGCAGTTCATTGGCCAATCCCTTTGCCTGTATCGCTGCGGGTATCGCATCCTTGTGGGGGCCCGCCCATGGCGGCGCCAACGAGGCGGTGTTGGATATGCTCAGTGAGATCGGTGACGTATCTCAAATTGATAAATATATCGCCAAGGCCAAGGATAAGGACGACGGTTTTCGTTTGATGGGATTCGGACATCGTGTCTACAAAAAATACGATCCCCGGGCCGGCATCATTCGTGAGGTTTGCCATGAGGTCTTGGCCAAACAGACGGATACCCAGAACAATCCGATGTTTGAATTGGCTCAGAGGCTGGAAGAGATTGCACTGAATGATGAGTATTTTATCGAACGCAAACTCTATCCGAACGTGGATTTCTATTCCGGTATCATCTACCGGGCGTTGGGTATTCCCAACAACATGTTCACGGTCATGTTCGCCATCGCCAGGACCGTAGGTTGGGTGGCCCATTGGTTGGAAATGATGGATGACCCAAGACAGAAGATCGGTCGACCGCGTCAAATCTACAAGGGCTATGCCAGGCGCGATTATGTGCCTACAAGCGAGCGGTGATCTAAGTGGTTTCGGCAGCTGTATCGATGAGATGTTGCAGCTGCTTGATGGTCGCGCCCTTGATGGGTTGATTGTCCAGCGGATCTAGTGGCCGATTGCGCGGATTATGCGCTGGCAGCACGGTCAGTTCGAAAGCGATGTCGTCTGCTGTGAATAGAAAGCAGGGTACCGGCTCTATCTTGCCATCGCTGAAATGCATCCGCTGTTGCTTTTCCTGCCAAGGGATACGCAGATCGCTCAAAGCGAAGAGCAGGTCTTCGGGGGTATCGGCCAGCAGATGTAACCGCACCTTGCTATTGCTGTCCGCGGTGCCATCCAGTACGGCTCCCACGAGCCTGGGTTGAAACTCACTTAAGGCCTGCATGGCATTGAGTGCGCTGAGACGAAGCGCATGCACGGTGTCGGACTGACTCGAACCCCGCAGCAGGAACTGCTGCTCTCTCAGTGCGCTTTCCACTTCGTCTCGGGAGGGGAGAAGCTGGCGTTTTGTGACACCATATTTGGCTGCCGCCTTTTGGCAGGCATAGGCGATGTTGTCACTGCGCAATTCGGTCAGAATGCGTGCTGCCTCATAGGCGATAAGCCGCTGTAATTCTCGTTTTCCTGTCTGCATGGCCGGTTTAAAAGGGATCTTCTATGGGTGTTATGTTTGTCTGAGTGCTACTCCCTTCGATCTGGCCTGAACGGCCCTTTTGCGGAATTTTAGGTGCCTTATCGACCTCGAATACTTCGAAGATTGCATTCCCGCTGCCGACCCCCACTGGTTGACCGCTATCCACATCAATCCGCATGGTAACCATTTTCGGCGGCATGTCCGGTATGACCTCTTCGATGCCGTTAAGTGCCACTTGCATATAGTCTATCCAGGCGGGAAGTGCGGCCCGCCCGCCAACTTCCCCTCGACCCAACGGCCCAACATCATCGAAGCCGAGCCAGGTGGTAGTGACCAGATAGTGGTTGAAGCCGTTGAACCAGGCATCCCGTTGATCATTCGTGGTGCCGGTCTTGCCCGCAATATCTTTTCTGCCCAGTGAGCGGGCCTTGCGTGCAGTGCCTTGCTGAATGACATCCCGCAGCATTGAATGCATCAGGTAGTGGTTCTGCTCGGTGATGGCGCGTTTTGCGCAGCGCGGAATCAGGTTATCAATCTCGCTTTCTGCATCCTCCGGCTGGGGTGCTGAGGGTTCTTGGGCAGATTGGGCGGCCTGCTCGGCCAGCTGCTGCATGGATTCATCGCAGACCTGAATCGGGTTTGCTTGATAGATGGCATTACCTTGATCGTCACGGATCGACTCTATTATGTGGGGAGGCACATAGTAGCCGCCGTTCGCCAATATGCTATAGCCACCGGCCATTGCCAGGGGTGTCACCGAGCCGCTGCCCAATGCCAGGGAGAGGTCGTGGGGCAGGTCGTTTTTATCGAAACCGAAGCGGGTGGCATAGTTGATGGCATGCTTGATACCCATTTTGCGCAGTAGCCTGATGGAAACCAGGTTGCGGGAGTGGGTCAGGGCAAAGCGAAGGCGTGTGGGCCCAAAAAATTTACCGCTATAGTTTTCAGGTCGCCAAACCGCCTCGAGGGCGTCATCTTCAAAAACCACCGGGGCATCGTTGATCAGGGTGGCCGGGTTAAAGCCTGCCTCCAAGGCGGCGGAGTAGATGAAAGGCTTGAACCCCGACCCGGGTTGGCGTTTGGCTTGTGTCACCCTGTTGAACTTGCTGAGATAAAAATCGTATCCGCCCACCAGTGCCTTAATCGAGCCGTTGTCCGGTGCGACGGAAATCAGCGCCCCTGAGGCAGCGGGGATTTGCGCCAGCCGCCAGTAGGGGTCACCCTCTTCGGGTATCTCCCAGTAGAGATAGATTTGGTCGCCGACGGAGAGAATCTCCTGGGTTGTCTTCGGCGCCTCCTTTTTGATGTCGTGGTCGACGTAGGCGCTTGCCCATGACAGGGCCGGCCACTCGAGGGTCATTTTCTCGCCCTGGGCTGTAAGGATCTCGGCATTCTGTTCGCCAATGGCAGTGACGATGGCCTTCTTCATGCCCGTGACATTATGCTGCTCCTCGAGCAGGGCTATCAGTTCGGCTTCATCCTCAATGTCAGTGATCTCTTGGTGACCCGCAACGCCGCGAAAACCATGACGTTTGTCATAAGCCTGGATTGCTTGACGTAGCGCATGATTTGCAGCAGATTGCAGGTGGCTGTCGATGGTTGTAGTGATACTATAGCCACTGGTGTAAGCGTCCTGACCAAAGCGATTGACCGCCTCCGCTCGGGCCATTTCGGCAACGTAGGGGGCTTCGACCTCGCTTGGGGCCGTGTGGAGCTTGGCGGTTATCGGTGCGGCTTTTGCTGTGTCATACTGTAAATGGCTGATATAGTTGAGCTCCTGCATTCGCCCTAATACGTAATTTCGGCGCAATAAGGCCCGCGTTGGATCAGATATGGGGTTATAGCGGGACGGGGCTTTGGGGAGCCCTGCAATCATGGCGATTTCAGAAAGCTCAAGTTTTTCTACAGGTCGGCCGTAATAGACTAAGGCAGCTGCGCCGACACCGTATGATCGGTGTCCGAGGTAGATCTTGTTGAGATAGAGTTCGAGTATCTCCTCTTTGGAGAGCATCCGTTCGATCTTCAACGCGAGAAATATCTCATTGAGTTTTCGGGTGTAGGTTTTTTTCCGGCTGAGGAAGAAATTCCTGGCGACCTGCATGGTAATGGTACTGCCGCCCTGTCTTCGCTCACCAGTGAGCAGAAGCTGCATGGCGGCGCGTAGTATGCCTTGATAGTCTACGCCGGGATGTTGGAAAAAGCGGTCGTCCTCGGCGGCGAGGAAGGCGTTGATCATGGTTGTCGGGATCTGCTCGTAATCGAGCGGTTCACGACGTTTCTCGCCAAACTCAGCAATGAGTAGGTGATCGTAACTGTAGATTCGAAGGGGGACCTGTAGTCGCACATCTTTGAGTGTTTCAATGGATGGCAACTTGGGTTCAAGGTAGAGATAGGCGCCAAAAAGGGTAGCGGCACCTATCAATGACAGGCCGAATAAGAAGTAAACGAGGTATCTTAAGAGTCTGTAAAACGACTTCATGCGCTGGTTCACAGAATTAGTTTATCAGGGCAGACCAGAATGGTCCGTATGAAGGTCGATAGTCTAGCAAATAAAATGTGAGCTTTATTAGCTCTTTTGTGAAAAAATGTCTTCACAAAAAAATCATTTGCTGCTATATAGTTACTTACTCTATTTAAAGAGAATCCTAGTTAA
>JBEVVS010000135.1:0-44005 GCA_040507005.1 Candidatus Thiodiazotropha sp.
CGACTATCCGGTGCCGCAGCATATCTGCGAGTTCACCCTCAACGAGATCGAGAAGGGCACCCTGGAGTTCGACAAGTCGGAGAACGACGAAATGTCGATCACCTTCCACGACTCCTGTAACGTGGCCCGCGCCTCGCGCATGGGTGACAAGCCGGGCGGCCAGTTCGAGATCCCGCGCAAAGTCATCAAAGCGGTGGTCAACAACTACCACGACATGGAGTGGGACACCATCCATGAACGCACCTTCTGCTGCGGCGGTGGCGGCGGTCTGCTGACCGACGACCTGATGGAGGTTCGTGTGAAGGGTGCCAAGCCGCGCATGACGGCTTTCAAGAATGTTATGGAGGAGAAGGGGGTGACTCACCTGGCGGCGATCTGCGCGATCTGTAAGAGCCAGTTCACCAAGGTCTTCCCCTATTATGGAATGGATATGTTCCAGATCGTCAGTGTCCATCAACTGGTCAGCAACGCGATAGTGCTGAACAGGAAGACACCGCCGGAGGAAGCCCCCGGTTATGGCGAAGACGATGATGACGAATAGAACAGCATAACTAGCGTAAACAACGATTCCTACCGAGGGTAGGGTACGACCAAGCAAGTTCCAAGAGGAGACTGAAAATGGCAACTCCTAGCGAAGAGATGAAAAAACAGATAACTTGGCGCCGCTTTGAAGACGGCGAAACCGAATGGGATGATTGGGGTGATAAAATCTTCCTTGAAGATACCTCCTACAAGTGCCCCACCTATATCAATCGTACACCTCCCTGTCAGGGCAGTTGTCCCTCTGGTCACGATATCCGTGGTTGGTTGGCGATCGTACGTGAGCAGGAAAAGCCGTCCGAGGGTATGGATTGGGAGCAGTATGCCTTCGAGCGTGCGGTAGAGGCCAATCCCTTTCCTTCCATGATGGGAAGAGTCTGCCCGGCACCATGTCAGGATGGCTGTAACCGCAACGAGGTCGAAGACTTCGTCGGCATCAATGCGGTAGAGCAATACATCGGTGATACCGCCATCGAGAAGGGTTTCAAGTTCACCCCCGGTACCGATACCGGCAAGAAGGTGGCAGTCATCGGCGGTGGTCCTGCGGGAATGGCAGCCGCCTTCCAGCTGCGCAAGATGGGCCATGGGGTGACCGTCTTCGAGAAGGACCCCGAGCTCGGCGGCATGATGCGCTACGGCATTCCAAACTATCGTATTCCCCGTGACAAGCTGCAGGCGGAGATCCAGCGAATCCTCGATATGGGCGTTGAGACCCGCACCGGCGTCAAGGTCGGCAGCGATGTGCCTGTTGCCGAAATCGAAAAAGAACACGATGCTATCCTCTGGGCCCTGGGCTGTCAGAACGGTCGCGATCTGCCGGTGGATGGCTGGGTCGGTACTCCCAACTGTGTCTCCGGTGTGGCTTTCCTCAAGGCCTTCAACGAAGGCCGCATGAAGGTAACCGCCGAGAAGGTGGTCTGTATCGGTGGTGGTGACACCTCTATCGACGTCATCTCCGTTGCCCGCCGTCTTGGCGCCAACGATGCTGCAGGCAATCCGGAAGACGTGGTGCACGATACCGGTATGAATCAGGATGATGCACTCGCTGATGGCGCTAAACCCGCCGCTGCAACCCTGACCTCCCTGTTCACCAAGGACAAGATGTTTGCCGCGCAGCACGAGATTCACGATGCCCTGCACGAGGGTTGCGAGATTCTCGATGGTGTGATGCCCCTGGAAGTGATCATCGGTGACGACGGTCGCGCTACCGGTCTGAAGGTCTGCGACTGCACCATGGATGGCATGACCCCTTGCCCGAGTGAAGGCACAGAGCGAATTCTCGAGGCCGATCTCATCGTATCTGCTATCGGTCAGAGCGCCGATATGGAAGGGCTCGAAGAGATGGCCAACGACAAAAATCTGATGGATGCAGACAAGTTCTATCAGGTGCCTGGCAAGGAAGGTCATTTCGTGGCCGGTGACATCATTCGTCCACACCTGTTGACCACCGCCATTGGTCAGGCCTCCATCGCCTGCGAGAGCATCGATGCCTATCTGAATAAAAAAGACCTGGCGAAACGTCCAAAGGTAGATGTGCACCATTTCGATCTGCTCGACAAGCTGAAGGAGACTGATATGTCACCGGAAACTTTCGATAAGAGTGAAGGTGACATGCGTGGCACCAACACGGCGAAGTTTGCGGTACACAACTATGAGGATCGCTCGTATCAGGAGGTTATACCTGCCGGCGATCTGTTCCTGGGGCACTTCTCGTTCACGCCGCGCCTGCTGCGCTCGGAAGACGTGCCAACAGCGGATCAGGTGCTGCACCACTTCAAGGAACGTATGAACGGCCTTAACCAGGAACAGGTTCAGGACGAGGCCAAACGCTGCATGAGCTGCGGCATGTGTTTTGAGTGCGACAACTGTGTCGTGTTCTGTCCGCAAGATGCAGTATTCCGGGTCAAGAAAACGGAATCGACCACCGGTCGTTATGTTGATACCGACTACAACAAGTGTATCGGTTGCCATGTTTGCACCGATGTTTGTCCCACCGGCTATATCCAGATGGGGCTAGGTGAATAGGAGCTGAGATGCGTAGTTCTCTCATCAGCAAGAGACTCTTCATCATCCTGCTGGCAGGTCTGATGTTACCCGCCGTGCAGGTGTTTGGTGAGAGTCGCTATGTAACCAAAAATTCAAAGGCAGCCTCGGCGGACAGCTGTGTCGCTCCTACCGATGTGATGCGTCGTAACCATATGGATTTTCTCCAGCATGGCAGGGACGATACGGTCAGGGATGGGATTCGTGGATTGAAATACAGTCTATCCGAGTGTATCGAGTGCCATGCCTCGAGGGATTCCAACGGGCAGGGCATATCGGTTACCGAGGAGGGCGAGTTTTGTCAGGCTTGTCATGGTTACGTTGCGGTGAATCCAGCCTGCTTTCAGTGTCATCGTACGACACCGGCGGAGAGTGGTAGCGGAAGCTCGTATGGTTACCGTTTGGAGGCGCATACCCACGCCTTGGGTATGCAACAGCCTGCTGGCAGACAGAGAGACTGATCATGAGCAACAAGAGTGACCAGCCTAGCGTGGAACGCCGCCAGTTCATCGGCGGTACCTTAGCGGCAGCTGGGGCGTTAACCCTGGCGCCAGGTGTAATACTGCATGCTGCAAGCGACAGTGATGATGCGGCTTCAGGTGCTGCCAGCAAGCATCGTTGGGGCATGCTGATTGACTCCAATAAATGCGCCGAAGGGTGCAGTGCCTGTGTCGATGCATGTAATAACGAGCATGGTTTACAAGGGCATGACAGGCCCGAGACCGACGCGGTCTGGATCCGTCCAGTCAAGCTTAAAGACAAGCAGACTGGTCATGTCAATCGTCTGGTTATGATGTGTCAGCATTGTGAACACCCTCCCTGTGTCGACGTCTGTCCTACCAACGCATCCTTCAAGCGCGTGGATGGGATCGTGCTGGTTGACCGCCACCGTTGTATCGGTTGTCGCTACTGTATGATGGCCTGTCCCTATAAGGCACGTTCTTTCGTCCATGAAGCGCTGGCAAATCAATCGGTGAATGCGCCGCGGGGCAAGGGCTGTGTCGAATCCTGCACCCTCTGTGTCCACCGGGTTGATGCCGGCGAGATGCAGACCGCGTGTCAGGAGGCTTGCAGCAAAGAAGGGCATGCAGCCATTTTATTTGGTGATTTGAAGGACCCGAACAGCGAAATCAGCCGGGTTCTCAAGTCTCACAACTCAGTACAGATCCGGGCCGACCTCGAGTTGAACACCGGCGTGCGTTACCTCAACCTGTGATCTGTAGGGAGCTTGGAAACATATGAGTAAGATGTACTATCGCGAGCTCTACTGTGGCTCTCCAGTCCGCTTCTGGATGGGGTTGACACTGCTTGGTACGTTTATAGCTATCGGCCTGGGTGCCGCCTACTATATGGAACACCATGGTCACTGGGTGACCGGCATGTCCAATCAGATCGTTTGGGGGCTGCCCCATGTATTTGCGATCTTTCTCATCGTGGCCGCGTCAGGGGCGTTGAATGTGGCATCCATTGGTTCGGTCTTCGGCGGTCCACTGTACAAGCCGTTGGGACGCTTTTCAGGCCTGCTGGCGATTGGTTTGCTGGTTGGTGGTTTGATGGTTCTGGTGCTCGACCTCGGCCGCCCGGATCGATTGATCGTTGCCATGACCGAGTACAATTTCAAATCGATCTTTGCCTGGAATGTCATACTCTATAGCGGATTTATAGCCATTGTCGCGGTTTACCTATGGGCAATGATCGACCGCAGTGTGGCGAAATTCAAACGCCCCTTGGGTTTTGCCGCGTTCTTCTGGCGTATCGCCCTTACCACCGGTACTGGTTCCATCTTCGGTTTCCTGGTGGCGCGTGAGGCTTATGATGCGGCAATCATGGCGCCGATGTTTGTTATCATGTCATTTAGCTATGGCCTGGCTTTCTTCATCATTACGCTGATTGCCGCCTACATGTGGGGCGATAGAGAAATCGGAGATCTGCGCCTGGCTAAATTGAAAAATCTGCTTGGCGTGTTTGTCGGGGCGGTTCTCTATTTTGTCCTAGCCTTCAATCTGACAAATCTTTACGTAACACAGCATCACGGTATAGAGCACTTCATCCTCCTGGGTGGAGGTGTCTACACGATGATGTTTTGGTTTGGACAGATTCTCATCGGCAGTATTCTTCCACTCTTCTTGATCTATTCGCCTGCCTTTGAAAAGTCCCGTTGGGCAATCGCGGCGGCATCGATTGCCGTACTCATCGGGGGTTTCTTTCAGATCTACGTCATCGTCATCGGTGGACAGGCCTATCCAATGAACCTGTTCCCGGGTAAAGAGGTTATTGAAACCGGCTTCTTCGACGGTCAGGTTGCAAACTATGTCCCCACATTTCCAGAGGCCGCTTTGGGTGTTGCGGGTATTGCTGTAGCGCTAGCTTTAGTGGCGGTCGGCGCACGGGTGATCAAGGTATTTCCAGAAACCCTTGAAGACTGAGCATCACTGGCTTTTCACGGCTAAAGATCCATCAGCGTTTTCGGTAGTGGATTTTTTATTTACCAGGTAGGATGGAATTCTTAATACTTGCTCTGCTAACGATGGTTTCCCGTGTCAGCGATATACCTATCAGCCGCCCACAAATCCTCCGGTAAAACGACCCTGGCCATCGGTCTTACCAGAGCCCTGGTGAAACGCGGTATTCAACTGCAGCCTTTCAAGAAAGGGCCTGACTATATCGATCCCCTGTGGCTTACAGCCGCTGCAGGCAGGAATTGCTACAACCTCGATTTCTATACCCAGAGCAGAGCGGAGATATCCCAAAAATACGCCTCCTATATGAATGGCATGGAGATGGCGCTGATTGAGGGAAACAAGGGGCTCTTCGATGGGGTGGACATCGAAGGTTCGAACAGCAATGCAGCCATGGCTGCCTTTTTGCGCACACCGGTGATTCTGGTGATCAACTGTCGCGGCATGACGCGAGGCATCGCCCCCCTGTTGCTGGGTTATCAGGCATTTGATCGTAACATCCATATCGCCGGTGTGATCCTGAATCAGGTGGGCGGTGCCAGGCATCAGTCCAAACTGGTCCAGGTTGTTGAGCACTATACGGATATCCCTGTTTTAGGCGCGATCCAGGCAGATAACCGGCTACAGATCGATGAGCGGCATCTGGGATTGATTCCCAGCAATGAAAGTAAAGAATCGGAACAGATGATTCGGCTCTTGGCCGATACCGTGGAGCAGCAGATTGATATTGAAAAAGTGATCGAAATTGCGGGCAATGCCTCCTCACCTCCCGCCAATTCCACAGTATCTTCGCCCTATTCACTGCCGAAGAATCCACTTAGAATCGCAATTGCACGGGATCGTGCATTCGGCTTCTACTATCCAGACGATTTGGACAGGTTTCACGCCTTGGGTGTGGAAATAGTAGAAATCGATACCTTGAATGATAAGAAACTGCCTGAAATTGATGGACTTTTTCTAGGTGGAGGCTTCCCGGAAATGGCCATGCAGACCCTTGAGGCAAATAGCTCCATGCGCCATGCAATCGCCGATTATGTGGAGCAGGGCGGACCGGTCTACGCCGAGTGTGGCGGTTTGATCTACCTTACCCGGAGCCTTACCTGGGGCGCTAAAAAATGTAGAATGGTCGGGGTGATTCCAGCTGACACCCGCATGCATGAAAAGCCTCAGGGCAGAGGATACGTGCGTTTGGCGGATACCGGCAGGGGGCCTTGGCCCCGACTCACGGATGAAGCATCGAATTTGGTGATCCATGCCCATGAGTTTCACTATTCATCCCTGGAGTCATTTGATTGGCACGACAAAGATTTTGTTTACAGGGTGGAGCGTGGCACGGGCATCAATGGAGAATTTGACGGCTATGTCTACAAAAACCTGTTGGCGAGCTATACACATATGCGAAATGTAGGCGGTAATAATTGGGTTCAGCGTTTTGTGGCGCATGTGGATAGGTTAAAAGGTGACAAATGTTTAAGATAACACCACGGGCAGCGCAACAGATACATCAAGCAGCCAAGATGGGTGGCACGGAAGGTATGGCTTTGCGTTTTGCTGCACAAAAGAACGAGGACGGTACATTTGACTATCTGATGGGTTTCGATGACGCCAAGGACGATGATATCCAGTTCGATTCCGAAGGAGTCAGCGTGATCATGGAGCCTGAGTTTTTCTCCCTGCTCGATGAGACAACCATGGATTTCACTGAATTGGACGATGGTGAAAGCCAATTCATTTTTATCAACCCAAAAGACAGTAACTACACGCCCCCTAAAGAACCGGTTCAATAAATCTGACAAGCTAAGCCTGATGATGCGTGGCATGAATTTTCCGTTCGCCTGCAAGGGTCCAGGGATTGCTGTCTGATATGGAGCTGTCATACGAGGATTCCCTACGCCTGAATGTATTGCTGGCAAACAAGCCGCAGGCGATACGTATAGACGAATCCAGCATGACCCTGTTTGGTTTGACTGAACAGGGTGAATCCAGGATCACCCTCAATCCCAATTGTCGTGATGACATCTATCTGCGCAGAGTGCGGGAAGTACTCTCCGGCCATGTGCAGGGCTCTCCTGGTGGTTATCCGATCTATCTCAAGCGTTGGAATCGCATGGGTCAGACCCGTGACGAGAATCTGGAACAGCTGCTGCTGTTGGGCGAGCCGGAAGCGGTGGTGGCCTTTACCTGCGCCAAAGGGATTACCGACGAATTGGCAAGGCGTGCCTGGTGGATCAGCCAGGATCCCGACAATGCCCGTCGCATGCTGAATAATCCGCAGATCGTGGCGGGCGGCATGGGACCGGAGCTGGCGGGCTTTTTGGTTGAATATCTCCCCTTTGAAACTGAACCGATGGTGATCATCGAGAGCCTGCGTCTGGTTTTGCAGCCCGGTTTGATCAGTGAAGAGCAGAAGATCAGTCTATGGAAACGCTGTCAGCGCAAGCCGACCTATTATCTTGGCTTTCTTGCTGCCTTGCCCGATGATCTGCCTATCCAGTCCGCACCAGTCACAATCTCTGATGCAGAGGTGGCAGGTTTGGGCGCATTGTCAAAACAGGGTAATCCATTTGCTGCTCAACTGTTGCGAATTCACTCGCCATCCGGTCAAGGGTTCATATCAACCGTGTTGAAAGTCATGGAGAAACCGGCTAATCAGGATGTGGTTACGACGCTGTTGGATGTGATTCGTGACTATCTGCAATCGTTACGGCCAAGCGGTGATCCTGATCTGACCCTTGAAGCGCTGCAAGCAGAAGCGGATGACTTGTCCAGTCAGGCCTTTCAGCGCTGTTGTGAAGTTGCCGGTCAGCGGGAATCCGAATTGAGAATCCTCTATCTACTGTCCGGTCTTGGGTATGGCGTTGTCAGACCGGTATTCCGCAATACGGATGCCATCGGTTCACTGATGCGAAAGAAGTTGACGCCCATATTTGAGCCATTGCAGGGACTCTTCAAGGGATTACAGGGTGGCTAGGTTTATTTTCCCCGCACTCTGCCTTTATAAGCGGATACCTGCTGGATGAGGGTTTGGTAGGGTAGGTTTTCCAACCTTCCATAGACTTGGGTGGCACGGTTGATTAATTCAAACACATCATCGATGAGTTCCGGTACGGGATGATCGGGATGGAGTGCGGAGAAGAGACCGCGCAATCCGCCCACCTGAAGCCGCATCGCCTTGCCATGGGGGAGGACCCCTTTGTCATCGTTTGACTTCAAGGCAAAACGAGCCTGTTGACGCAGGGTCTCCAACAGTTCCAGGCACTGTTGCAGCGCTTCATCGGAAACACAATGTATGCCTTCACGTTCTGCGATGCAGAGTTTCTTTGATTGGGAGCAACCACAATGCCGAGACAGGATGCTTTTTTCATAAGCGCAGATACGCTCATTCATCTCTCGATAGGTTCTGCGGAAGGCGTCCTGGTCCATTGTCAGTCTTGATAGGCCCTGGTTAACTGGACTTTCCGGTGAATCGGTGGATCATGCGTCTCTCGCGTTTGTTTGGCTTGCCATGATCCATTCTTGGGGACATCGATCGCTCAATTCGCAATGCATCGGTCATTTTCTCGCGCCGCTCTATGCTCTCGGCTGTCTCATCGTAAAAATCCCGTGCCTCGGCCGCCGGTCTTCTCTTGGTCGCTAACACCCGCACTGTGATATCCCACTCCAAGGCACCTTTGTGGATACGCAGATGCGAACCTGTTTTTATCTCCTTACCGGGCTTGGTCCGCTGGCCGTTGAGATGTACCTTACCACCGTTTATCGCCTCGGAGGCAATCTGACGCGTCTTGAAAAAGCGCGCAGCCCATAACCACCTATCCAAGCGGACTTTTTGCGGCGTCTTGTCAAGGAGTTGGTTCATTCCTCTGATCTACCCAGCAAGTGATCGAGTTGGCCTGACATCTCAAGGGAGGCAAGGTCATCGTAGCCGCCCACATGATAGTCATCGATGAATATCTGGGGTACGGTATGGCGGTTGCTGCGGCGCATCATTTCCTGCATCACTTCGTGATTGTGGTCGATACGAATCTCCTCGAAAGTCACACCTTTATTGTCCAGCAGATGCTTGGCCCGAACGCAATAGGGACAGATTGCGGTTGAATACATGACAACATTTGGCATAAAAGGGCGTTCCTCGGCAGCAAATTTTAAGTAAATTATTTCTAACTAATTGTAAAGAAAGGATAAATAGAAACACTTTTCCTATCCCATCTATCCTAGCAGGAGAAGATTACGAGTTCCACGTTGAGCTTGACCGAATCTCGATTGAACCCCTTAAACCATGCAGATTAACAGGTAAGTATATCTGCCATAGATGACAATCCTATACTCTATATATAAGAGCTCCTGGACAATAAATATAATCCACGACAGTTTGGGTCCCAAGATTGGGAACGGCCCCGTATCCACCACTATGTGGGCAAATACTGTGTGTTTATCAGGGGACATTTTTATAACAAGATGGGATTCTTAGCGGGCATCCCGATGTCCCGCAACCCACAGACAACTGGTAAAAAACAACCGATGCGAACAAAAAATGCCAAAACCATCCATTTGAAGGATTATCGTCCACCTGAGTACCTGATCGATGATGTGGAGCTGTTTATTGATCTGCAGGACGATTCGGCCCAGGTCACCAGCCGATTGCATATGCGAAGAAATCCGGCCAGTGGGGTATCGAATCCGGATTTGAAACTGGATGGTGAAGGGCTGCAGTTACTGACTGTCGCACTGGATGATCAGCCCCTCGATGATGAATCCTATCAGGTCGATGAGAGTACACTGACTGTCCTCAATGTACCGGATCGTTTTCTCCTGACCACACAGGTTGTCATCTACCCGCACAAAAATACCGCCCTTGAAGGGCTCTATCGGTCAGGCGGGCTCTACTGTACCCAGTGTGAGGCCGAGGGTTTCAGGCGTATCACCTACTATCTCGATCGGCCCGATGTGATGGCGCGTTTTGCAACCACCATCAGCGCCGGTAAAGCTGACAATCCTGTCATGCTGGCGAATGGAAATCTTGTGGAGGAGAGAGAACTGGAAGGCGGTCGTCATCTGGTGTGCTGGAAAGATCCCTTTCCCAAGCCCTGCTATCTGTTTGCCATGGTAGCCGGCGATTTGCGTTTTCAGCAGGATAGATTCACCACCCTCTCAGGCCGGGAGGTCGATCTGCGAATCTATGTGGAGCCGGAGAACATCGACAAGTGCGAGCATGCCATGAGCTCTTTGAAAAAGGCCATGATCTGGGATGAGGAGCGGTATGGGCGAGAATACGATCTGGATATCTACATGATCGTGGCGGTGAATGATTTCAACATGGGCGCAATGGAAAACAAGGGCCTGAATATTTTCAACTCCAAATATGTCCTGGCCCGCGCCGATACCGCAACCGACAACGACTACCAGGGTATCGAGGGTGTCATCGCCCACGAGTATTTCCATAACTGGACCGGTAACCGGATCACCTGTCGCGATTGGTTTCAACTCAGCCTGAAGGAGGGGCTGACGGTGTTTCGGGATCAGGAGTTTTCCGCCGATATGGGGTCTCGAGGGGTCAAGCGAATCGATGATGTACGACTGCTGCGCAGCCATCAGTTTGCCGAGGATGCAGGCCCGATGGCCCATCCTGTACGTCCGGACAGCTACATAGAGATCAACAATTTCTACACGGTGACGGTGTATGAAAAAGGCGCTGAGGTGGTGCGCATGCAGGCCAATCTTCTTGGCCCTGAACCCTATCGAAAGGCGACGGATCTCTACTTTCAACGCCACGATGGCGAGGCTGTGACCACCGATGATTTTGTCCGGTGCATGGAGGATGCCGGTGGCCGGGATCTGACCCAGTTTCGTCTCTGGTACAGCCAGTCGGGCACACCGGTGGTTGAGGTGGATGCCGACTATGCGGCGCAACAGGGCAGCTATCGACTCAACATCCGTCAGCACTGTCCGGATACACCGGGACAGCAGGATAAAAAGCCCTTCCACATCCCCCTTGCCATGGCCCTGCTGGACCGGGAGGGGAATGAGCTTCCGTTACAGTTGCAGGGGGAGGCGGAACCACAAGGTACCCGGCGGGTGCTGGAGTTGACCGCAGCAGAGCAGCAATTCACCTTTATCGGTTTAGAGGAAAGGCCGATACCCTCATTGTTGAGGGGATTCTCGGCGCCGGTCAAGCTGCGCTATGCCGCAACTGACGAGGAGCTGATGTTTCTGATGGCCAGGGACACGGATGACTTCAATCGATGGGATGCATCCCAGGCCTTGGCCCAGAGAAACCTGCTCAAACTGGCGGCTGACTTTCGGGCTGGAAAGAGCCTGTTCTTGGACGAAGGTCTGCTGGGGGCCTTTGAGACCGCCCTGAAAAACAGTACCGCCGACAAGGCACTGCTGAGTGAGGTATTGCGGCTTCCGGGCGAGTCCACATTGGGCGATCAGATGGATGTTGTGGATGTGGAGGCGATCCATCATGTCAGGGAATGGCTCAAACAGGCATTGGCCAGTCGACTGCGTCATCATCTGATAACGGTCTACCAGCTAAATTGCTCTACTGGACATCCCTACGATATCGAGTCTACATCCATTGCCAGGCGCAGGTTGAAAAATCTCGCGTTGGACTATCTGATGCAACTGGATGAACCGGAGATCAACCAGCTTTGTTACAATCAGTTCCAAACAGCGGACAATATGACTGATAAGATGGCGGCGCTCAGTTGTCTGGCAAACACAGATTGCCCGGAGCGGCAGCAAGCCCTCGATGCCTTCGAGAAACAGTGGATCGACGAACCCTTGGTCATGGACAAGTGGTTTGCAGTGCAGGCGAGCTCCCGCTTGCCCGGGACACTGCAACGAGTCAAGACCTTGATGGAACATAGCGTTTTCTCCCTGCGCAATCCGAATAAGGTTCGCAGTCTTATCGGCGTATTCTGCGGTATCAATATCAACGCCTTTCACATGCCTGACGGCTCGGGATACCAATTCCTCACCGATCAGGTCATAGCCCTTGACCGGTTGAATCCGCAAATTGCGGCAAGGATGATCCGCATCATGAGCCGCTGGCGTCGGTATGACGAACAACGCCAGGGATTGATGCGAGCCCAGTTCGAACGGGTGCTATCTCACACCGATATCTCAAAGGATGTCTACGAGATAGCCAGCAAATGCCTGGCGCAAGCTGGTGATGATCAGTAACGAAGGAGGTTGATTATATCGGAAGACAGGAGGTAAAGAGGGAATGGTTCTGATCCTGGTATTTGTCACATCAAGCCGGGTCAGTTAATCTCTTGGCTGGTTGAATTTGAGGTTGCCCAATGGCACAACACCCACTTACCTATATGCTACCTGACGAGCTCGATACAGATGGGCTCAAGCAAATACTTTCTGAATCCTATCCATTGCTGGAAGATGCCCCGATCAAGGTAAAGCAGACCTATTACGACAGTTTCGACTGGCGTGTCTGGCAAGCGGGGGGAGAACTGCTCCACGAGCGGGGCGAACAAGACATACTGTGTTGGGTGAATAGAAAAAGTCATCGAATATCTCACTGTCAAGCCATCGAATCAGTGCCGGGATTCAGCCAGGATATCACCGCGGGTCCAGTCAGGGACCGTCTGGTGCCGGTATTGGAGATGCGTGTCCTGCTGCCCATGGTGCATATCAATCAGCAGCGGCATATCTTGCGTATTCTCGATGCGGATGAGAAGACGGTTGTCAGGGTCATTTTACAGAAGAATCAATTCAGTGCGGTCAAAGGCAGGCAAAAGGGTGATCTGGATGGGCGTATTGTCCTGCAGCCATTAAAGGGCTATGAGCCTGAATTCCTAAGGCTTAAACAGCAGTTCGCATCACTCAAGCTCAGACCGTCCGAGCAGAGTCTGTATGATGACGCATTGCTGAATGTGGGGCGCAAGCCGGGTGATTACAGCTCCAAGCTCAACTTCAGGCTTGACCCGGATGCACCTGCTCACGAAACTACCCGTCAGATCATGCTGAGTCTGTTGGATACCCTGGAAGCCAACGTCGAAGGTACCCGGGCGAATCTGGACAGCGAATTTCTTCACGATTTGAGGGTTGCCACACGGCGCACCCGTTCGGCAATGGGCCAGATTAAAGGCGTCTTCGATGTGCAACAGCTGGAGCCTTTCAAACAGGCATTCGGCTGGATAGGGCAGATCACCGGGGAGACAAGGGATCTGGATGTCTATCTTTTACAATATCCCGACTATCATGCTTCCCTGCCAAAAATGGTCCAAGACGACCTTGATCCCTTTTATACCTTTTTGCAGCAACACCACAAACAGGCCCAGGCCGAGCTGGTGAAGAAAATCAATTCCCCCCATTTCAGAAAAACCCTGAAGACCTGGCGTAGTTGGTTGCAGGACCCAGGTGTGAAGATGGCTCAGGCCCCCAACGCCATGCGCCCCACTGCGCAACTGGCTGATAAGCGCATAGGGAAGCTCTACAAGAGGGTGCTTAAGGATGGCCGCGGCATCGGCCATGATTCACCTGCAGAAGATCTGCACGAGTTGCGCAAGGATTGTAAAAAACTTCGCTATTTAATGGAGTTCTTTCAAAGCCTCTACCCCAAACCGGCAATCCGTGAGCTGATCAAGTCATTGAAGGTGATACTCGATAATCTTGGGGAGTTTCAGGATTTGGAAGTGCAGGCTCATTCGTTGGAGGATTTTGGTGCGCAGATGCTGAAAGAGGGGGCGCCGGCCAGTGCGCTGATGGCCATGGGCATACTCGTTGGCAAGCTGTTAGAGAGACAGGAACAAGCCAGGGATGCGTTTGTGGATCTGTTCACCGATTTCAGCAGCGAATCGAATCAAAATGCCTTTCATCAGCTGTTTGGAGTGAGATGATGCACATCATCGGTGTCTACAACATAAAGGGCGGGGTTGGGAAAACCGCGACTGCTGTCAATCTCTCCTATCTCGCTGCAAGACAGGGTTATCGCACCTTGATTTGGGACCTGGATCCCCAGGCGGCAGCGACCTTCTACTTCCGTATTAAACCGAAGGTGAAGGGCAGTAAAAAACTCATCAGGGGAAAGTTCGACCTGGATGATGTGGTGAAGGCGACAGATTTTGAGAATCTCGATATGCTGCCTGCCGATTTCTCCTATCGCAATATGGATCTGCGACTGGAGGATGCAAAGAAACCCACCAAGCAGCTACTCAAGCTGTTGCGTCCCCTTTCCAAGAACTATGACTACGTGTTTCTCGATTGCCCGCCAAGTATTTCACTGGTTTCAGAGAATATATTCCGTGCCGCCGAGGGACTGTTGTTGCCCTTGATCCCGACCACGCTCTCGTTGCGCACCTACCAGCAGCTGCTCGATTTTCTGCAAGGCCACCGCATCACCGGATTGGAGTTGATGCCATTCTTCTCCATGGCGGATCGACGCAAGCGCATGCATCTTGATATAATGAGGAATTTCCCGGACGCTCACGGCGAGTTGTTGAAGGCACAAATTCCCTATGCCAGCGATGTTGAGAAGATGGGAATCCACCGTATGCCGGTGCAGGCATTTTCGCCTAACTGTTTTGCCGCCAGCGCCTACCAGGCATTGTGGATGGACGTACAGAATCGCCTAGGCTAACTCCTGATGTGACTGCCCTTGTAATCAATAATCTCCACAAGACCTACCGTAACGGCTTTGAGGCCCTCAAGGGCATAGATCTCAAGGTTGAAGAGGGGGATTTTTTCGCCCTATTGGGAGCGAATGGCGCCGGCAAGTCCACAGCTATCAGCATCATTGCATCTCTGATCAACAAGAGCGCGGGCGAAGTCGTGATCTACGGCCATGATCTGGACAGAGAGAAGGATCAGGCGAAGTCCCTGATAGGCCTGGTTCCCCAGGAGTTCAATTTCAACATGTGGGAACCGGTGGTTGAGATCCTGGTCAATCAGGCAGGCTACTATGGTATCCCGCGCAAGCTGGCGTTTCAGCGGGCCGAGGCGGCCTTGCAACGATTGGGGCTATGGGAGAAACGAAACACCCAGGCTAGATGGCTCTCAGGGGGCATGAAGCGACGCTTGATGATTGCCAGGGCCCTGGTACATCAGCCCAGGTTATTGATTCTTGATGAGCCGACCGCCGGTGTGGATATCGAGATCCGTCGCTCGATGTGGAATTTCATGGGCGAGATCAATCAGCAGGGGACGACCATTATTCTGACCACCCACTATCTGGAGGAGGCGGAGAGTCTGTGTCGCAATATTGCCATCATCGATCACGGGCGCATTGTCGAACAGACCAGCATGTCGAGATTGTTGAGTCAACTGCGTACGGAGGTATTTCTCCTCAATCTGGCATCACCGATAGAAAGGCTACCCGATTTGCAGGAGTATCGTGCCGCTTTGCTCGATAGTGAAACCCTTGAGGTGGAAGTGGTGCGCGAACAGAGCATGAACCATTTATTCCAGCAACTCTCTCAGCAGGGCATAGAGGTCGTCAGCATGCGCAATAAACAGAATCGTTTGGAACAGATGTTCGTCGACTTGGTCGATCGCTCCAAGCAGCAGTGAGTGTGAAACGATGAATAACTGGCGGGTCTACCGTATCGCATTTCAAACCATCATTACCAAAGAGGTGCTGCGCTTCATGCGTATCTGGGTGCAGACCCTGCTGCCGCCAGCGATAACCACCACCCTCTATTTTGTCATCTTCGGAAAATTGATTGGCGATCGAATCGGTGAGATGGATGGCTATCGCTATATCGATTTTATCGTCCCGGGACTTATTCTGATGTCGGTAATCCAGAACTCCTACGCAAATGTGGTCTCATCCTTCTTTGGCACCAAATTGCAGCACTATATCGAGGAGTTGTTGATTGCCCCTGTTCCCCATTGGGTGGTATTGAGTGGATATGTGTTTGGTGGTGTCGCCCGCGGCACTATGGTTGGTGTGTTGGTCACCATAATCTCCCTGTTCTTCACCGACCTCAGTGTCAACAGTTATGGCTTAACCCTGCTGGTATTTGTGCTTACATCCATACTGTTTGCCTTGGCGGGTTTCATCAATGCGGTATATGCCAAGAGCTTCGATGATATATCAATCGTGCCGACCTTTGTCTTGACGCCGCTGACCTATCTTGGCGGTGTGTTTTATTCGATACAGCTGCTACCGGAGATATGGCAACAGATATCTCTGGCCAATCCGGTGCTCTATATGGTCAATACCTTCCGTTTCGGCATTCTTGGTGTTTCCGATATCGATGTTACCGTGGCATTGATGATTATTCTGGGATTTATCGTCTTGCTGGCAGGTTACAGTCTGGTACTGCTCTCCCGTGGGGTCGGTATTAAAGATTGATGGCCGCAAAGGCTATTGAGGAAGTATGTTCAGCACTGTTCCCAGGGCAGACCATGGAAGCGCCAACCCCCTGTAGTGCTGCGGTGATGATCGTCATCCAGATCACCTTCAAAACCCTCATCGATGTGATACACGCGGATAAAACCACCATCCATGAGCGCCTTGCCTGCTTCCAAGGATCGTTTGCCGCTGCGACAGATAAGGATTACGGGGGCGCAACCTTCATCGATGGTGCAGATACTTCCGCCTAGAAGGAGTTTCCTTATATCAGTGACAAAATGGGGGTTAACCGTCCAATCCGGTTCATCTATCCAAGGTACATGCACAGCCCCTTTGGGATGGCCAACAAAGAGAAATTCCATACTGGACCTGATATCGACCAGCACAGTACGGGGATCGTCCTGCATCAATTGCCAAGCCTGTTGTGGTGAAAGGTTATGCAACACGGGATCACTCATGGGTATTATCCTGTCGGTTTACTGTTCATTGATCATAACACTACATGTTAGATGTTTTGGCTATGAAAGCAATCTGCAAATCCGCTTGCTGTTGGGATGACTTGACGGCGATATCTACGCCTATGATATTCAGGTTGGTTAATGATTTTGTGTACAATCCTCTTATCATGTCAAAGCACCCTTTATATCCTCTATGGCGACTTTCCGCCCATTTGCCCTTGCACTGGCTGCATATGATAGGTCATCTGTTAGGCCATTTTTTTATCTTGTTACCGAACCGGGAACGGCGCATAACGGAGATAAACCTGAGACTCTGTTTTCCAGAGAAGTCGGATAAGGAACTGAGGCGGTTACGCGACAGGTCGATTCGACAGATGGGTGCCACTTTGATGGAGATGACCGCCGTTTGGTTCGCTCCCATTGAGCGTGTGTTGGCTAAGATTCAACAGATCAGCGGTTCAGAGCTGCTAGAGAGAGAGCAAGGACAGGGCTTGATAATTCTTGCACCACATCTGGGTTGCTGGGAAATACTGGGCTTGGAACTGCCGACCCATGAACAGGTGACCTCCCTCTATCGCCCCCCTCGCAACCGCGTCTACGAGACTATCGTGAAACAGGCCAGAGAGCGCACTGGGGCGGAACTGGTGCCTACAGACACCTCGGGAGTCAAGCGGATATACCAGACCCTGAAAAGGGGGGGTGTCACCTGCATCCTGCCTGACCAACAACCCCGATCTGATACGGGTGCTGTTTTCGCCCCCCTGTTTGGGGTGCCGGCATTGACCATGTTGCTCACCAATCGTCTGGCCAGGAAGACGGGGGCGAAGGTAATATTCGCCTATGCCGAGCGTCTATCCGGTGGCAGGGGTTACCACGTTCACTATCTGCCGGCAGATGAGAGGATAGGGGACCATGACCCGGAACTGGCGGCATGTGTCTTGAATCAGGGTGTGGAGTCGATCGTCCGGCGGTTGCCTGACCAATATCAGTGGTCCTATAAACGCTTTCATATACAGCCGGATGGCGCCCGGTCACCCTACCGCAAAAACTCCTGAGATAGCCCGTTCTGCCTATCCCCGAACATCCCCGATAGGAATTAAAGAGCTACCCGGTCCCGCCGATAAGCATATAAGGGTATATGACAGTAAGTCACAATATTGAATCTAGATTTAGAGCTGGGATGACATCGAAATGATGAAAGGAAAGGCCTGGGTTGTTATAGCGCTGCTGTGGCTGCCGCTCTGGTGCGGCCTGCTGCAGGGTGCTGAAGAGAAGGCAGATGTGCGGATTCTTATCGACGTCTCCGGCAGTATGAAACAGAATGATCCTCAGAACCTGAGGCGGCCGGCACTGCGTCTTCTGGTGGGTCTGTTATCCTCCGATACCCGCGCCGGGGTCTGGACCTTTGGTCAATATGTGAATATGCAAATCCCGTTGGGCCAGGTCGACAATGCATGGAAACAACGGGCGCGTAAAAGTTCCGAATCCATCGGCTCTCCAGGCCAGTTCACCAATATCGAGGATGCACTGAAGCGTTCAACCGAAGATTGGAGCGGTGCGCCTGGGCCCTACCGCCGCAGTGTCATCCTGCTCACAGACGGGATGGTGGATATCTCCAGGGACAGGACCAAGAATGCCGCCTCCAAAAAACGCATCCTGGAGCGAATTCTGCCCCGTTTGGCGGATCTGAAAGCAACCGTCCATACCATTGCCCTGTCAAAGAATGCAGACCATGAATTGATGAGGAAGTTGGCCGCCGATACTGGAGGCTGGTATGAGCAGGTTGAAAATGCCGAACAGTTGCAAAAGGTATTTCTGAGAATTTTCGAGAAGGTGGGAAAGCCGGATGCGGTGCCACTGCAGGATAATAAGTTCAAGGTGGATCAGTCGATAACCGAAGCGACCTTGTTGGTGTTTCACAAGCCGGGCGCACAAGAAACTGAAGTGGTACCGCCGGATGGCAAGGCGTTCAAGGCCGACAGTGCACCTTCTTCAGTCAGTTGGCATCGGGATCAGGGTTACGACATGCTGACCATATCCGATCCTCAGGCGGGTGAGTGGAAGATCCGTGCCGAGGTCGATCCCGATAACCGGGTCATGATTGTCACTGACCTGAAGATGCAGACGACGGATCTGCCCAACAGGTTGATACAGGGTAGGTCGCTCCCGGTGACAGTGAAATTCAGCGATCACGGCAAGTTGATTCAAAAACGGGAATTTCTCGACGTGGTCAACGTATCTGCCGTGCAGCAGGATGACGGGGACAGCTCTGAAGCCAGACCGATGCTGGATGATGGCCAGGCTCCAGACAAGCGCGCTAATGATGGGGAGTTCACCCTCAGGTTTGGCGGTGAATCTCTCGGTAGTGGTGTTGGAGAGTTGGTCCTTACTGCAAGTGGTCCCACTTTCGTACGCGAAAAAAGGATGACCTATGAGGTTGTACCGCCAGTCAATATTCAGGCCGTACCGAGTAGTGACGGACGCATGCTGGAGATAAAAATAGCCGCCGATGCAGAATTGATCGATGCAAAATCCCTGCAATTGGAGACCTGGCTGGAAAGTGCTGATGGTGAACAGTTCCGCTTGCCCTTGAGCAGCTCACCAGGGAGTCCTGGAGGTAGTGGCGAAATTGACCTGATGAGCTTCTCGGGTCCACGCCAGATCGCAGTAAAGGCGCAAGCAACGGCCCTGTCCGGAGAGTCGATCAGCTACTTCGATACGCCGATTGAAGTGGAGGGGATGAAAGCCCCTGAGCCGGTAGTCGCAAGCAAACCCGAACCCCCGCCGCCCCCTGAGCCTGTGCCAGAACCAGAACCGAAACCCGAGCCTGAGCCGGAACCCGAACCTGAACCGGAAGAAGAGGCTGGATGGGGTGCAGCACTGATCTGGTTTGGTATTATCAATCTACTGTTGATAGCGGGTGCCGGCGGTGCTTATTGGTGGATACGCAGACGTAATCAACGTAACACCGTCAGTCTAATCGATGATGGGGATGCGACAACCATCAGCAAGGATAAACAAGACCAGGCGGCTAATGCAGCGCCGGGAGGTGGCAATGATTGAAGTCAGTTCCCTGGTGGCGATGATCGTTATTGAGGTGATGATCGGGCTGTTGGTTTTGAGTGGTCTGTTAGTCGTATTCACGCTGTTGCGAAAAGGCCGGATAAGAAAAGCCGCTGCCCATTTGGCGGACCGGGTAAAAACCGACAAGGCAAAGCGTGAACAGCGTTTGAAAGTACTGTTGCAGGAACGCTACCAGTATAACGACACAGAATTGGAGCAAACCCTGCACAATATGATGCAGACAGAGATGCTGCTTTATCAAAATGTCATCAATGGATTTATGAAAGATGACCAAATGCATCTGCAGCAGATTGATGTGGATGTGGAAAATCTAGTTCTCGGTTATCAGGGGCTCGATGTGCCCGAGTCGACGGGTAGCTCGTCTCAGGCATCAGATGATGATGGTGAAGAGATTACCAGACTCAAAGCTGAAAATGAGCGCTTGTCCGAAGAGCTGCGTGTGACCATGGATACCATGGGCAGAATGCTGAACGAATACTCGACCATGTTTGCCGGTGGCGCCGATACGAGTCAAGTCGCCGCGCCTCCCGCTCCTGAAGAATCGGCAGAAAGCGGCGTGGTTGATGAGAGTGCAGCGGAACCCGCGCAAGAGCATGTTGAGCATCAGTTGTCTGAACAGCCCGCTGCCATAGATGAATCACCGGCAGATGAGGTAGCAGTGGATGAAATGGTCTCAGACCTGTTAGAAGACACAGATATACCGACCATTTCACAATCGGCTGAGGATCAGGCATCGACCGCGGCTGGTGTGGAGGAAAATGCCAGTTTGGATGAGGATGCGGCTGAGGCTGATGAAGAGGTTTCAGAGATTATCGATGAGGTGATGGAGATTGCCGACGAGATGATAGAGGAGTCTGAACAGACGGCACCGGCGGACACCCAGCATGAGGCAGGTGAATCTATGGTGGATGATCTGGAGACAATCGACATTGAAATCCCCGACGCAGATGCATCTTTAATGGATACCAGTGAGGCTGAAGCGGGTTCATTGGAAGAGGAGTGGGCAAAGCTGCTGGAAGAGGATGCCGAAAACAAAAAAACGGAATAGTGTCGGCAGCTCCGTCACAGCAAGATAGGTTGATAAAAAAAAGGACGCCCTGAGGCGTCCTTTTTTATGCGAACCTTTGGCCCCCGAACCGAGGGAGCAACCAAGCCGCTGAACCAAACAGCGGATGACTATTTAATTGCGCTTGTCATGCTGTCGCTGCCACCCTTGTTGTCGCTCCAGGAGAGTTCAATTTCATCACCCTTGGCGCCGCCGGTGAATTTGAATGATATGTAGGGATTTTTGGATACACCGCCACTCCATTCAGCGGTCATTACCGTATTGCCCTTATGTTTGCATACCACCTCTTGAATAAAGTGGGCGGGTATCTTTTTCCCGGTCTTTTTGTCCTTACGACCACCGGTCTCCATGGGGTGGGTCATCAGGGCCTTAACGGTGGTTACGCCGCCTTTCTCTTTGGCGCGGATCTTAATCGATTTAGCCATGTTCTATTCCTCGTTTACTGTGTAGCTGGGGCTGTTCCGCGTGGGATCAACCGCCACAACCACCGATGGTGACTTTAACTTCTTTCTTGGCGCTGTGGAGTTTACCGCCAGCCTTTATAATGCCGACTACATCGCCAGTCTTGCCCATCTTGATGCGGGTGGATACAAAACCGGAAGCGCCAGCGCCCATTACGAAGTTCGCAACCAATGGCACGGGGTTATTCGAGGCAATGATGGAAATCGATTCAACACCGTCCATACCGGTCTCGACCGTTACCGGAACCACGGCGCCGTTCTCTGCAATGTCAGGTGCCTTAACATTGATATCGGCGGACTCTGCCATATCAGAGCTACCCAGTAGCGCATTCAAAGCATCAGGGAGTTCTTTAGCTTCAAATGCTTCTTTATTCCAAGCTGCAAGCAGCCGCTGAGGTGCCAGGAGACCGGCAGCAGCAGCCACGCCTACCGTGCCTGCTGCAAGCGATCTTTTGAGGAAGATCCTGCGTTTGATTTCAGTGCTCATTCATTCTCTCCAGACTGAGAAAGTTTAGTGATTAACAGTTTATTTTTTTGAAACTGATTTGGTTGGTCAATTTCATTTCCCGGTTATTCTAATCATCGATATGCCATCCACCCATCAACAAATGAGCCTTTGCACCATGACCACCGGGTTGAGTGCAGATTATCAGCTGTCGTCATCATTGTTCGTATGCGTGTGTCAGACAAAGCCATTGAGGCTTGGCTGTCGGGCCCGTGCGACGTCTTGTTGCACTAGGCAATCCAGACGTGCCAAATCCGGCATTTCATATGACATCCGACGCTTTAGAACAATGTAAATAAAAAAAAGTTGCGACAACTTGCACTCACTCATCCTTGTTGCAACTCACTGTATGGCGAAACCACTTCAATAGTTTTTTATGTAGATGGTAGCTTGCCGATACACATCATACCCTAAACAGGTAGGTCGTAAGAATACCTAAACAATCGACGATATCAAGTGAAAAATGTTGAATTATTAGTGATTTGTGTTTTTTAGGCCGTGTCTGCTGCATACTGGAGTTGGGTTTTATGTGTGGTTGATTGGGGTTTACCGGAATAGAAACTGACGGATTGACAGTCATTGACTTTTTGGATCTGATTTCTGCCGTGCTTTTTCCCTATCACGCAGCTTGTTTAGCCTGGATTCTATACTTGATGTGAGGTAGAAATCCGATTTATTCACACGCTTTAAGGCTATCTCCAGCTGTTGTATCGCGGCTGTCAGCTCCCCATCGGCAGCAAACGCCTCAGCCAGCATGCGGTGTGATTCCGCTTGATTCTGGTCCAACTCCTCGATCTTGCTGAGCAGGCGGTAGAGTCTGGGTTCGTTGTTACGCAAAGTGATTGATTGTTGGCAGGTTTCACGAGCCTTCTCCAATTTGCCCGCGGCAGTCAGTGCCTCGATATAGGCGATGGCGAGTGGGTAGTTCTCGGGCATCAAACTGTAGTAGGTATCAAGTATCTTGAGTACTCGTTCATCTTTGCCGTTGTGCTTTGCCATCTCCGCGCTGGCCAGGATGTACTCCATCTGGCTCGGATTCTTGCCTAGCAGCTCATCGATAATCTTTTCTGCTTTTGCATATTGACGATCTGCCGCCAGGGCCAGTGCAGATCCATATCTATGTGCCTCCTGATTGAGGTGTCGGCCCTCTTTGAGACCAGTGGCAAAATGGGTCACAGCCTTGCTTGGATCCTTGAATTGCCTGACCCGCAAGGCTTCCCGTGTCAGGTGATAACTCAGGTTGCCCGGAAACTGGCGATAGGTGTATTTTTCCGCCCGTCCCAGGGCGTCGGCGATGCGATTGGTTGTGACCGGATGGGTACGAAGAATCTCCGGAATACCCGATTCATAGAGCCGACTCGCATGGGTCAGGCGCTCAAAGAAGAGCGGCATCGCGCGGGGGTCGAAATCTGATTTCGCAAGGATCTGGATGCCGACGGTATCCGCCTCTTCCTCGTTACTGCGGGTGAAGTTGATCTGTTCTTGGATGGCGCCGGCCTGGGCGCCTGTCGCCATGGCAAGGCCGGCATCCGCTGAACCGGCAATCCCCACCAGGATAGAGGCCAGCAGCAGGGCCGCGGTCCTGCCGCTCATACGGCTGGCAGCATCGAAGGCGCGGAGCAGATGCTTCTGGGTGACATGGGCGATTTCATGGGCCATGACAGAGGCCAGCTCACTCTCGCTCTGGGTCGCCAATATCAGGCCGCTGTAGACACCGATGTAGCCACCAGGACCGGCAAAAGCGTTGATTTCCGGCCGATCTACGACGAAAAAGGTGAAATTCTGCCCAACGGCTTCGCTCTGTTTCAGCAGTTTGTCACCCAATTGCTGGATGTACTCTGTGATCAGGGGATCATCCAGCACCTTACCCGTTTTGCGGACACTGCGCATGAACTCCTTGCCGAGCCGGGCTTCGTCGCCGGGAGTCAGATACTGATCTGACGGGGAGCCGAGTTCCGGCAAGCGGATCGAGTCACTCTCTTCCGACTTGGCATTGGATATGACAGCCAGGCTAATGAGGAGAAGGATAATACAGGTTCTTTTCATCACATCTATGGTCATGCCTTTAACTGATCCTCAGCGATGATGGTTAGTTCCTGGTTACATCTGATTGAAGTGGTGATGCAGTCCATGGGAGTTAGTTAACACAAACCGCAGCTTGTCGCCAAGGAGATTTACATTATTTAAAAGGCTGGAATGAAAAATACCGGCCCTTGCGGGTATCCTGTGCGATCCCAGGCAGAGCCATTGAGAATGGGTCCAGGCTACAGACTCGTGCTGCTCTCTAGGTGAGGGGCATGCCAAAGATCAGTTGAGCTGAATCCGTTCTCCCCAGGGCGTGGTCGATTTGCCCTTTACCAGCCAGATTACCGGATAGTGAGGTGCATGGTCCGGGAAGGCACCCTCCGCATCGGTGAAATAGACCAGCAGGTCGGGTCTCATGCCCTGGGCTGAGATCCACTCGAAAACCGGTTCGAAACTGGTGCCTCCGCCACCGGTGATCTTGGCTGGAAGTTGGAAATCCTCCCAGGCCTCAAATACCCAGGGTGCATCCTCGGCAATCGCCGAGTCACAGGCGAGGAGGGTGATACGGGCCCGCATCTGCCCCTTCAGGGCGTTGATTTCGGAAAGAAATTCACCCATCTCGTGTTCCTGTATTGAACCGCTGCTATCGAGGGCAACCACCAGCTCCACCTGATTGCTGCGCAGGCTGGGGAGAATATGATCACCCTCCCGTCGGGCGGGGCGCATATAACTGAAATCGTCCCGTGCTATCGCTGTCATATAACGGGCAAGCAGCAGTCGCCAGGGGAGTTGCGGCTGCAACAGGTGATCCACCATGCGTGCCATTGCCCCATCCAGCTTACCTACCTGCATCGCCTGTTGAGCTGCACCGGCAAGGCGTTGTTGCCACTGGATATTCAGGGTCTCCGCCTCATCGGGAGTGAGGGGTGGGGGTTGACTTGCAGCTGATCCGTCACCGCTTTGCTGATTGTCGCTGTCATCCCCTTCGTTTTCGGTTTCGCTGCGATCATTTTTATTGGAGATATCCTTCTCTGTTTTCCCGGCGCCGGAACCCTTGCTGTTGTCTTGATCGTAGAGATGATTGTCGAGTGGTGTTTCATCGTCCTTCTCATCCAGCAGGGGATAGATCTCCTCGGCGGTCATACCCTCGAATTGGGGTAGCAGCAGGGACCCGGGGGGTGGTCTTAGATTATCCTCTACCAACAACGGATTGATTGCATAATCACAGGCCATATCCCAGTGGCGTTTGTTGCGATGCTGGCGTCGGGCGAAATGGGACAGGGCGCAATGCAGGGCCTCATGGGCGAGCATGAATTGGGTCTCATCCAGACTCAGCTGCTGAATGAATTCGGGATTGTAATAGAACTTGCGCGCATCGGTGGCCGTGGCCGGGCACCAGTCCGGATTGGCCGCCTCCATGGGCAGCCGCATCACCAGGGCGCCGAGGAAGGGCTTGTCGAGGATGAGCTTGGTGCGGGCCGCGGCCAGCTTGGTTTCGATCTGTTCCTGGTTCATTGATTCATGAGTCCGCAAATGAACGCAAATGATTTTGATCTATGCTCATGCTGGTTATGTCTCCTCCATCCGCTATTCGATCAACCAGATAGGTCAATGCACGGGTAGGGTGGGGCAGGGCCCCACCCTAGGTTTTGTTCATATAGCGAAGTGGATATAAACATTTGCGTTTATTCGCGATCATTTGCGGACTTTTTATGATTCATACAACATCACGTCAGACACCGCCTGGGCCCAATCGCTGAACTGGGGTACCGCGAAAATCGCCTCGCCGATGGCCCGGTGCATGTCGGAAACCAGCATCACCCCCATCTCCCGCTGCGGAAACCGGCGGGCATAGTCGAGGATCCGGCCATGGATGCGGCTGCCGTCGCCGCTCTCATGGGCGCGTATGGCGCGCCCCACCAGGGCTGCAGCGATGGCGTATTGGAGGTCGATTTCATCGGGTACAGGCAGATCCTCCCCGGCAATAATGGCATCCAGATCCGGCATTTTGTGCAGACTGTTGACAAAGGCGTTCAGCTCAATGCCTGCAGCGGGACCAACGCAAGCCTGCAGGGCGCCTTGTAGGAGTTGCGCATGATTATCAAACTTTTGCAGGGCACGGTGGGCGAATTCCCAGGAGCGGGGGGAAGGGAATGCAATGGGATTGTGAGCGGGATCGAAGTCGAACAGCAGTTCCGGCCGAAAACGCAGGAAAGCGATAATCCGCTCATCGATTGTGTTGCGATAGGCCCAGGCAACCCAGTCATCAAGATGGGTCTCCACCTCGAAGTGAGAGAAGCGGTTGGCCAGCGGTGCAGGCATGCTGTAGGTCACACCCCGGTCGCCCTGGCGGTTGCCGGCGGCAAAGATGGCCCAGCCCTGGGGGACCTGATATTCACCTAAGCGGCGATCAAGGATCAGCTGGTAGGCGGCCGCGGAGACGGTGGGTGGTGCGGAGGTGATTTCATCCAGGAAGAGGATTCCCTCCGGGCCATGCCGTTCGCTATTCGGCAGGATTGACGGGACAGCCCAGTCCACGCTGCCGTTTACTCTGAATGGAATGCCCCTCAGGTCGCTGGGCTCCATTTGTGAGAGCCGGATATCGATCACCGGTGCCTGGTGGTTTTCAGCGACTTCCCGCACCATATCCGATTTGCCGACACCGGGAGGGCCCCATAGCATGACCGGCGTGTGGTGACCGGCACGGGTGCTGATGAATTCCTGCTCGAGAATGGTTATCAAAAGTGTGGGACGCATAGGAATCTCCTAGTCGAAGAGATTTCTGACCGCGCGTGCCAGTTGCTTGTAGACGTCCGGGGCATCCACATCCATCACCTGATCGATGACCCAGCGGTTGTCATGGGCTTTCTCTCCCATGATCTGCTGAATCTCAAAACCGAGGTGCCGTAAAAAGGGATAGCTGGGGCCCTGCCGGTCGAAATTGAATTCCGCGTACTCACCTGATCGCTGGTTATAACGCTCGATGAAGTTGTTGGCATGGTCGCCGGGGCCCAGTAGGTCACCAGCGTTGTCTTGGAAATGTTCGGCCAGTTTCATCACCAAGGCGGTGATAATGGCCACCCGGGTTTCACCCTCGACCATCTTGTGGATCAGGCGATCGCTGATTTGCGCCTCGAAGCATAAATATTCGGCAATCACTGCGAGCCGTTGCGCGTCGTTTTCATAGACGAAGTGCTTGCCATGCAGGGTGATGGCTTTGTCCAATGCCAGGCGCCAGGCGATAAAAGCGATCGCCCCTCCCAGCTCTTCCGCTGTACGGGAGCTATCCTCGTCATGCCACTGACTTTTGATTCTGATCGCCAATGCAAATCTCCTCTCATTGCCCGCATCGAGCGATGCGGGCTACCGGCAGTCAAGTCATCAGGGAGTATGCCATCGGAATCGATGGTGCTTGTACTGCGCACTCAATAACCAAGTATTTTACTGGGTTTAGATGGAAATACAATAACCGATGTGAAAAATTTATCCCTTTCCCTTCCGCGGATTGCGCAGCAGCACATAGGCCGCCCCGGTGCCTCCATCCCGGCGGGGGGCAGAGGTAAAGGCCAGTACATCATCCCTCTGTCTCAGCCAGAGGTTGAGTTTCTGCTTGAGAATCGGCTGTTTTCCCTCGGATCGGTAGCCCTTGCCGTGGATGATGCGCACGCAGCGGATATCCCGCTCCTGACAGATCTTGAGGAACCGGTTCAGTTCATCTCTGGCATAGCGTACCGTCAGACCGTGCAGATCCAACTCCGCACCTACCTCCAGATAGCCTCGACGTAGATCGTGCATCACACGGTGCTGCACCCCGGGCCTGGCAAAGTCGAGCACCTCACCAGTTTCTATCTCCTGATCGGAGTAGAGGTCCTGCTCGGTTTCATCCTCATCGCCGACAGGGAGATTCAGCGGCCTGGGTGGCAACTTGCGACGATAGGGTTCAGTACGTCGTTGCTTTATCGGTTCAACATCATCAAGTGCCTTGTACAACAAGGTCTTGTCATCGGATTTTTTCTCTTCGTCACTCATTTTTCAGCAACTCAACGGGTCTTTTTAAGCATGGTATGGGCTGCTGAGGGGAATCTCAATCGGAGAGTGTAATGGAGGGATGAGAAGGTTGTGACTTTCCAGTATATTGTGCCCGTTATGAAAATCCTCATTAGTAACGACGATGGTTACCAGGCCCCGGGTCTGCGGATACTGGCCGAACATTTGTCAACGGTTGGTGATATCGTGGTGGTAGCGCCGGATCAGGATCGTAGCGGTGCCAGCAACTCGCTGACCCTGGTCAATCCACTGCGGGCCCGCACCATGGAAAACGGCTTTATTCGCGTCGATGGCACACCGACGGATTGTGTTCATCTGGCGATAACCGGACTCCTGTCTGAAGAACCGGACCTGGTGGTCTCGGGTATTAATGCGGGTCCCAACATGGGGGACGACGTTATCTACTCCGGGACTGTTGCGGCGGCTACCGAGGGGCGCTTTTTGGGTTTTCCAGCCATTGCCATCTCCATGAATTCCCATGAACCGCAATATTTTGATACGGCGGCCCGGGTTGCCCAGGAACTGGTGAGTCGATTGCTGCGTTTCCCTTTATCGTCGAATGTTATTCTCAATGTCAATGTGCCGGATCTTCCCTATGATCAGCTGCAGGGTATTCGCACCACCCGTCTCGGTCACAGACACAAGGCGGAGCCAGTGATCAAGGCCAGCGATCCACGGGGAAAGACCATTTATTGGGTTGGACCCGCGGGGGCTGAACAGGATGCCGGGCCGGGTACCGATTTTTATACGGTCAGGCAGGGCTATGTCTCTGTCACACCCCTGCAGGTGGATCTTACTCGTCACAGTGCACTGCAAACAGTCAGCGAGTGGCTTGAGCAGTGATGATGCGTCCTGAGCATCGAGGGATCGGCATGACCTCCCAACGCACCAGGCAGCGTTTGATCGAGCGCCTGCGAAAACAGGGGATTCGTCATCAAGCTGTGCTTGAAGCCATGCGTAATACGCCCCGGCATATCTTCGTCGACGAGGCGTTGGCCAGTCGGGCCTATGAAGAGACAGCGCTTCCCATCGGTCATGGTCAAACCATCTCTCAACCCTATACCGTGGCGCGTATGACAGAAGCTCTGCTCGAGGCCGGGGTGCCTGAAATGGTGCTGGAGATCGGTACCGGTTCCGGTTATCAATGCGCAATTCTGGCCCAGTTGGTGCGGCGGGTATACAGTGTTGAACGAATATCTGCACTGCTGGATCAGGCCCGGCTCAGGTTTCGGGAACTTGGCATACGCAATATTCGTCTCAAGCATAGTGATGGCGGCATCGGACTGCCTGAGTACGCACCCTTCGATGGCATATTGGTAACAGCAGCTCCGATGGGTTTGCCGCAAACACTACTCGAGCAATTGGCGGTGGGGGGTCGCTTGGTGATACCGATCCAGAGCAACAAGGGACAGGTTATGGTCAGGGTTACACGGACAAGCGATGGCTATCAGCAGGAACATCTGGAATCCGCGAATTTCGTACCATTGATGGGTGGCATGATCTGATGCGTCTCTTCTCCTCGCTATACACCCGCACCATGCAGTGGTCCCGCCACCCCCACGCGCCTGCCTATCTTGCGGGCTTGAGCTTCGCTGAATCCTCCTTCTTTCCCATTCCCCCGGATGTCATGTTGGCGCCCATGAGCATGGCGCGGCCGAACCGGGCTTGGTTCCTTGCCGGCTTGACCACGCTGGCCTCAGTCATAGGCGGCATGCTCGGTTACCTGATTGGCATGTATGCATTCGATTTAATTCAGCCCTGGCTGCAAAACTGGGGTTATTGGGATGGCTATCTGGATACCAAGGCGTGGTTCGCAGAGTGGGGATTTTGGGCGATATTCCTGGCAGGTTTTTCTCCCATCCCATATAAGATCTTCACCATTACCGCAGGTGTAATCGGAATGGCCTTTCTACCCTTTGTGATCGCTTCCGTGATCGGACGGGGGGCGCGCTTCTTTCTGGTGGCGGCACTGATGGCTTGGGGCGGCTCACGCATGGAGAGGGTGTTGCATCGCTATGTGGATCGTCTTGGCTGGATGTTGGTGATCGTCTTTTTGATATTAATAGTTTATCTCAGATAGTCAGGGGGTTAGGTATCGCAACTCTGCTTGTCAGACACCGACGCCAATGCATGCAACCGGGACCTGTTGGTCTTGTGTTGCTGCTGAGTCTGCTGATTGGCGCAAGCGCCTGTACGTCCAGAGGCAGCGCCCCTGTATACAACCGTTCGCCCTCAGATTCGCATCAAGCGGAGCGTGCTCAACAACAGCATCAGTCGCCCTCGACTCGGCATAAAACCTCCCGCACTTACTATCTGGTGCAAGCCGGGGATACCCTCTACTCAATTGCCTGGCGGCACTATCTCTCTTTTCGCTCATTGGCCTCGTGGAACGGGATAAAAGGGCCGGATTACTCCATCTACCCTGGTCAGCGATTGCGCCTGAAACCACCCGAGACCAGATCAAGGCGGATTAATCCTCCGCTACAGACTGATCGGCTCCCTGGGAAGAAAAAGATCTCGCCTATTATCAAGCCGTTGCCTGATAAACGACCCGCCACGACGACTGCCAAGGCCAAACCAGCCCCGCTGAAGAAGGAGAGGCCGGCAAAGCAGAAAATGTCTCAACAGGTGAATAAACCCATTAAGTTAAGCTGGAGATGGCCGACCAAAGGTAGAGTGGTTCAGACCTTTTCAAAATCGGATCAAAATAGAAAAGGGATAAGGATCCAGGGTGATATGGGACAACCGATAAAGGCAGCTGAAGCCGGTAGGGTGGTGTATGCTGGCGGGGGTTTGGTCGGATACGGGAATCTCGTTATCATCAAACACGGCCAGGAGTTTTTGAGTGCCTATGGGTACAATCGTAAACTACTGGTAAAAGAGGGTGATAAATTAGCCAAAGGCGATATAGTGGCACAAATGGGATCACCGAACAGAGGTGGTCAACCGATGCTGCACTTTGAGGTCAGGAAGCAGGGGAAGCCAATCAATCCGCTACCACTGCTCCCGCGTAGATAAATAATAAAACGGCCTCACCACTGGTAAGGGTGATTGAGGCATGCTAGAAGTTAAGCGCTTCGTAGGCGGGCATGTCCAGGATGATGGAGATGTGAGATGAGTAAAAGTCCGGTAGAGCCTGATGATTCGGATGAGAGTCCGATCGTTGACGATCTCAACGAAGATGATGTCATCCTGTCGGATGATTCTGTCGACAGTGAGGAAGTCGCAGATGAAAAGACAGAAGAAGAGATCAATGATGTCCTGAAACTCAAATCACCTGAGCCGGGTGACGCGCAGATGGATGCCACCCGCCTCTATCTCAACGAGATAGGGATATCCAAATTGTTGACCGCCGAAGAGGAGGTCTACTTCGCCAGACTTGCGCAAAAAGGCGATCAATCAGCCAGACAACGCATGATCGAGAGCAATCTCCGTTTGGTGGTGAAGATTGCACGCCGCTACATGAATCGTGGTCTCGCGCTGTTGGACCTCATCGAGGAGGGGAACCTTGGATTGATTCGCGCCGTTGAAAAGTTCGATCCGGAACGGGGATTTCGCTTTTCAACCTACGCCACATGGTGGATCCGCCAGACCATCGAGCGGGCAATCATGAATCAGACCCGCACCATCCGTTTGCCCATTCATGTGGTCAAAGAGATCAATGTCTATTTGCGGGCCGCGCGAAAGCTTGCACAAACCCTGGATCATGAACCCAGTTCAGAGGAGATCGCCGATCTGCTCGACAGGCCGATCGATGAGGTCAAGCGTATGCTTGGACTGAATGAGCGTGTAACCTCGGTGGATACGCCCTTTGGCAAGGATGCAGACAAACCGCTGCTTGATACCATTGCCGATGAGAAGAGCATGGATCCAACGGTGGACATTCAGAATGACGGTCTCAACGCCAATCTCGACCGCTGGTTGAGTAAACTGAATGACAAACAGCGAGAGGTGGTGGAACGCCGCTTTGGTCTGCATGGCTATGAGAATTCCACCCTGGAGCAGGTGGCCAATGAGCTCGGCGTCACCCGTGAGCGGGTCAGGCAGATTCAGATGGATGCCCTCAGGCGTCTGCGTGATATCCTGGAGAGAGACGGTTTTTCAGTAGAGTCGATATTTAAGTGATGGTGTCATCGTGTAACTGAGCACCAACCTACACGCGGTATAAATTATACAGTGTTAAAGTCTTGCTGCCTTTCAGATGGATATGATGGCGAGCGTATGCTTGAGGTCGCTTGCAGTGAGTGTGGTCTCGATCCCATGTGCCAGGTACTGGATTATGCTGCGCCGGGCAGTGGTGTGCCGTCGGGAATCTTACTGCGACGGCAGCCGGTGGAGAAGGGAGAGAGGCTGTTCAGGGTCGATCAGCCGTTTGCTGCGGTGTATGCCGTCAAATCCGGATCCTTCAAGGCTACGGTCCCTGATCTGAACCGGCGGGAACGGGTTATCGGCTTCTATCTGCCAGGGGATTTGATCGGTACAGATGGCATGGCCAATCGTCACTACTCCTACTCTGTACGGGCGCTCGAGGCGAGTAGTGTCTGCGTACTGGACATAAGCCGATTGGAACAAAGTGGACGTTCTGTAGAGGCTGTTCAGCGCGCCCTGATCGAAATGCTTGGCCAGGAGATCGCGTTGAATCACGCGGTGACCATTTCACTGATACGCCAGAATGCGGAGCAGCGCCTGGCCGCTTTCATCCTTGCTCTGGCGATTCGCTCCTCACTTCGAGGATTGGGCAACAAACGTCTCTATCTCTGCATGTCAAGAAGTGACATAGCAAGCTATCTGGGGCTAGCGCGAGAGACAGTCAGCCGCGTGCTGACAAGGTTTCAAAAAGACGGATTGATACGCTTGCGCAAGCAAAGTCTGATACTGCTGTGTCAGGAGAAGTTGCAGCAAGTTGCCACCTTCCGTTGAGTACCTCATCAATCTAGTCAACTACTTCACGCATCCTAATGATTGTTCTATGCGGTCTGGAAAATTTGCCAGGTTGTACTCTGTTTGTGCCAATTAGCCCAATTCTACTGTCAAGCACCTTCTGGAATGCCTAAAAACATGTTTTTTTAACTTTCGTTGATCTATGTCAATTTACATGATGAGCCTATAAATATTTCTTTTTATCAATATCTTAGCTTGATTGTCTGCCATTAGATTTTTCTAATGTTTGTATTGACATCTGAGCCATTTAAGAGTGATATATGTCACGCTGCAATTGTGTCATTTCACACAGTTGCGGGTAGTGGGGCTTTTGTAAAAGTCAAATTTTAAAGTCTTGTTCAATCTTAGTTTTATTGAGGGGGGTTCATGGACGCCGCAGCCGAGCAGAAATACAACTTTGCAGTTGTGCGCTGGTTTACCGTCATGGCCGTTGTCTACCTTGTTGTAGGCGCACTGGTGGGGGTTTATATCGCCGCCGAACTGGCATGGCCGTTTCTAAATTTCGATATTCCATATATCACTTTCGGGCGTCTACGCCCGCTACACACCAATGCGGTAATCTTCGCCTTTGGCGGATGTGCATTGATGGCAACGTCTTTCTACAGTGTGCAACGCACCTGCGGTGTTCGGTTATGGAGTGACAAGCTGGCTTGGTTCGCCTTCATTGGTTGGAACCTGATTATCGTTTCCGCGGTAATCACCCTTCCTCTCGGTATCACCACCGCTAAGGAATATGCTGAGCTGGAGTGGCCGATTGATCTGGCGATTGCCGTGGTCTGGCTGGTCTACTCTTTCAACTTCATCATCACCCTGGCGACCCGTAAGACATCCCACATCTATGTCTCCAACTGGTTTTTCCTCGGCATGATGGTGATGATCACCTATCTCCATGTGGTGAACAGCCTGGCGGTTCCGGTTGACCTGTTCAAATCCTACTCAGCCTTTGCCGGTGTTCAGGACGCGATGATTCAATGGTGGTATGGACATAACGCGGTTGGTTTCTACCTGACAGCCGGTTTCCTAGGCATCATGTACTACTTCGTGCCGAAGCAGGCTGGCCGCCCTGTCTACTCCTACCGTCTCTCAGTGGTCCATTTCTGGGCGCTGATGTTCGGTTATGTATGGCTGGGTTCCCACCATCTGCAATACACCGCCCTGCCTGACTGGGCCGGCTCACTGGGTGCCGCGGTCTCCCTGGCGATGATCATTCCGTCTTGGGGTGGTGCTGTAAACGGCATGATGACCCTCTCCGGTGCTTGGGACAAACTGCGTACCGACTACATCCTGCGCTTCATGATCATGTCCCTGGCCTTCTACGCCATGTCCACCTTCGAAGGTCCGGTCATGTCACTGAAGACCGTGAATGCACTCTCGCACTACACTGACTGGACTGTTGGTCATGTTCACTCCGGTGCTCTGGGTTGGGTGGCCATGGTTGCGATTGGCGCCATCTACCACTTGATGATGCGTACCTTCCACACCGAAATGTGGTCTATGAAGCTGATCAACGCTCACTTCTGGACTGCCACCATCGGTGCGGTTATCTACGTCGTTGCGATGTGGGTATCCGGTATCATGCAGGGCCTGATGTGGCGTGCCTATGACGAGTACGGCACCCTGGCCTACACCTTCGCCGAGTCAGTAGAAGCCATGCATCCCTACTACGCCATGCGTACCGTGGGTGGTGCGATCTTCCTGCTTGGTGCATTGATGATGCTGATCAACGTTCTGATGACCGTTGCCAAGGCATCCAGTGAAGGTAGTCTGCAGCAAGCCCGCACCGCTGCGGCGTCTGCTTAATTAAAGGGGGTTTCGCAAAATGGCGAATGATAACCAATCAACAACCTTCCAGGAGAAGATGGAGAAGAACGTTTGGTTGCTTCTGCTGATCCTGGCTTTGGCTCTCACCGTGGGTGGTATCGTCGAGATCGTGCCCTTGTTCACCATGAATTCCACCATGGAACACAACAAGGCACCTGAGTTGGTCTGGCAGCGCCAGGCCGGTCAGACCCTGCATGACCACAAACCTGGTGATGGTATACGTCCCTATACAGCGCTTGAGCTGGCGGGTCGTGACATCTATCAGCGTGAAGGCTGCTATACCTGCCACTCGCAAATGGTTCGTCCTTTCCGTGATGAGAAAGAGCGTTATGGCCACTACTCTCTGGCATCGGAGTCCATGTACGACCATCCCTTCCAATGGGGATCCAAGCGTACCGGTCCTGACTTCGCCAGGCTCGGTGGCAAATACTCTGATGACTGGCAACGCAAGCATCTGCGGGCTCCGCGCTCGGTTGTGCCAGAGTCTGTCATGCCCAACTACCCCTGGCTGAAAGATAGTCTGGTCGAGGGCAAGGATATGGCGACTCGTTTTACAGTCATGAAGTTGCTGGGTGTCCCTTACACCGATGAAGATATCGCCAGTGCCAATTCCGAATTGGCTGGCAAGACCGAAGAGGATGCTGTCGTAGCGTACCTGCAGGTCTTGGGGACCATGGCAAAGCTTGACGAGAACAAGGTCTATCGTGAGTAGTTTCAGCGACTATTTTCATACTGACTGGGAGGCTATGACCACCAGTGATTGGGTAGGCCTGATCATGACGGTGGTCACCTTCTTACTCATGATAGGCGTTTATTTCTACGCCTTACGTCCGAAGAATCGGGAGAAGCTGGAGAAGAACCGTTTCATCCCGATGGACGATGATGCAATTGATAGCGGAGAGAAAAATGGCGGATAACAATCCTTACCCGGGTGAAAACAATACCGGTCACGTGTGGGACGACAACCTACGGGAGTTGACCAACCCACCGCCACGTTGGTGGATGCTGGCCTTCTGGGCATCGGTGATCTGGTGGGTCGTGTACGGTGTTCTTTATCCCATGTGGCCGGTTGGACATGAGTCTAACAAGGGTGTCATGGGTTGGACTCAGATGGATGAGTACATCAAGGGCGTCGACGAGGTCGAAGCCGTACGCGCCGAGTTCGAGACTCAGATCAAAGGCATGTCAGCCAAGGATGTCTTGGCAGCACCTGGTCTGTCCCAATATGCGGTGGCCTCTGCCAAGGTACTGTATGGTGACAACTGCGCCGCTTGTCACGGCGGTGGCGGACAGGGCGGCCCCGGCTATCCTGTGCTTGCAGACGATGACTGGCTCTATGGTGGCAGTATCGAGACCATTCAGCAGACCATCACCATGGGCCGTAAAGGTATCATGACGGCACACGGCAAGATCTTGTCCGATACCGAAATCGATAGTCTGGCAAAGGCGATTGAAGCCGGTGATCCGACTTCCGATGCCAACTTTACCCAGAAGGGCTGTATCGCCTGTCACGGCATGGACGGCAAGGGTATGGCAGTGCTGGGTTCAGCAAACCTGACTGATGGTATCTATCGCTTCACACCTGCTGCGGGCGAGTCGCTGCTGGATAGCATTAAATACACCATCAAGTATGGTGTGAACGATGCTACCGAGCCTAAAACCCGTGAAGCTGTGATGCCGGTTTTCGGAGATAGATTGTCACAGGATGACATCAAAAAGCTGGCTGTTTATGTTCACAAGTTCGGTGGTGGCCAGTAAACTAAAGTTGAATGACTGTTCACTTACTAGGCTTCAATCCACCATGGCCCCGTGGAACGGTAGGTTTCACGGGGTCCTAGAAAAAATTAGGGGTTTGCTATGAACGGAGATGCAGTATTTTGGGGTTCGATGGCAACTGTGGCGATAGCCGTGGTTATTATCGTTTTCCTCGCCTTCAAGGTTAAAAGTCTCATCAAGAGCGACGCTGAAAAACATCAAAACTAATCAGGGTGCGAGAATCAAATCATCAGGGGGGTGAAAACCCCCCTTTTTTTATCCATCGAAAAAGGTGATTTCCCCAAAAACCGCAGCTGGAAAATATCGCGGGATAGTTGTTTAATTGATTCTAATGTATTGATAAATCGCATTGGCGTTTAACTGAATCGACAGATATGATTTTCCTGTTATCGAGAATACTGATTTCACAGGAGTTGTTCCCTTGAGCGGAAACGAAAACACAGCAGCCAGGCAGTCTGTGGTGGATGACCTATATGCTGAATCGGTGCATTGGCACCTGAATACCGGCGAAGAGACCATCCATGCCAAACGCATGGGGGGGTACTGGCGCAATGTCAAGTGGTTGAGTGCCGCGGTCTGGATCATCTTCTTCATTGGACCCTATTTTCAGTGGGGTGATCGGCAGGCGGTCCTGTTCGATATACCCAATCGCCAGTTCCATATTCTTGGGATCACTGTGCTGCCGCAAGATTTCTGGATGCTCTCCCTGACACTGCTCTTTTTTGCCCTCTTGCTGGCGGTCGCTACCGCATTGGCGGGGCGTGTCTATTGCGGATTTTTCTGCTTCCAGACCGTTTGGACCGATGTATTTACCTGGGTTGAGGACAAGCTTGAGGGGTCACCACAGAAGCGGCGTAAACTGGAAGAGGCGCCGATGAGTTTTAGCAAAATCAGAATCAAGACAACCAAGCATTTGATTTGGCTTCTGATTTCGGTGTTGACGGGTATCAGTTTCGTTGCCTGGTTCTACGACGTCTTCGATCTCTGGCGTGACCTGTTTACCCTCCAGTCCAGTGCTGTCGCTTACGGCACCATCGCACTGTTTACCGCGGGTACTTATGTCCTTGCGGGTTTTATGCGTGAGCAGGCCTGCTTTTGGCTCTGTCCCTATGCCCGAATTCAGGGGGTTATGATCGACAAGACCACAGTCGTGCCCACCTATGATTTTCATCGTGGGGAGCCCCGGGGCAGGATAAAGAAGGGTGAGTCCGAAGCGGAGAGGACCACCGGGGACTGTGTCGATTGTAAGATGTGCATTGCTGTCTGCCCCACCGGGGTGGATATTCGTCACGGTCAGCAGGAAGGCTGCATCATGTGTGCACTCTGTATCGATGCCTGTGACGAGGTCATGGAGAAGATCGGCCGGCCGACCGGGTTGATTCGCTACGAGTCCTACGAGGCCATGGAGGCGAACAAGAAACCCCAACCCCTCTACCAACGGCCCAGGGTATGGATCTATACCGCAATTATGTCGGCGGCCCTGCTGGGCATCGCCTATGGCTTGACCTCCCTGGCGCCCCTGGAGCTGAAGGTGATCCATGATCGGCAGCCGCTATACGTGCTGCAGAGCGACGGCAGTATCCAGAATAAATATACTCTGAAAATCCTCAATAAGATGACCAGCGACATCCCTGTCACAATCAGTGCAGAGGGGCTTGAAGGCCTGATCCTGGTGGATGAGGATCTGGTAACCACCGCTCGTCGTGGCAAGGTAACCGCACGCACGGTGTTCATTCGGGTACCGCAGGAGTTGTTGAGCCAAGAAACCACACCGGTGAAGTTCACTGTAGAGGGCGAATATGATGGCCAGTTGTTAAAAGGCAACAGGAATAGTGTCTTTATCGGCCCTAAGCGTTAGAATTAACGAGTCTGAACCTAAGGGCGGGCACAAATGCCCGCCCTTTTTAATTGTACCTCGAAAAAAGTTATAATCCGCTGTTATGACAGAGAAAAAATCAGCCTGGCAGAGTCCATGGGTCATCGCTTGGGTGGTGATGGTGGTCGTCTTCTTCACCATGAACATGATCATGATCTATCTCGCCATCGACAATAATCCCGGTCTGGTGGTGGATGATTTCTATGATCGGGGCGAGGATTATGAAGAGAACATGCTCAAGCGTCAGGCGAGAAATCCTGGCTGGAACATGAAGATAGCCCTGCCCCGGAAAATCGACGTCGGTCAATCGGTTGTCTGCCGTTTCTCGGTTAAAGACAAGCAGGGGAATCCGATTTCCCGGGACGGTGTGACCTTCTACGCCTATCGACCGTCAGATGCAAAACAGGACTTCTCCGTACCCATGAAACAGGTTGGGCCTGGCGAATATGAAGCGGAAGTAAGCTTCCCCCTGAAGGGAGCCTGGGATACCTTGGTGAGCATCAAAAACGGGGAAGATGAATACAACACACCCAAGCGAATTGGCGTTGGCATTGATTGGATCCCTTGAGCAGCTCTCCTTCCCTACAAGAAAATCCCCTAGAGGCAGAGAGTCAAGCGCTCTGCTTTCACTGTAATCTACCTGTTCTAGCGGAAGAGGATGTCGTCGCGGAGATCGAGGGCGAACCTCAGCACTTCTGCTGCATAGGGTGTAAAGCGGTCTGTGAGGCGATCTATGCAGCAGGATTGGATGGATTCTATCGCCGCACCCCGGAAGATGGCTGTCTAGCGCCACCACCCGATATACCCAAGGAACTTGCACTCTACGATCTGGATGAGGTGCAGGAGGAGTTTATCGATGAGTTGGGTGAGGAGAGAGAGATTCACCTGCTGATCGAAGGTATTCACTGTGCAGCCTGCGTCTGGCTCATTGAACATACCTTGAGCGCCGAAACCGGGGTGATCTCCGCCCAGGTCAACCTGTCCGGGAAGCGCCTGCATGTGAAGTGGCACAACAGCGCACTCAGTCTCTCCCGGATCATCAAGCGCTTAGGCCAGATTGGCTATGCGGCTGTGCCCTATGATCCGGAGGTGGCAGAGGGTTCACTGAAAAAGCAGAACCGCAATCTACTCTATCGCATGGCATTTGCCGCGTTTGGCATGATGAATCTGCTGTGGGTATCCATAGCGCTCTATTCGGGGGCCAGTGAGGGTGAGTTTCGTTCCCTGTTCCACTGGATCGGCTTTGCCTTGGCGACCCCGGTACTGGTCTACTCTGGCTACCCATTCTATCGTGGCGCCTGGTCGGGCTTGCGTAATCTCCATCTGGGTATGGATCTGCCCATCGCCATCGGTGCCACGATCACCTATCTCTATTCCGTGTATGTGACAGTCACTGCAAGTCAGATCGGTGAGGTCTATTACGACACGGTGGTCAATTTTCTATTTGTCATTTTGGTCGGGCGCTATCTGGAATCCATATCCAAACGCCAGGCGGTGGCCGCAACCCAACGTCTGCTGGACCTGCAGCCCCGGGTTGCAACCTGCCTGGTGGATGGTGATGAGAAGATTGTGCCGATTCGGGCAGTCACTACCGCCGATACAGTATTGGTCAAACCGGGCGAAAGAATACCTGTGGATGGTGTTGTCACCCAGGGGCAGAGCAGCGTCGACGAGTCCATGCTCACGGGAGAGTCCCAGGCTGTCACTAAAACAGAAGGTGACAAGGTGTCCGCGGGTACCATCAACGCGCATGGTGTTTTACAGGTCAAGGTTTCCGGTTCACTCAAGAATACCGCACTTGGGCGTATTATCCGCCTGGTTGAAGAGGCCCAAGGTTCCAAGGCGCCAATACAATGCCTGGCGGATCAGATCGTACCCTGGTTCGTGGCAGTAACACTCCTGCTGGGAACATCGACCTTTCTCTATTGGGTCGGCAGCTCTTTTGAAGTGGCGTTGCTGGCAGCCACCTCGGTACTCATCATTACCTGCCCTTGCGCCTTCGGATTGGCAACACCCATGTCCATTGCGGTGGCCTCTGGGCTAGGGGCGAAATACGGCATTCTGGTGAAGAACGGTGAGGTGCTTGAAACCCTCTCCTCGATCAATCATGTCATTTTCGACAAGACAGGGACCTTGACCGAGGGTGGTATGTCAGTGGTTGGCATCTATACAGAAGCGGCTAAATGGGAGATAGGCCAAACCTCATCCCCCGCTGAACCCCTGATAGAGCTTATGCAAAACGCACAAGCGATTGAGCGATTCTCTGAACATCCCACTGCCCAGGCCGTAACAGGTTGGTACGAGACATTCGCTACAGGTGTGTCCCGCTTGCAAGGAAGCGACTTCATCTATAGGCCAGGCTTGGGGGTTTCCGGGATAGTGGGGGGTAAAAAACTGTTTGCCGGTAACTCGGGCCTGATGAAAAGTGAAGCTATCGTGCGCTCGGAGCGACTGGAGCAGTTGGCCGGGCAGCTGGGAGAGCAGGGGATAGGCTCCTTCTCTATTGCCATCGATGGCCGTCAGGTAGGATTGATTGCGGTAGAGGATAGAATGCGTCCGGATGCCAAGGAACTGATTGCTGAACTGAAGGCAGCAGGCTTGCACCTGACCCTGCTCAGTGGTGATCACCGCCAGGCAGCGGAGGCGATTGCCCAGCGTCTGGGGGGAATGGATGTGATTGCCGAAGTGCTGCCTGAAGAGAAGGATCAGGTGGTGCGACAACTGCAGGAGCAGGGACAACGGGTGGCTATGGTCGGGGATGGCGTCAATGATGCCCCCGCGTTGGTTCGGGCGGATGTGGGTATTGCCATGGGCTCTGGAACCGATGTCTCTATCGCCAGTGCGGATATCGTGCTGATGAGCAGTGAACTGGACAAGGTGAGGCTTGCCATTGGCCTTTCCAGGCGGACACTTTTGACCATCAGACAAAATATCGGTATATCAATCGTCTACAATATCATTATGGTTCCCTTGGCGATGGCGGCTATTGTCACGCCATTGGTTGCCGCTATTTCTATGCCACTGAGTTCATTGGCCGTGATTGGCAACTCGGCGCGTATACGAACTCTGTTCAAAGGCGTAAAAGCCCAACAATGATGCCTATTGTCCAGAAATGGTTTGCAGCGTCACTCGAATCGGGCAGGCCTGGAGCCTGTGCACACCTCGGGTTCGCACCCGATCAACCTTTTGGAGCAGTTAGATGGATGTCATTTATGGTTTGATACCAGGCATGATTCTTTTGGGTCTAGCGGCGGTCGGGGTACTGTTTTGGGCCGCCCGCAGCGGTCAGTTTGATGATCTGGATGGGGAGGCCCACCGAATTTTGATGGATGACGATATCAAATCGACCAAGCAGAAGAGGAAGATGCCCAAACAGATGATGCCTGACGCAGAAGATCAGGAGTGATATTTCCGGATTACTTTTCAGTTTCCCCCTGGTTAAGGCTGATATGCTCTACAAAGGAAGGGATTCTCTCCAGCGGCATGTATTGAATCAGCTCTTTCCCTTCAGGATTGACTCCGATACTCAGGCCTTTATTGGGATAGATCCAGTGTGTTATCCCACTTTCACCTTCATTAATCCGTTCGGATGGCTCACCAAAACGGTTGAGAATCAGGGACTCGTCCAGGTTGGCTGCCGGTACGTAATTGATCAGTTCGATAGGCAGATTCGCTGCGACAAGTTGGTCTTCGCTGGATAATGCCACCTTGTGGATGGTTTCAGATGTCCTGCTGATACGGGAGCCTCGATTGAACAATCCTTGCAGTTGCCCTGCTTCGGCCTTGAGCACCAATATAATGTCAGCCCGCAAGCCGCTCAGGAAGACTCTCTCAAAATAGGCCTCGAGGGAGGGGTCTCCGGATTCGGCAATGAACATATTGACCTCCCCCTGCTCCTGAAAGACATCCCGGGCATCAGCGAGACGACTCTGATTCAGGGTAAGATCGAATACTTCAACCTCATTCTTGTCGTTGATAGTAATGTCCCAAGGCAGTCTGGGATTGGGGTCGGCGGTGCGTCCGCCTGGCAGAAGAATGGCTAGAGCAATTGCTACCAGCGACAGCGATACCACCCAAAAAATTATCTTTTTTTCCATATTTCAAACCGATAACAATAACAACTTATATATCGACGCAGATGAGAAATGTGCGAGCTTGCATTAATCTGCTTGTAATCGCCCCAGTCGACGCTCTTTCATCGGGGATTCTACAATGGGAAACAGGGTTTGGGTTACAACAATTCTCAACGAGTATCCAAGGATCGGTGTCATGATAGGTATCATACTGTTTTTCTTGCTTATTCTGCCAAACAATTGGTGAACAAAAAATTACGCACAGGCGTGGATGGTGAAGAAATTGACTATCTTTCCACAGCTTAGCGTTTCTCAGTGATGCAATCAGCCAGATCCAATGGTAGGCTCACATTTCACTTTGATGATCGTTTAGGATCAGAATAATGAAATTCGAGATTTCCGATGATTTGGTGCATAAAGCCAAGATCCCCCATGATATCTTTCTTAGCAATCTGATCGGTAACCATATCCTGTGGTTCGTGGCGGCGCTGGGGCTGGTTCGCTCATACTGGCAACCCCTGGCGCTGGTGCCAATCTTCTCATTTGCGGCACTCTTCTACACCCTTTGGCGGGCCAAGCGTTCCAGGGATCCCTGGTATGTCTGGGTGCATTGGCAGATTGCGGCAGAGCGTAGCCGGCTGTTTATCTACATGCTGTTGGCGGTTCTTACGGTCTGGTTTTTAGGCTGGATCGGGTTCACCTATTTCGAGATGAAAAAAGTTGCCGTATTGGCGCTAATCGGCGGGGTGGGTATTTTGCCTATCATGGTCACGGTTTTGATATTGATCCTGATGGAATCTGACGCATTGCATCAGGCCTCATCACGTCGATTGAGCAAAAGGGTGGTGGATAAGTATCCCTATCCCGAGGATGTTGTGGTGCTGGAGTACGATACTGAGGATGCAGTCCCTGCGGAAGTGGAGGAAGAGGTTAAATCATAAATAGCGCTGCAGCTACGCGCCGGCCCTCTGCCATCAGGATATTATAGGTCCGGCATGCCGCGGATGTAGTCATGACTTCCAACCCGATCCGATGCTCCATGAGCGGTTCTGTCAGGCTGGGATGGGGAAAGTGCTGAGTGGCGCCTGTGCCTAGAATGACGATCTCTGGCGTCAACTCAGCCAGAAGGCTGAAGTCTTCCAGCTTGAGGTCGGAAAAGTCACCGGGCCGCCAGGTTGGGATGACCCGGTCGGGAAGTACGATACAGTTGTGTTTGTAAATGACGCCCCTGACAGAGACTTCACCCTGGTCATAACGCTGTATAACATGCCCGGCGCTGGTGTCATCGAGTATGAATTTCATGCCCTGACCATACCCTATTCAAATCCAGGAAAAAAGTCAGCCTCTCGCTGAACAACTACACCCGTTCCATCGGAATGTCGTGTGGATTGTCTCTCCGGCAGTAGCCTTGCATCTGACAGGTGTGATGGTTCGCTGTTGATCTTGAACAATGGGCCGATTCGATCAAGCTGAAAAGATCTGATCTTGTCAATTGATCTTTGATAGTGGGTCAGTT
>JBEVVS010000140.1:0-43421 GCA_040507005.1 Candidatus Thiodiazotropha sp.
TAAACGCGCGCCGCTTGCCCCATAAGGATACATTCCACTCTGTGGCGGCCAAGACTTCTCCACCGATAAAGCCGCTCAGTACCGCTGTAATTATCGCCAGTCTATATAACTTTTTCATAGGTTCTCCTCCTGTCTCTCAGCAAATTAACCATCACATATCCCGATGCGGATCTCTGCCTAGCTGGTCCATTTCATTGGTTTTATAGCGATAGGGCTCACCCTGCTGAATCGCCGCCAACGCATCCTTGAGTGACTCATCGAGGTAGTAGCCAAACATCTCGATTGTGTTGACCCCAAGCATACGTTTATGGACCTCTTTTCCCTGATGATCGAGAAACAGCAGGGTCGGGGTCACCCAGATATTGTAGTTGCTGGCGATAGTGTCCGGGTCCACCCTGTCGCCTTCGAAGTTGACCACTTCTCCGCCGATATCGAGCAACAGTTCGATGATCACGACCTTGTCGTCATACTCACCGCTGATGACCATGGGATTCAACACCTCCCGCTTGAGCTGCTCACAGAATGAGCAATGGTCCTGGGAGACCATCAGCAGTATCGGGAGCATTTCCCTGCGAGCCTTTTTCCCAACCTCGGTGAAATCATCCACCACAGCGATCGACATATCGTGCCAATCGGCCCAGATCCTGTCAGCGTTCAGCAATCCCAGCAATAGCCCAACAGTCAGCAGTCGCAGCATAACCTGTAGCGGGTTGAGGGAGGGCTAACAGGCCCTAGAAGGGAATATCATCATCAAAGTCGTTATCCGGTACTGAGCTGGGCGCCGTCTGCTGGGGCCGGGAGGCGGGTTGGGATTGGGGGGCATCGAACGAGGCACTGCCGCCACGGCTGTCGAGCATCTGCATCTCGCTGGCAACGATCTCCGTGGTGTAGCGGTCCTGACCGTCCTGACCCTGCCACTTGCGGGTGCGCAGACTCCCTTCCACATAGACCTTGGAGCCCTTCTTCAGATACTCCCCGGCAATCTCGCCCAGACGGTTGAAAAAGACCACCCGGTGCCACTCGGTACGCTCCTGCTGTTCACCGCTATTCTTATCCTTCCAGCTCTCCGAGGTCGCCAGGGTCACGTTGGTGACGGCGCCACCGCTGGGCATATAGCGCGTCTCCGGGTCCTTACCCAGGTTACCGATCAGGATTACTTTATTGATTCCTCGAGCCATCTTCACTACTCTCCACGAATTGATCAGCCCCATCCATGGGGTTTGACTGTTTAAACTGATTGGCCAGTCTACCCCTGTACGGCGTATCCATCCAGCGCTTCTCTATCCAACTGCTTCAGATCGACCTTGAGATAGGCAATCTCATCCTCAGGGAGGATCACCACCTCGGCCACCCCTTCAAGGGATCTCAATTCGAGGGTGAGATACTCCATCTGGGCCTCATCCAGCCTGCCTACCCGCAACAGATAATTACTCAGATAGTTGGGATCGGACATCCCCCAGGCCACCAGCAACCAGACCACCGCCATCCCCGCACAGAACAGAAAAGTCCCCTCGATACCGTAATGGGTATGGAACCATCCACCCAGGGCGCCACCGATAAAGGCCCCGAGAAACTGGGAACTGGAGTAGACACCCATGGCCGTGCCTTTGCGCTCACCAGGCGCCACCTTGGCCACCAGGGAGGGCAGCGTCGCTTCCAACAGATTGAAGGCAGTGAAAAAAACGAACAAGCCAACCAGCAGACCGGTGAGGTTGGTATCGAAACGGAACAGCACCAGGGAAGCCATTGCCAGGGCCATCACTGCACCGATAAAGATCGGTCGCATACGCCTACGGCCCTCTGCGATGATGACGAAGGGGACCATTGCCGCCATGGAGAGCAGCATTACCGGCAGGTAGACCCAATGATGGTAAGCCGCGTCCACATGCTGCTGCAACGCCAATGGAAAAGCCAGGAACATGGCTGTCAGGGACATGTGCAAGGTCAATATACCGAAATCGAGACGCAGCAGTTCCGGTTCTCGTATCACCTTGCCGATCTCCCCCAAATCCGCCTCTGCGTCACGATGGTGGTGACTCTCCTGGGGCGTAGGGACAATGAAGATGACCACCAACACACCAGCCAAGGCCAGAACGGCCGTGAGCCAGAAGATCCCGGGGACTCCTATCCAGCCATTGATGACCGGCCCCAGCACCATGGCGGCGGCAAAGGCCACACCGATACTGATGCCGATAAAGGCCATGATTCGCAGACGCAGCCGTTCCCGGCTGAGATCGGCAGCCAGGGCCATGATCACCGCTGCAATGGCGCCGCTTCCCTGCAGGATACGCCCCAGAATGATGCCGTAGATGGTCTCCGCCGAGGCCGCCACCACACTGCCCAGGGCGAAGATCAGCAGACCGCCGATGAGCACAGGTTTGCGTCCGACACGATCGGAGAGCATGCCGAAGGGGATCTGGAACAGGGCCTGGGTCAGGCCATAGGCGCCGATGGCTAGCCCAATCAGCAGTGGCGTGACCTCCGGCAGCCCCTCTGCGTAGAGGGCAAAGACCGGCAGGATCAGAAACAGCCCCAGCATGCGAAGGCCAAACAATCCCGAGAGGGAATAGGCCGCGCGGCGCTCTGTCGCATTCAAACCACCGCTGTCACTGATACCTCTGGCCATCTCTCACGCAGATCCCGGTCAATTAAAAAGGGGCGTATGATACCAGGTTGATTCTCTCCCATGCAGTAGCATAACCCTGTATTACGCCAGTAAACACTAAACAACTGTTCTAGGAACCTCCCAATCTTAAGCATCGCACCCGCCGCTCTCGTTGGTCACCTCAGACAGGGATGGAGTAAAAAAAAACGGGGCCAAAAGGCCCCGTTACCCATCAATTTATCGTCTCGGACGATATAATTTGTTATCTCACCCTCGACCGGTGATCCTTAACCGGGTCGCGAGGTCACCACGAAAGGACCCACGTCAAGGGTGAAAATTATTTCCCTGAAATTTAGAACTTGTGGATCAAGCCGCCAAAGAAAGCAGTCTCTTCGTAGTCGCTCTCATCCTCTTCGTACATGGTGTAGCCCACATGCACTTTGGTCTTCTTGCTCATGGCGTGCTCATAACCGAAGCTCCACTGAGTGACATCGTTGTCCTCGGTGCCGTCGGTGATCTTCACCGCTGGTGAGATCGGCGCTTTTCCAATCGGCGCATCCCCCGCCAGATACTGGGCCTTGATCTTGCCGCTGCCGCCAACCTTGACATTACCGCTGACACCGAAGGCATCGGCGTCTTCACCGGCACCGTCCAGGTCGAGGCTGCTGAAGATGACACCGGCCTGCCACATGCCACCCTTGTACACCAAGGTGCCGCGCAGCAGTGAGGGATCGGCTTCAGCCACCACACCGAGATCGTAGGTGTTATAGGCCAGCGATGCGAAGATAGGACCGTTGCTGTAGAGACCGGCAATCGAGATGTGGTCAGCAGGACCGTCCAGCTCGCCACCGGCGCCGTCACCCAGCTCACCGGCAACCAGGGCGCCGACGAAACTCAGACCACCCATTGATGGTGAGACGTAAGCGATGACGTTGTCGACCCGATCCTCACCCGGGATCACGGACTTGATATCGCCAGCCACGTCGCCGAACTGATCGAACTTGCCCTGGGACATCTTCAGCGGGGTGTCGTGACGACCCAGCAACAGGGTACCGAAACCGCCGGCCAGACCCACATACTGGTTACGATCACCCAGGCCGCTGCCATCGTCGAGATTGACCTTGAATTCGAACTTGTAGACAGCCTTGAGGCCGCCGCCCAGATCTTCACTACCCTTGACACCGACCCGCGAGTCGATGCTGTCGACACTCCAGACGTCTACGTCGTCGGTGCCGTCATCTTCAGAGGTGTTTTGTATGACCATGTGTGCTTTGCCATACACTTTTGCTTCAGCCATAGCAGCTACAGGAGCCACCAGCGCAGCGGCAATTGCCAGAGAGAGAATTTTTTTCATTGGATACCCCGTTAACGGAAACAGAAAATAGCTTCGAGGCTGCATTCTGATGAACGGAGGTTAAAGGAATACTATGGCACTATTGCAATTACGCTACAGTACTCAGGGTTGTTGCAGAAAAAACAACAGACAACATATTGATTGAGGAAGAGCCCGTGCAGAAAAGGACATTTTTCCATGACCAATTTGTGACAGCACAACGGCAGGGGCATACCCACATCCGTTTGTTGCAGGATCTCACCAGTCGGGAATCCCTTCATCAGTAATTCTGAAGAATGCGTATATTATAGGGTTCAGTCAATTCAATGCAGTACTACATCACTTGCTTGATCCTATCTCCTGGCGTTAGCGCTTCTCGTTGGCACACTCCAGTGGATCAGGTCGTTGCAAATGCGTGCGACCCAACCCGCTGATCAACCGGATGAAGCATCTGCGAGTGATTCCAGGCCCCCACTATCCAGACTGTTGGCCAGTCTACGCAAGGTGTTGATACTATCGGCCTGGCCTTCTACCTTGATCACGAAACGATCTCCGATAACAACAGTGTATTCACCCCGCCCGTCCACATCATGCCATTTTTCACTCACTATGCGGCCTGCATCCGAGTAGGTTTTTTCATACCCACGCTCGGTCACGCGTTCACTGCCCACGGCCGCGAAACCTGCCAGGGATAAGATCCCCTTCGCGCCACCCATGTCGGTGATTTCCACGTGCAGCTGCTGGCTGCCGTCACTATAGTTGGCCTGGGCCTGGGCGATTTGCAAACCCATCATCTGATTGCGTTCAGCGGAGAAGTTGCTTCGTTGCATGCCCATCAGCTTTTGTGGCAGGAAGTCACCCAGCTCATCAGGGCTCATCGCCTCGACCTGGGCATCACCACCGATCAACGTACCAACCATGTTTTGCATGGCTTCCTGCTGGGCCTTGCTGTCACCGGATTGCTGAGCCGCCTCCATCTGTTCACTCGCCTCCTCCATCTGCTTGCTCCAACTCTCGAGCTTACCCATGGGCGAATCTTTTTCGAAGTGTATGTCATCCCCACTCCCGGGCAGTTTGCCGGAGAGACTGCCGACACCGCTGATCGCGCCCACCAGAAAGCTGAGTACTATGCCGAGTACGATGCTGATCACCACCACCGTTATGGTGTACCCCAGTGATTTTTCCTCGGGGCACTGCATGGTATGGGGCAACCCGAGCTTGATCAGGTAAAATGTATAAAACAAGGCAACCAGCCCAAGCAAGCCGACCAAAACACCCAAACCGGGCAAGAGGTTTAGAACCCCCACAATCCAGACCGGTGTCGCCGCATAGGCAATGGTCTTGAGACTCTGCAGCCTGTCCTTGACGGCCCCGAATGTGGGAGCCAATGATTCGGTGATCAGCATCATCACGTAGACCATCAGCAGGCTGACGCCATAGCTCAGCAGCGCCTGGGTCAGCAGGGCACCGAAACCAATGCGGATGGTGCCCATCATGGGAATCTGTATACCGAACAGGGCGGTACCGATCAACATGCCCAGCGCAGGGATAGCCGCGAGAATCAACACATAGTTGCGATAAATGCCGGAAAGACTGTCCTGCTCAGTGGCGATTTCCGGCCAGGTTTCTTTGGGTTTTAACAGGATGGACCGTACCCGGGTGATGAGTAACTGCATATTCATTACTGATTCTCCCTGACATCTGTAACTACAGTGTAACCTGATTGCCTTGTGACTGGCAGGGGAAACTGCCTGCATGGCAGGTTGAACCGTGTCCAGATCCAGTTTCCCCATATTGCCTCCCATCGTCTTTGAATCCCTTTATCAGTCATTCCAAAGAATGCGTATACTATAAGGTTTGCTCACTCCAACGCGGTACTAGCCAAGCAAACCACCTATGGATACCATCATTATTCGCGGCGCACGCACCCATAATCTGCAGAATGTCGATCTTGAACTGCCGCGGGACAAGCTCATCGTATTCACCGGTCTCTCCGGATCCGGCAAATCCTCCCTCGCCTTCGACACCATCTATGCCGAGGGTCAGCGACGCTATGTGGAATCGCTCTCCGCCTATGCACGGCAATTTCTATCATTGATGGAAAAGCCCGATGTGGATCATATCGAAGGCCTCTCGCCGGCGATCTCCATTGAACAGAAGAGCACCTCCCACAATCCTCGTTCCACCGTTGGCACCATCACTGAGATCTATGACTATCTTCGCCTGCTGTTCGCCCGGGTGGGGACACCGCGCTGTCCTGAGCATGACATCACCCTGGAGGCACAGAGTATCAGCCAGATGGTGGATCAGGTATTGGCGCTGCCGGAGGGGGAACGCATGATGTTGCTGGCGCCGGTGGTGCAGGAGCGCAAAGGCGAACACCATAAATTGCTGCAAGAGCTGCACGCCCAGGGATATATCCGTGCACGCATCGACGGCGAGGTGTTCGAGCTGGATGATGCCCCTACCTTGGAGCTGCATAAAAAGCACACCATCGAGGTAGTCGTGGACCGTTTCAAAGTGCGGCAGGACCTCTCGACCCGACTGGCGGAATCCTTTGAAACGGCGCTCAACCTTGCAGATGGCCTGGTGCGGGTGGCTTGGATGGACGGCAGTCAGGCGGAACTGCTCTTCTCCTCCCGTTTTGCCTGCCCCCACTGCGGCTACAGTCTGACAGAGCTGGAACCCCGGCTCTTCTCGTTCAACAATCCAGTGGGCGCCTGCCCCACCTGTGACGGCCTTGGGGTGGAGCAGTTCTTTGATCCGGCAAAGGTGGTCGTCCATCCGGAACTCTCCCTCGCCGGGGGTGCGGTACGCAGTTGGGACCGACGCAACGCCTACTATTTTCAAATGATCACATCTCTCGGGCGCCACTACGATTTCGATCCAGAGGCCCCCTGGGAGTCACTGACAAAAAAGGTGCGCAAGATCATCCTCCAGGGCAGCGGTCGCGAGAGTATCGAGTTCAGCTACTACAATGAGCGGGGCCGCTCGGTGAAAAAGCACCACCCCTTCGAGGGCATTATCCCCAACATGGAGCGGCGCTACCGGGAGACCGAATCCAACGCGGTGCGGGAGGAACTCTCCCGCTATATCTCCAGCCAATCCTGTCCCGATTGCGCCGGCACCCGGCTGACCCAGGCCGCCCGGCATGTCTATATCGCCCAGCATAACCTCCCCCAGGTCACCTGCATGCCCATCGGCCAGGCAAAGCGGACCCTTACGTCCCTCAAGCTGACAGGTAAACGGGGCAAGATCGCACAGAAGATCCTCAAGGAGATCGACCAGCGGCTGCACTTTCTGGTCAACGTGGGACTCGACTACCTGACCCTGGATCGCAGCGCCGAGACCCTCTCCGGGGGCGAGGCCCAGCGGATTCGTCTGGCGAGCCAGATCGGCGCAGGCCTGGTGGGGGTCATGTATGTCCTTGACGAACCCTCCATCGGTCTGCACCAGCGGGATAACCAGCGTCTGCTCGACACCCTGACCTATCTGCGGGATCTGGGGAATACGGTAATCGTGGTGGAGCATGACGAAGAGGCGATACGCAGTGCCGACCATGTGGTCGATATCGGCCCCGGCGCCGGCATCCACGGGGGCCGCATCATCGCCCAGGGGCCGGCCGGCAAGATTGCCAAAAGTAAGGGTTCACTAACCGGCGATTACTTGAGCGGCAAACGCACTATCGATACCCCGGCGCGTACCACCGAGATCGACCCGACCCGCAACCTGGAACTTCTCGGCGCCAGCGGCAACAACCTCAAATCGGTGGACCTGGCGATCCCAGTGGGCAGTTTCTGCTGCATCACGGGGGTCTCAGGCTCGGGGAAGTCGACCCTCATCAACGACACCCTCTACCCGATCAGCGCCGCCGCCCTGAACAAGGCCAATACCTCGCCTGCCCCCTACTCGGAAATACGCGGGCTGGACTATTTCGACAAGGTGGTGGACATCGACCAAAGCCCCATCGGACGTACCCCCCGTTCCAACCCTGCAACCTATACCGGGCTCTTCACCCCGATCAGGGAACTCTTCGCCGGCACTCACGAGGCCCGCTCCAGGGGCTACACCCCGGGGCGTTTCAGCTTTAATATCAAAGGCGGGCGCTGCGAGGCCTGCAGCGGCGACGGGGTGATCAAGGTTGAGATGCATTTCCTGCCCGATATCTATGTCCAGTGCGATGTCTGCAAGGGCAAACGCTATAATCGCGAAACCCTTGAGGTCCGATACAAGGGCAAGAGTATCGATCAGGTACTGGCCATGACGGTGGAGGAGGCCCTGCTCTTCTTCGATGCGGTACCTGCCATCAAACGCAAACTGCAGACCCTGATGGATGTGGGCCTCTCCTACATATCCCTTGGGCAGAACGCCACCACCCTCTCCGGCGGCGAGGCGCAGCGGGTCAAACTCTCCAGAGAACTCTCCAAGCGGGACACGGGCAAGACCCTCTATATCCTCGACGAGCCGACCACCGGTTTGCACTTCCACGACGTCAACCATCTGCTCGAGGTGCTGCATCGATTGCGCAATCACGGCAATACGGTTGTGGTGATCGAACACAACCTGGATGTGATCAAGACCGCCGACTGGATTATCGACTTGGGCCCGGAAGGGGGTGACAAGGGAGGCAAGATCATCGCACAAGGCACACCTCAGCAGTTGAGCAAGATCCGTGGTTCCCACACCGGACATTTTCTGAAAAAAATGTTGCGCGCTTGACAAGATCATCGATGGCGGGTGTGTCACTGACCCGATGGATGACATGAACATATCGTTAGCGGGTAAAGGTGAGTATTGGTCACTCGACGGACAATATCACTTACTAAACCTATTGGAATAGACACCACCCAAGATATTGGGTTATCACACTGGGCTCTGGGTAATTTGCGGTGATATTCTGATTGGCAATCCACACTTACCAAGAAATCCACCGCATCCTGTTACTCAACATCGGTTAGCTATCTGCGCATGGCACTTGCACCTGTACCTGCTTTATTTGGGGGAAATTCAGCGGTACAACCAATACTCTCTTTGACGTATGATTGCCAGTACTAAAGGGCGGATATGACACGCTCTATAAGAATTCTGTACTAATACGACTACCTGACCCGAAGATCAGACGAGAGAGGATTAGTGATAATGTTTAAATCTATATTTACCTGGAAACTGCTTGCAGCCGCGGCTTGCGCCGTGGCTTTGATCAATCCCGCGTTTTCCGCGGAGAAGACCTACCGGCTGAAACTGGCTGAGACCTGGCCGCCCAATTTCCCGATTTTTGGTGATGCCACCAAGAACATGGCGGCGATGGCCGAGAAGATGTCCGATGGCCGTCTGAAGATCACCATCGACTCCAAGAACAAACACAAGGCGCCCCTGGGTGTCTTCGATATGGTGCGCGCCGGTCAGTACGACATGGGACACTCGGCCTCCTACTACTGGAAGGGTAAGGATCCGAATACCCTCTATTTCACTACCATGCCCTTTGGCATGACCGCGCCGGAACAGTATGGCTGGTTCTACTTCGGCGGCGGTATGGAACTGATGGAGAAGGTCTACGACAAGCATGGCATACTCTCATTCCCCGGGGGTAACACCGGCAATCAGATGGGGGGATGGTTCCGCAAGGAGATCAACTCGGTTGACGACCTGAAGGGGCTGAAGATGCGTATCCCCGGCTTTGCCGGCGAGGTGTTGGCCAAACTCGGCGCCAAACCGACCAATATTCCAGCGGGCGAACTCTATACCGCTCTCGAGCGTAACACCATCGACGCCCTGGAGTGGGTAGGTCCATCCCTGGATCTGCGCATGGGTTTCCACAAGATCGCTCCCTACTACTACACCGGTTGGCATGAGCCGGCGACCGAGCTGCAGTTCATGATCAACAAGAAGTCCTGGAACAAGCTGCCGGCCGATCTGCAGGAGATCCTGCGTGTGGCCATGCGTACCGCTGCCTACGATATGTATGTGCACTCCTATCACGCCAGCGGCGACAACTGGGCCAAGATGAAGAGCGAGTACCCCAATATCAAGGTGAAAACCTTCCCCCAGGCCGTGGTTGACGCCATGATCAAGGCCAATGCGGAACTGCTGGTGGAGAAGGCGGCAAAAGATCCATTGGCGAAAGAGATTCAGACCTCCCAGGCCGACTACATGAAGAAGGTGCGCGTTTGGAGTGCCATCTCCGATCAGGCCTATCTCAACAGCCAAGCCCAGTAAGGCTATCTGGCTAAAAGAAAACGGCAGCTCGGTACGGGCTGCCGTTTCATCGCTTGAGGATATTTCATGTTCCTGCTGCAACTTGAAAAAGCAGTCAACGGCTTCTCGGACCTGCTGGGAAGGATCGCCGGCGTTCTCCTGATCCTTCTCCTGCTGAATGTCTTTTACGACGTCATCATGCGTTATCTCTTCAACGATGTCTCCATCGGCATGCAGGAGCTGGAGTGGCACCTTTATGCAACGGTGTTTCTGCTGGGCGTCTCCTACACATTGCGACATAACGGACACGTCAGGGTTGACCTGATCTATGAACGTCAATCGCTGAAGAGGAAGGCGTGGATCGATATCCTTGGCACGCTGATTTTTCTGTTTCCTTTCGCAATCCTGGTCGGCTACTACGGTTTGGATTTCGTGCGTGAATCTTTCGAAATGGGCGAGCAGTCCGGCGACCCCGGCGGGCTCCCGTACCGATGGCTGATCAAATCAATGATTCCCTTTGCCTTCTTTTCGATCGTGGTAAGCGGTATCGGCTTACTGCTTCATTCGATCAATACCATTCGGGGCTTTCATACCGAGCAACCACGACCCGAGACCCTCAGTTAAAATGTCAGGTGATGCACGATGATTGGTATCGTCATGTTTTTTGCTGCCCTCGTGCTGCTGCTGTTGGGCTATCCTGTGGCCTTTACCTTCGGCGGCGTGGCGTTACTCTTCGGGGTTTTTGCAGAAGGTCCTGAGCTCTTCGCCTTTATGCCGTTTCGTATCTACAGCATCATGGAGAATACGGTGCTGATGGCGATCCCCCTATTCATCTTCATGGGCATAGTTCTGCAGAAGACGAAGCTGGCGGAGATGCTGCTTGAATCCATGGGCATACTGTTTGGCGGTGTACGCGGCGGTCTGGCTATCTCCACTATCCTGGTGGGCGCATTGCTGGCCGCATCCACCGGGGTGGTAGGAGCCTCTGTGGTTGCCATGGGACTGATCTCCCTGCCGGTGATGCTGAAATACAACTACGACAAGCGCCTTGCCTGCGGCACCATTTGCGGCGCCGGGACACTGGGCCAGATCATCCCCCCCTCGATTATCCTGATCATCCTCGGGGATGTAATGGGCATACCCGTGGGCGACCTTTTCAAGGCGGCTGTTGCCCCGGGCCTGGTATTGATCGGGGTCTATGTGGCCTACATACTGATCAAATCATTTCTTCAACCTGAAGTGGCCCCTGCACTGCCAATGGATGAGGATATTGATACAAAGCGTGAACAGTATCTGCGGGCGCTGAAAGCGGTATTTCCACCATTGATTCTGATTCTGGTGGTACTGGGCTCCATCTTCGCCGGCATTGCCACCCCCACGGAATCCTCCGCCCTGGGAGGGATCGGAGCGCTGGTACTGGCCCTGATCTACCGGGAGTTCAACTGGAAAATGGTCTATGAGTCCGCCATGGAGACAGTCAAGGTCACCTCCATGGTGTTTGCCATATTGCTGGGCGCGACGGCCTTCTCCATGGCATTTACCTATACCGGGGGCGATGCCATCGTGGAGGAGGTATTGCTCGGACTTCCCGGTGAGCAGATGGGTTTTCTGATCCTTTCCATGCTGGTGATACTGGTGTTGGGGTTCTTTATCGATTTTGTGGAGATCTCCTTTATCATCGTCCCCATACTCGCGCCGGTCGCCGATGCCATGGGCATCGCGCCCATCTGGTTTGCCATCCTCATCGCCATGAATCTGCAGACCTCCTTTCTGACACCGCCGTTTGGCTTCAGCCTGTTCTACCTCAAAGGGGTCTCTCCACCATCAATACGCACTATGGATATCTATCGCGGGGTGGTGCCCTTCATCCTGCTGCAGATCATGATTGTCGCCACCATTCTGCTGTTTCCCGGCCTCTATGGTTTGAATTAATCGACCGAACTTCATGCAAAGTTAACTGATCGGCAGCTGCGAGTTAGCCAGACAGATTGACTTCCAGTCACTCACGCCTCTTAGCCAATATCAGGGCATCATAGAGCATGATGATCACCCCGATAGTGATTGCCGAATCGGCAACATTGAAGGCAGGGAAATAGTGTTGTTGGTAGTGAAAGTGTAGAAAGTCGATAACCTGGCCAAACAGTATCCGGTCGATGACATTGCCGATAGCGCCACCAATGATCAGGGACAACGCCACGGCGACCCACTGCTCTTCCTTTTTCAGGCGCCACAGCCATCCCACAAGCACGATACAGACAACGATCGCCAGGATGATGAAGAACCAGCGCTGCCAGCCACCCTGGTCGCTGAGAAAACTGAAGGCCGCACCCTTGTTATAGAGCAGGGTGAGGTCGAAGATGGGCAATACCCTGACCGACTCATACAGGGTCAAACTGGACTCGGCGATCTGCTTGGTCACCTGATCCAGCACCACCACAACCAGTGACAGCCATAGCCAGCGTGTCATCCCTTCACTCCTCTTGAGCAGCCTCAGGCATAGCGGCGAGTTTCGCCATCCCCGACCACATTCTCAACACAGCGTCCGCAAAGTTGTGGATGCTCGGCATTAGACCCGACATCCTCCCGGTGGTGCCAGCAACGGACGCACTTTTCATGACTCGAGGCGGTGATGCTTATGGCAAGTTTCAACTCGTCATCCGCAACCGCATCCGCCGGCTTCTCCTGAAGACCATATACACTTGCATGGGATGTGATCAGCACGAAGCGCAGCTCATCCTCCAGTTTGTCCAAATCCGCCTTGAGTTCATCGGAACAGTAGATCTCCACATCCGCATCCAGTGAGGAGTTGCCCTCGGCGCGAAACGACTCCATCGCCTTGCCGACGCTCTCCCTGACAGCAATGACCCGACGCCAATAGTCGCGATCGAAACGATCGTCCGCATCGAGGGGAAAGAGATCGCCATACCACTGTTCGAGAAAAACGCTCTCGCTGCGGTCCCCCGGCATCGACTGCCAGATCTCATCCGCGGTAAAGCTGAGGATCGGTGCCAACCAGCGCACCATCGCCTCGATGATGTGATACATGGCGGTCTGGCAGGAGCGCCGCGGCAGGCTATCGGCCTGGGTGGTGTACTGCCGGTCCTTGATGATATCGAGATAGAAACCCCCCAGTTCATTGACACAGAAGTTATGGATCTTCTGATAGATCAAATGGAATTGATAATTGGCATACGCATCAACGATCTCCTGCTGCAGCCGCAGGGTACGATCCACCACCCAGCGGTCGAGCTCGATCATCTGTTCCGGGGCAACCTGATTCTGCGCCGGGTCGAAACCGTGAAGATTGGAGAGCAGAAAGCGTGCCGTATTACGGATGCGTCGATAGGCATCCGAGGTTCGCTTGAGGATCTCGTCGGAGACGCTCATCTCATTGCGGTAGTCGGTGGCCGCCACCCAAAGACGGATGATATCGGCGCCCAGGGTCTTCAACACCTTCTGTGGTGCCACCACGTTACCCAGGGATTTGGACTGCTTGCGCCCTTTGTCATCCACGGTAAAACCGTGGGTCAACACCTCTTTATAAGGGGCGGAGCCATTCATCGCCACCGAACTCATGAGTGAGGATTGAAACCAACCGCGGTGTTGATCGGAGCCTTCGAGATAGAGATCGGCGGGAAACCGAAGCCCTTCCCGGGCATCCAGTACACAATGGTGTGATACCCCGGAATCGAACCAGACATCGAGGGTATCGGTGACCTTTTCATAGGTCTCGGCCTGTTCGCCCAGCAAGGTCTCCGGCTCCAGATTGAACCAGGCCTCAAAGCCCTGCCCTTCAACCATTGTTGCCACCTGCTCGATCAACGCCGGGGTCTGCGGGTGAAGGTCACCAGTCTGCTTGTGAATGAACAGGGTGATCGGCACACCCCAGGTACGCTGTCTGGAGATACACCAGTCAGGCCGGCTTTCCACCATACCTTTGATACGCGCCAGGCCCCAATCCGGCATCCAGGTCACCTTGTCGATCTCCCTCAGTGCAGATTCACGCAGGCCGTTCTGGTCCATGCTGATGAACCATTGGGGCGTGGCACGAAAGATGATCGGGGTCTTGTGCCGCCAACAGTGGGGATAGCTGTGGCGCAATCGCTCTTCGTGCACCAGGGCACCCCGCTGCTTCAACACATCGATGACCTTCTCATTGGCCGCCAGTACATGTTCACCGGCAAACAACGGCGTTCCCTCAAGAAAGCAACCATTGCTGCCCACCGGGTTATCCACCGGCAGATCGTATCGAACACCTACCACATAGTCATCCAGTCCATGGCCAGGAGCAGTGTGAACCGCACCGGTACCCGCCTCGAGGGTGACATGCTCACCGAGAATGACCGGCACCTGTCGATCGTAGAAGGGGTGCTGCAACTTCACGCCCTCAAACGCCTCACCCTTGGCATAACCCACCACGTGGTAGTGTTCGATGCCATAGCGATCCATAACATCCTTGAGCATCGCCTCGGCGATCACCATCCGCTGCTTGCCATACTGATCGTCGAACGCCACCACTGCGTACTCCAGGGATGGGTTCAACGCCACCGCCTGATTGGCCGGCAGGGTCCAGGGTGTGGTGGTCCAGATGACCATCGAGATCGGGCCCTCTCCGCAACCTTCCGGACCATGGTGACAGCGTTTCTCAAGGTCACTCTCGTCCACAACATAGAAGCGCACATCGATGGCAAAGGAGTCCTTGTCCTGATACTCCACCTCAGCCTCGGCCAGGGCGGAGCCGCAATCGGTACACCAGTGCACCGGTTTATACCCCTTCTGCACATGCTCGTTGGCGACGATCCTGCCCAGGGAGCGGATGATATCGGCCTCGTACTGGTGATCCATGGTCAGGTATGGATTGTCCCAATCCCCCAATACTCCCAGGCGCTTGAAGTCCTCACGCTGTCCATTTACCTGTTTCGCCGCATATTCACGACAGGCCTTACGGAACTGTCCGGTGGTCACCTTCTTGCCCGGTTTTCCTATCTTCTTCTCCACCTGCAACTCGATGGGCAGGCCATGGCAGTCCCAACCCGGTACATAGGGGGCGTCGAAACCATCCAGGGTACGGCTCTTGACGATCACATCCTTGAGGATTTTATTAACCGCATGGCCGATATGGATATCGCCATTGGCATAGGGGGGGCCGTCGTGAAGGATAAAGCTGGGCCTGCCGGCGCTGATTTCACGAATCTTTTTATAGAGATCTTTCTGCTGCCACTTTTTCAGCATCTCCGGCTCACGTTGAGCCAGATTGCCCCGCATCGGGAAATCGGTTTTTGGTAGATTGAGGGTATGCTTGTAGTCGCTCACTTACGGCTGCCTGTCATGGGTGCGAAAAATAGAGTATTGAAACTTAAAATTGCGCCGGGCGCAAAATATTCCAGCGCGATTCCAATCTGTCTAATCACAAACAAGATCGAATTTAGCTGGCGTCAGGCGGTTGTCTTTCGGAGTAGCGGCAGGGATGCCGCGTAAGCCCCGTCAGCATACCCCAAGGGCACTTCCTTCGGGCGCAGGGAGTGCTGTCGGGGCGTTGGAGAAAGATAACCGCCTGACGCCGGATACCGGCTAGACGCACCCTTGACCCAAGGGTTTGTTAACGGTAACACAACCGTCTGTGCTTACTATGCTGACAATTAGCACCATTCAGGAGTTTTCTGCAACACCTAATATAGATCTAGCCTGCTCCGCATCCCGCACAATCTGCTGGCGGAGTATCTCGAAGGAGTCGAAACACTGTTCGTCCCGCAATTTCTCCACGAATTCCACGGAGACATGCTCACCGTAGACCTCCCCCTCGAAATTGAAGAGATGCACCTCCAACAGGTATCGATGATCCCCTTCCACCATCGGCCGGTTGCCGATATTGGCGACACCGGGCAGCCCCGGACGATGCAGGCCGTCCACTTTCACGGCGTATACCCCATGCAGCGGGCTGACCATGCGATGCATGTTCACGTTCAAGGTGGGAAAACCGATGGTACGCCCCCGCTTATGGCCGTGAATCACCCGACCGCATATTCTGTAGGGACGTCCCAGGCACTGGGCGGCGCCCTGCAGGTCGCCAAGGGTGAGAAGCTCCCTGATCCGGGTGCTGCTGACACGGTCCGCATCCAGCTTATAGGTGTTCATATTCTCCACCTCGAAGGCATACTCCCTGCCCATGCGACGCAACAACTCGAAATCACCCTCCCGTCCGCGACCGAAGCGAAAGTCGTCACCCACCGAGAGAAAGCGTGTCCCCAATCCCTTTACCAGCAGCTCCTGGACAAAGTTTTCGGCAGGCATGGCCGCCAAACGTTTATTGAACTCCAGCACCACCACCCGCTGCACCGCGGCCTCCTTGATGGCATGCAGCTTTTCCCGCAGGCGGGTAAGCCTGGCCGGCGCGGATGCGGCCTGAAAAAATTCCCGGGGCTGGGGCTCGAAGGTGACAACAGTGGTAGGCAAATCCAGTTCCGCCCCCTTTTCCAAGAGGTGGCGAAAGACCGATTGATGGCCCAGGTGGACACCATCGAAATTGCCGATAGTGGCCACACAGCCATGATGATCAGGTTTAAGATTGTGTAGTCCGCGAACCAGTTGCATTGATTAACCGCTCAAACAAGAGCAGTCAATTATAGGGCCTATGGGAAAATTGGACATCCCTGATCGAACATTCGCTCAGTCAGCTATTTTTTCTATTCCACATTGGAATCAAGGGAGAGATGCGGGCAGGAGAGTTAGGCTCTATGTTTGCTGCGAAACTGGCTCGGGCGGGTCCCCAGCAGGAACAGGGTCAGAAAATAGACCAGGATTGCAGCAACTATCAATCCGCCCAATCGCCAAGCCCTGGAGAGACCACTGCTTGCCAGCCATTCACTGATATCACCCGCCCCCCACACAAGCAGGGCAGCCATTACCAATGAAGCGATTCCGACCCGTAATAGCAGGGCAGTCCAACCCGCAGTCGGGGTGTAGATACCCCCTTTGATCAACGCCCGGTAGAGCAGATAGGCGTTCAATCCGGAAGAGAGCGTGGTCGCCAAAGCCAGGCCGGCATGGGCCAACGGGAAAACCAGTATGATGTTGAGCAGCATATTCGCGCTCATGGCAATGATGCCGATCTTGACCGGCGTCTTGGTATCCTGACGACCATAGAAACCGGGGGCGAGGACCTTGATCAGCATGATGGCCATCAACCCCGGAGCATAGGCCATCAGGCTCTTTGTCGCCATCCCCACATCGTGATGATCGAAGGCATCGGAAAAGAACAGGGTGGCCAGCATAGGCCCGGCCAATAGAAACAGCCCCACCGCAGCCGGCAAGCCGAACAGGATATTCAATCGCAGGGCCCAATCCAGGGTGCCGGAGAAGGCTTCAGGGGAGTTTTCCGCATGTCGACGTGAGAGATTTGGCAGAATCACTGTCCCCAGGGCGACCCCCAGCACCCCCACCGGAAACTCCATCAAACGATCCGAATAGTAGAGCCATGAGATACTTCCGCTGACCAGGAATGAGGCAATCAGGGTATCCAGGAGCAGATTGATCTGACTCACCGAGACACCAAAGAGTGCGGGCAGCATAAGACGCATGACCCGCACCACACCCGGATCCTTGAACGCCACACGTGGCCTTGGAAACAACTTGATCCGCCACAGGAATGGCAGCTGAAACAGAAACTGGACCACACCCGCTATGAGCACTCCCCAAGCCAGGGCCACAATCGGCCGCTCCATCATGGGTGAGAGCCAGATCGCACACCCTATAAGGGAGAGATTCAGCAACACCGGGGTAAAGGCGGGAACCCAGAAGCGGTTGTAGGTGTTCAGGATACTCCCGGAAAAGGCGGTCAGGGTGATAAAGAACAGATAGGGGAAGGTCAGGGTGAGCATCTCCACTGTCAGCTCATACTTGCCTTCACTCTCATTCCAGAATCCCGGCGCGAATATCATCACCAGGATCGGCGCTGCGACCACCCCCACCAGGGATACCAGCAGCACAACCAACCCCAAGGATCCCGCCATATGATCCGTGAATGTCTGCAAATCCTGCTTACTCCTTTTGCTCCGGTATTCCGTGAGTATCGGTACAAAAGCGACTGAAAATGAGCCTTCGGCAAACAGTCGGCGCAGAAAATTAGGGATCTTGAAGGCGACGAAAAAGGCATCGGTGGCGGCACTGGCGCCAAACCAATGGGCGAACACCAGGTCCCGAGCAAACCCGAGAATACGTGACAGCATTGTGTGGCTGCCCACTGCGGTAAAGGCGCGAAAAAACGAGGCCAGGGTCGGGTCCTTGTAACTAATGTAAATGAACTATGGGTCAATCCGCGGGGCAAACGGGTTTAGGTTCCATGGCGAATTCCGCCACGCCGTCGGTTACCCATCCGATGCCCAGGCAACCTGCAGTGGAGCGAACATCCCAGATTGCGGCCGCAGAGGCGACCATACCAGCAGAAAGGTGCCGGATCAAAGATGTTGACACGGGGGAGAATATTAGGGAGAATTCGCCCCCTTTAAAATGCTAGTTTTATCCCAGGAGAGAACCTTGGCCAACTCAGCCCAAGCTCGAAAACGCGCCCGCCAAGCCGATAAACGACGCGGCCGGAACCAGGCTCAGCGCAGCGAAATGCGTACCCACATCAAGCGGGTGGTAAAATTGATCGCCGCAGGGTCAAAGGAGAGCGCCGTGGAAGCCTACAAACAGGCAGTGCCCGCTATTGACGGCGCTGTCAGCAAGGGTTTGATCCACAAGAACAAGGCTGCCCGTCATAAAAGCCGCCTGAATGTTCAGATCAAGGCCATGTGAAGCGTCACTACGCCGAAAAAACCGGCCCTTGGCCGGTTTTTTTATGCCTACCGGGTATTAAAGAGCCTAAACCCGATATCTCATACCCTTTAGCCCCTGCGTCGTCCCACCGCAAAGAGACCCGCCAGCGCGGAACCCAACAGCCAGAAAGCCCCGGGTAAAGGTACAGCGTCCACCTCTTCGTCGCCGGTGAAATCCTGGGTCCAATAGGTATGCAAGGGGAAGGTTATGTCATCTTCATCACCAAGGATAGGCGCGGTATCCTCAGCTTCCCAGTAATAACCCACGCCGATATCGTCGAACAGGTTACTCAGAATATTCTGACGATGGCCTTGACTGCCCATCCAGCCCCCATCACTTTGATCGTTGGATGATTCTCTTCTGAAGCTATTCCAGGCGTTCCACTGAGTCCCTGTAATACCTTCCCCTACCTTATCCCAGCTGGCCCAACTATCTTGCGGATCTGTGAAGAAAAATGAATTGAGATCGGCAATATCAGCCGTACCAAACATTACGCTCCGTGCTGCGGCCGAGGGCGCCATCTGCGTGGCAGGGGGGTAGCTGCGTCCATGACCCCCGGCGATATTCTCACCCGCGTAAGTCCAGTCCCTATACCCGCTGACATTGATGCGATCCACAAAGGTAGAGCCATTGCTGCCTGCGAGGGTTGAATGACTGAAAAAGTCATTCTCGGCCATCGATTGGGAGTGTCCCTGAGCCGAATTGTGCAGTTGTTCATTCTGCACAAGAGGCGGTAGGTTATTCATCGTTCGCTGTTGATTAACAAGATCGAAAACCGCCGTTTCCCGAGGCGACCAAACTGCCCCATGGCTGTCGAAAGCGGCGAGAATGCCCAACATCGACAAAAGATATAAAACTATTTTCAGCAGCGGTAAATCTCGACCTGCCCGTGCTCTGTAAATAACATATTCCATTTAACCCACTCCTTTAGGTCTTGTTACCCCGCATCCCTTCTTCAACCGTCCGTTGTTGTTATTCCGACTATCGTTCCTATGTTGTGATCAGTTTTATAGAGCTGACGCTGCTAAGTCTGTGATTGATCACACACTTTAATCTTCTGTAACCAGATAGATAGATCCGATCTCTAGTCGATTTTTCTTAGAACAGTGTTCAGTGTTTTTTTTAAACTGGCCTAAGCTTCTACAGCAGCACCAGGTTATCCCGGTGGATCAGCTCGTCCTCATCCACATAGCCCAGTACACCCTCGATCAGGCTGCTGGGTTTCCCCATGATCCGCCGGGTCTCCTGGGCATCGTAGTTGACCAGTCCGCGGGCGATTTCAATCCCGGCCCTGTCCAGGCAGACCACAACCTCACCACGGGCAAAATCACCTTCCACGCCACATACACCGACAGCAAGCAGACTGCTGCCCTGTTCACGCAGCACACGCACCGCACCCTCGTCCAGGGTAAGACTGCCACGGGGTTGCAACTGTCCCGCCAACCAGCGTTTCCTTGCGGCCTGAGGCTCCTGAACCGGCGTCAGCAGGGTACCTACCCTCTCACCACGGCTGATTGTCTCCACCACCCGATCGCGCAGCCCTGAAGCGATGACTGTGCCGGTACCCGAGCGTGCCGCAAGCCTGGCTGCCCGCACCTTGGTCACCATACCGCCCCGTCCGAGGCCACCGACGCTACCCCCGGCGACGCTATCGAGCTGAGGATTATCCACACGGGTCTCATGTATCAAGGCAGCCGAGGAGTTGAAGCGGGGATCGGCGTCGAACAAGCCCTCCTGATCAGTGAGCAAAAGCAGCAGATCCGCCTCGATCAGGTTAGCCACCAGGGCCGCCAGGGTGTCGTTATCCCCAAAGCGGAGCTCATCGGTGGTGACGGTATCATTTTCATTCACCACGGGTACCACGCCCAACTCAAGCAGGGTACGCAGGGTGGAGCGGGCATTCAGATAGCGGGAGCGATCATCCAGGTCGTTGCGGGTGAGGAGGATCTGGGCGGTATGCAGTCCATACTTTTGGAAACAGGCCTCCCAGGCATGCACCAATCCCATCTGACCGATAGCCGCTGCCGCCTGCAGCTCATTCAGATTATGGGGTCGCCGGCTCCAACCCATGCGACTCATCCCCTCGGCAACGGCGCCGGAAGAGACCAGGAGGATCTCATGTCCGGCATGCCTCAGTGCCGCCATCTGCTCGACCCAACCGGCGAGCACTTCATGGGAGAGCCCCTTGCCGTCGGCAGTAAGCAGGGCGCTGCCGATCTTTATCACCCAGCGTTTGGAGGTAGCGATCTTTTCCCGGGTAATCATTCTTCCGTCACCGTGATAATCAACGACCTAGGGTCGGTAAAACTGTTCGAAACGATCTGCAACCCTTTCTCAATCCTGGAGGGGGTCCCATGGCGCATCTTCCTTCCCTTCATCAATCGACCTCTCTGATTGCCAGAGCGCTTCCAGGCGCTGCATAAGATCGCCGATCAGTTTTTTCAACCCATCCCCTGTCACTGCAGAGACACCGTAAACAGGCCCATCCCACTCAATCGCCTCAAGCAACTCTCTGCTGCGTTCAGCAAATACTTCATCTGGCAGGAGATCTTTTTTATTCAGCACCAACCATCGCTCTTTGTCTACTAACTCTGTTGAATAGCGTGATAGCTCCAGCTCGATCTGTTTCACCTCAGCGGCGCAATCCACGCTCTCATCCAGGGGTGCCAGATCCACCAGGTGCAGCAGCAAACGCGTACGGGACAGATGTTTGAGAAACTGCAGGCCCAATCCGGCGCCCTCGGCAGCCCCCTCGATCACACCGGGTATATCCGCTATCACATAGCTTCGTCCGCTGCCCAGACTCACCACCCCCAGATTGGGATAGAGGGTGGTAAACGGGTAATCAGCAATCTTAGGACGGGCACTGGAGACATGGCTGATCAGGCTCGATTTACCGGCATTCGGCATGCCCAACAGGCCAACATCCGCCAACAGAATCAATTCAAGATTGAGCTCCCGTCGCTCGCCCGGTGTGCCATGGGTGAATTGACGCGGGGTACGGTTGGTGCTGCTCTTGAAGTGCACATTACCGATCCCTCGCTCACCGCCTTTCGCCACCAGAAGCTGTTGCTGGTGATGCAGCAGTTCACCTAGCAATTCACCCGTCTCCTCTTCCAACACCCGGGTTCCCACAGGTACCCGGACGTACAGATCCTGCCCTTTGCGGCCGGTACGCTCCCGCCCCATGCCGTTCTGACCCCGTTCAGCCTTATGTGTGCGCTGGGTGCGAAAGTCGACCAGGGTGTTCAAACCGCTGTCGGCGACCAGATAGACACTGCCGCCATTGCCGCCGTCACCCCCGTCCGGCCCGCCCTTGGGAATATATTTCTCACGACGGAAACTGGCACAGCCGTTGCCGCCGTCACCGGCAATCACCTTAATCCTGGCTTCATCGACGAACTTCATGCTGTGGGCCTGACCTGGGTTGAGAAGAATATAACGCAAACAACGCCATCAAGCGCAAAGCACGCCATGGCAATCAAATTCATCACTTTGCGGACTTGGCGTTATCAATCACAGTCCGCCTAAACGTAAAAAGCCCCGTCCCGAGACGAGGCTTTTCAGGACTGGATAAACACCGAGCCTAGTCAGAGACAACGCTCACATATCTGCGATTACGCGGCCCCTTCACATCGAACTGAACCTTTCCGTCAGCCTTTGCGAACAGGGTGTGGTCCTTGCCGATGCCGACGTTGACACCATTGTGGAACTGGGTGCCCCGCTGGCGAACAATGATATTTCCCGCCTTGACCGACTCGCCGCCGTAGATTTTCACGCCCAAGCGTTTGGATTCTGAATCGCGACCGTTACGTGTACTGCCGCCTGCTTTTTTATGTGCCATCTAACTCTCTCCTCAGCCGCTGATACCGGTCACTTCAAGTTCTGTGTACCACTGCCGGTGACCCTGGCGTTTCATGTGATGTTTACGACGGCGGAACTTGATGATCTTGACCTTCTTGCCCCGACCGTGGGATTTGACGGTAGCGGTAACCTTTCCGCCATCCACATAAGGCGCACCGACCTTAACGTCATCACCATTGGTGATCATCAACACCTTGTCCAGCTCGACGGAGGCGCCCTCATCGGCAGTCAACATCTCGACCTTGATGGTGTCGCCCTCAGATACACGATACTGTTTGCCGCCGGTTTGAATTACCGCATACATTGCTTGAATCCCCGAAAAATAGCGTTATCTCCCCGCCAAACACCAGGGCGAGGTAAAGAGCGGGAATTCTACCCACATGCCCTATGCCGGTCAACCGCTATGAACTTGTGTGGGCCCCTGACGGCCGCCTAGACAATAGCCGACTAGCGGATAATAAGCGTTTTTCAGCCTCTATAAAGACCCTTTTCAGTTGCGGGAATTACTCTTCGATCCCCCTATGCGAGGTCAGTAATCCTTTGTTTTCATGAGCAATATCCAAGCACGATGCAGCTGAACAAATCCGTTTGGCATCCGAACCCATAAGCAAAACCCAGCCAATCCGGACTCAGGCTGCGGACCTGCTCTCAGGGGGTCAGGCTTAGCCTGAAATCTGCCGATTTCCCTGTTGGTGCAGTTCACACAACATAAAGAAATCACTTAATCTCGACCCCGTTCTGCCGCCAACAGGAGTGACGGTCAGAAGAGAGTTGAGTTGTAATCTGGATTCGAGACGATATAATCCTCAGCGTTCGTTTCACTCTAGAAACAACAACATAACAAAGAGTTACAGCAGGATTTAAGATGAGTGCCGAACACATCGAAAATCGCCAGCCATTCCCGGACGGAGTGATGCTGAACGCCTATCCGGACAGCATAGGCAGTACACTTTCCGATATCGTCACGGTGTTGCAACGCCCTGAACTCGAGGGTGCATTCTCCCTGTTCTATATCCTGCCCACCTTCTTCAACAGCGATCTCGACCGCGGCTTCTCAATCATCGACTATGACCTGAATGAGGAGCTGGTCCGCGAACAGGACCTGGAGGCATTGAACAACCTCAATATCACCTTCAAGTTCGATCTTATCCTCAATCACCTGTCGGTGGCGTCGCCACAATTCCAGGACCTGCTTACCCATGGCGACGCGTCGGAGTACAAACACTTCTTCGTCGATTGGAACGAATTTTGGCGTTCTCACGGCCATCTGGGAGATGAGGGTCACGTGGTACCGAAGGAGGAGCATCTAAACAAGCTCTTCATGCGAAAACCCGGACTGCCGATCCTGAAAGTCGCTTTTCCCGACGGCTCCCAACGCCCCTACTGGAACACCTTCTACCAGCAAGTCAATTACAATCCCGTGAGTGCCGATGATTTCACCGGTATTCAGGGTGTGAGCCACGAGGCTGCCCATACGATTGCGGCAATCGTGAATGAGAACATAGAGACTGAGTCGGATGTGAATCAGTTCAATCTGGACGGCTATGCCCACTACAAGAGCGAGATCCTGTCGGTGCTCGATCGCAACCGGCACTATCTGGGCCAGATGGATCTGAACGCGAAGTCAGAGAAGGTCTGGCAATTCTATGAGGAGACACTGAAGAAACTAAAGCGCTATGGGGCCAAGATAGTCAGGCTTGATGCCTTCGCCTATCTGCATAAAGAACCCGGGGAGAGTAATTTCTTCAACCGGCCGGGCACCTGGGAATACCTGGAGCGACTCAAACAGATCGCGAACCGCTACGATTTGACCATTTTTCCCGAGATCCATTCAGAGTATGGCTCCGGTCTGCATGAAGAAGTGGCTGATAAGGGTTATCCGATCTACGATTTCTTCTTCCCCGGGCTTGTGATCGACGCCTTGGAACATGCCACAAACAGACATCTGCTCAACTGGATCAACGACATTCAGGAACAAGAACTCCAAACCATCAACATGCTCGGTTGTCATGACGGCATTCCCCTGCTCGACCTGAGAGGCAGCGAGGTGGATGGGGTCAAACGAGATGGCTTGCTGGATGAGGAGAAAATCGAGACCCTCATCGAACGGATTATGCAGCGCGGTGGCAGAGTAAAAAATCTCTACGGCCCTGACGGCAAGAAAATCGCCTACTACCAGGTCAACGCAACCTTCTTCAGCGCCCTAGGCGAGGATGAAAACAAACTGCGGCTAGCACGTGCGATCCAACTGTTCATGCCAGGCATACCCCAGGTCTGGTATTTAGACCTGTTTGCCGGCAAAAATGACTATCAGGCAGCGGACACCGGGGGGACCGCAGGGCATAAGGAGATCAACCGCAGCAACATCTCCCTGGAAGCTGTTGAATCAGGTCTGGAAAAACAGATCGTCAAAGACCAGCTTGAAATGATTCGTCTACGCAACAGCTCATCTGCATTCAAGGGCGACCTGAAGATACACCCCAGCGAACCCCATCTCCTGCATTTGACCTGGAAGCACGCAAGGGCCAGTGCAACCTTGAAGGCCGACTTGCGCAGTTGCCGCTTCAGCATCGAACACCGTGATAACGAAGGAAAGAGCAGTCTCCTGAACTTCTGAGCTCAGACACCAACCAATCCCAGCCGGGATATTTCATGATCTCGATCAGACCGGCATCGCCGACTACAATCCACCACGAATGGAATCACGCCCCTGCAGCAATGCAACCAATTCCGCAGCGGGCAGGGGATGGCTGAAGTAGTAGCCCTGTAATTCATCACAACCATACTGATCCAGGCGAGTGACCTGGGATTCGCTCTCCACACCTTCGGCGATTACCTCGAGGTTCAAGCGCTTGGCCATGTTGATGATGGTCAGGGTTATCTCCCGGACATCGTCATCAGTCACTATGCCACGGGTAAAGGAACGGTCGATCTTTATCCTGTCCAAAGGAAAGTGTTGTAGATTGCTCAATGACGAATAGCCAGTACCGAAATCATCGATCGCCAGCTTGATTCCAAGCTCTTTCAGGGCACGCATTACAGCCTTTGCCTCCTCAAGGTTCTGCATCACCGCGCTTTCAGTGATCTCCAGCTCTAGTTGAGCCGGATCAAGCCCACTCTTGTCCAGGGTCTCACACACCTCATTAAACAGATTCTGATCGACAAACTGCAGGGGTGACAGATTAACCGCCAAGCGCAGTGGACCAAGACCACTCTCAGTCCATTGTTGTACTTGATGACAGGCCGTGTGCAGCACCCATCTGCCAATTTCCCTGATCAGTCCAGTATGTTCAGCTACCGGAATAAAGGTACCCGGGTATACCAGGCCAAGCTTTGGATTATGCCAGCGCAACAAAGCCTCAACGCCGATCAAACGACCATTTCCCGTGACAATCTGCGGTTGATAGTAGACCTCGAACTCATCCCGCTTGATTGCGGTTATCAAGGCCTGCTCAAGCTGTGAACGTTGCTCCACCTCCTTGGCCACCTGCATGGAATAGACACAAATGTCCGTAGCATGCCTGATACGTGCGCTGAACATGGCCATACTGGCATCACGCAGGAGGGCATCTCCATCCTGACTCGCTTGTGGCCATATACTGAGTCCCATGCGAGGAGTCAGAAACAGCTGGGACTTTCCGACCTCCAGTGGTTCCTGCAATACATGCAGTAGATTTTTCGCGATCAGTTGGGCACTTTCGCCATCACTCAAGCCTTCAATCAAGACCCCAAAATCATCACCGTTAAGATGCACGACCATGTCGTCGCCACGAACGGCATTGCGCATTCGTTCTGCGATGGCGCGCAGTAATAGATCAGCATCGGAACGTCCCACAAACCCTCCGGCTGATCCCGACCATTGGATATTTACTATGATCAGGGCAGCCGCCCTGCCATCCCGCCTGTCTACTCTGGTGAGTCTGTTCAACCTGTCTTCCAATGCATACTGGTTTGGCAGATCGGTGGCGGCATGGTGTAACGCCTGATGATGCATGCGGTCACTGAGCGAACGATTGATGCGCCGCACATTCAGCAGAGAGAAGACCCCCCAGAGTGGAAACCCGAGACCCAAGGAGGCCGTCGCGGCCATGGGTGGAAACCAAAACCGCTCAATATGCATCACAATCCCTGCAACAGCAGGAATGCCTAAAACAGATATAAAGAAGATAATAATCGCCGCATGAAAACTTGCATTAAACATAAGCAGCGCGGCAACCGCGGTCACCAGTAGGGTCAATACCAGGTAATGCTTCGGGCTTATCTCACTGATCAATGTCCCTTGCAACAGTCCACTCAAGACGTGCGCATTCACTTCAACGCCGGGCATGCGTTGATGAATAAGTGACACCGGCGTGGACATAACATCTCCCAAACCGGTTGCAGTGGAGCCAACCAGAACATACTTGTCCTTGACCAATGAAGCCACATCGTCGTCTCTCAATAAAATATGCGCAGATAAAACCTCAACAGCATCTGGATTCGAATCGAAGGGAATCAGAAAACGTCCTTCACGCAACCAACCTAAATGTTCAGCATGTCTGTCTCGATTCCCAACACTCTGCTCCGGCAAGGGTGATACACCCGCCACTTGCGTCAATGCCAGCGAAAGCGCAGGCCAATGTGCATCATTGATACCCGCATTGAGAAAGAAACTGCGGCACAAACCGTCTCTGTCTATTTCAAAGTCTACATGACCCACGCCAGCTGCGGCCTCGGCGAGTATAGACAGCGGCAACACCTCAGAGATTGGCATTTCGGGCCCTGGATTACTCGGTGCGACCACCAGTACCGTTTTACCGTTGCGTTCGATGGCTTGAGAGAATGCCTTATCCGCCTGAGAATCTGCTGTCTCGGATTCAGCAAACAGGATATCGAAAGCAACAGCTTTTGCGCCCATTTCGGACAGGCGGTCGAGAATTTGCCCATGCACACGCCGGGACCAGGGCCACTGACCTAGACTGTTCAGGCTGGCATCATCGATGGCAACCACAAGCACTTGGTCGCTGACCCGGTTATCCTGCAGATTGAGGAAATAGTCATACAGAAGAAGATCCATTCGCTGAACAGCGGCATTTCCACTGAATAGATAGGCAAGCGCAATCAGCGTAGCAACCATGAAGATTCCCCGCTGATTGAGTTTTTTTATTATCGGGTAGACCATCCCGCTAAATGAAGAACAGACCCAAGATAAAGAGTATCGGTACGGCCCAGATACCCTGATCCGGGGGAGGCTCGATGCGTTGCACATTCCCCCATGGTCCTTGATAACCGTCGTCATCGATGGCGCGCACTCTCAAATAGCGAACCTGACCCTGTATTTGATCGAAACTGACCTCCGGCTGATCGGTCTTCTGATCCAGTTCGAGGTTGTTAAACTCAGGATCGAGTGCTAGCTGTACCTGGTAGTGTTGACCATCTTTTGCGTGTCGCCAGGATGCGGTGACTTTGTCATCCATTGTCTCAATGGTGGAATCCACCGCCTCGAGGGCCGGTCGCAATTGCCATGAACGTACTACGCCGGGGGGACCGGACTCGCTGTCGAGTATGCTGGTCACACGCCAATAGTAGGTGCCAGGCTCGCTGATGATGTCGGCTTGATAACGGGTTTCACGCAGAGCCTCCCCTCGATGCACAATCTGTGTAAAGTCTCGGTCGCTGGCAATCTCCAATAGATAACTGTCCACACCTTCTGACTTGGTCCATTGCAACGCCAGGCCACCACCGCGGTGAATCGCACCATCCGGCGGATTGAGGGAGAGCGGTGCTTGAGGTTGAGTATCCAGCAACACAGCAGTGACACGGCTGTTGCCCTCGAGGCCATTGGCATCTATGCCCCGGACCCGGACCCAATATTCACCGTCCGGCAATTCTGGCAGTGGGAGACCGGTTTGATCTGTAACCTGATCCCAGATCAGCACGGAAAACCCTTGATCTCCGCTGACCTCGATGCGGTAATTCAGCGCATCTTGAATAGCACCCCACTGCAATCGCCAATCGAATTGACGCACAACCTCGGGGATTGGATCAAATGTGGGTGGTGGCAGCAGTTTTACCGGTGGTGTCGGTGCCATGCCTTGCTGGATGCGGGTACCATAACCAGCGGCAACCAGTTGTTGCTTCTCACCCCCGCTCACCTCGACCTTTCCTTCCAACACCTCGATATTGGAACCGGTTCCGTTGTCGGTCACGGCTGCGCGATAGTCGGTACCGCGCACCGCGCTGATCGCCGATGGTGTATATATCTCGAAACGTGAGCCCGGCCCCGCGGATGGCCGTACCTTTGTTTGCAGACGTCCTTGGATCAAACGCAGCCGGGAATCGACCATACCCGTCTCGCCGTGGGCGCTAAGGTGGTCGAAGCTCATTTCACCATGACTGTGCAGGGTCAGGGCAGTTCTGTCCGCAAACAGGATGGCGGCACTGCTTTTCGGCCCTGTCCTGAGCTTATCCCCAAGACGAATCAGAATGCCTGCTTTAATTGGCGATACCCGAGATCCATCTGCCCGAGTAAGCTGCACTTGACCTTCAAGGTCCGCAAGTGTAGCCGGTACAGCGTTGCTTTTTATCCATTTCATCGGCACCCGCAGCCAAGAGCCAGGCTGTAGACGCTTGGGATTCTTGATATTGTTTAATTTCCTCAGCTTTTCAAACCGCATCACGCTGTCCAGATACTTTTCACTGAAATCCCAAAGATTGTCCCCGTCCACGACGGTGTAGACCCACTCGGCGCCGGTTGCCGGCGAGAGGGTAAATACAAGCAGTAAGGCCAATATGCGGGTGCGGAATTGTCTAATGGATGAGATCAATGTGAGTCTGTTTACTCCACATGGTCTCACTGATTGCTTGAAGTTAGGGATACTGCGATTTGCTTCCATGACAGAATTGGCCTTCACCCTGACAGTAAGTGATTATTATCGGAATGTTATTATACTCGATTTGCCAGCCACCTACCGCTCAAGCGAAAGATAGGTGATTAACACCTATTTTAGTAGGATTTTCATAGGCAAAGGTACCCCGCTGGTACGGGGCACCAGACAGCAGTTGTGACATACATTGTGCGACTCATTCCATATCTGTCAGGCTCTATATAAAGACCTATGGTTTTGTTAACCGTCTGATAGGAGTCATGTTGAGGACTTACCGCCGCAGCAGCTGGTCCAGAGAAATCAAACCGCCTCCATGGCGCATCAGATAGAGCAACGCCAAGGCCCACCACATATGCACATTCCAGGCATCCGGATAGACAAATAGCTGGATCACTGCCGTCATGATCAGCAATGACAGTGCGGCAAAGCGGGTGAACAGCCCCAGTACCAGCAAAATAGGAAATAAATGCTCGGCATATGTCGCCATATGAGCGGCGATATTCGGCGGGATCAGCGGCACCCCATATTCGTGCTCGAATAACAGGAAGGTTGAATCGGAAATATCGAGAAAACCAGACACCTTGCTCCGACCGGAGGACCAGAAAGTATAGGCGATGGCCCCTCTGGCCAGCAGTCCAAGTCCCCACTCGGGGATGGATCTGCCGATAAAATCAAAAAGCCGTTGAAGTGTATCGATGAGTGCGTTCATGGTAATCAACCATCCTATCTTTGTCTGTTATTGATCGTACTGTTGTTACGTATAAACGGAGGTTTCAGATTCCAAAACTCACAATGAGCAGAAAGTGCCATCGAACAGGTGTCGGGCGAAATAGTTTTGCAGGTCAAATTCAGGCTCTACCTCGGTCGCTTGGGTGTAAGCATCACCAATAGCATCACCACGGGCCAGGCGCTGAAGAAATCTAAACGCACCAGCGGAGACTTCCCTGACTTCCACCTCTACATTGGGGCGTATTACAACAATATGGGAAACACCCTGATCAAGGGAGATGGTTTCATCGGCACCATCACTCTGGTTGGCAGACCAGATACGATAGAGGGGATAGTCGGAGGCGATAGAGTGCATCGAAGGATGCGGTTGCAAATGGAGATTTTCCAACGCATCCGGGGACAGGCCGGCGATCTGCTGTTGTGTCAAAGGAGATGCATCTTCGGCATGATAGGCAGCGGTCCATGCAAACTCCAACCTTGCCATGTCGACCAGATAGGGTAAACCTGAGAGTTCGGTTACCGCTGCGATAAAATCAGCGAACTGTTCACCATACAGGAGTAGCGTACGAGCCATGGGGGGATGCTCACGCACATAGGCTGTTGCCAGAACACGGAAGGCTTGCTCGCCAATCAATCGCTTGATAACCGGATACATATCGGCAAGGGCATCACCGTTCAAAACAATGAAGTTATTGCGATAGACGTTAAACCGCTGCAACTGGTGACCATCATCCACGATTTCATCAAGCAGCGCCTGTGCAGGGGGTGATGATGAACGAAGGCCATCACAAAACATCTGTTGTATTTCAGACAGCGGCTTCATGATATGACTCATCCTTTGCCCTGAGGAACGCCTCTGCAAATCGGACCTCTCTGAACAGTTCATTAAATTCCGGGATATTGCTGTCCCATTCAATCAGCGTCGGCAGTGCACCGTTGCTGTTTATATAGTTTTCATACAACTGCCATACCTCCTGACAGACCGGTGAGCCGTGATCGTCCACACGCAGTGTCGCTCCATCCAGCTCCTGGATCGAATGTCCGGCGAGATGTATCTCACCTACTAACTCGCGGGGAACCACAGAGATATACTCATCCACAGACCAACCGTGGTTGCCGCAGGACACGAACACATTGTTGATATCCAGAAGCAGACCTGCACCGCTACGCTTGGCCGCTTCAACATAAAAAATATGCTCCGGTATTTCGTTGTCTTTAAACTGCAGATAAGTCGAGGGGTTTTCGATGAGTATCGTCCTGCCCAAAAACTCTTGAACCTGTTCGATATGCTCTACAACATGCCGCAAAGTCTGTTCATTATAGACAAGCGGCATCAAGTCGTGGGTGTACCATTCATAGCCATGGCTCCAGGATAGATGCTCCGATACCAAACCCGGCTCAAAACGATCCACCAGCACTTTTAAGCTCTTCAAATGCTCCTTGTCCAGGGGCAGATAACTTCCGAGAGAGGTGCCAACACTGTGCAGGGAAAATGGATAGTCGGCACGGATTCGCTCCAGGTAGCGTAACGCCGGACCTCCCCTCCCCATGTAGTTCTCCGGGTGCACCTCGAACCACCCGATATCGGGCTGCTCATCAATAATCGCTTGATAGTGTTTTGGTTTTAAACCAGCCCCGGCCCTCTCGGGTACCGGGGCTGCCACTGTTTTCAGTGATCTATTGTTCATGGTTCGATGACTAACAACTATTTTGCCACCAGGCTACCGCCTACAATCTTTTCACAAGTGCCTTTGAGCACGAGCATCCAGGCATTTCCCTGGGCATCTGTGGTTGAGGTTCCGGCACAACTGGTACCGGGACCGGCAGCGCAATCATTCTTTCCCGCCTTGGCAACGCCGTAACATTTTTCTGTATCGGCCGCATTTGCCGCACTCATGGGTGCGAGAGAGAGCGCTGTGGTGATGGCACCTGCAACGATTGCTGTGGTAGTCGCTTTGTTCATTTTATCTTCTCCTAAAAATATGTATTTGGTTATTCGATCTTTTCATGTCGGCGAGTTGCTGTCGAACCCCGCTAGGCACTAGTGTAAATCAAAAAATGTCCGCCTTTTGGCAAATGCATATTGGGAATAACATGATCTAATTGTGCTTATTTTCCTCACAACAGGCGAAGCAACCTTTTAAATCATGTAGTTACATAGTCATGCCTTGAAAAGATCATGGTTTGTAGCCAATCTTCAGAGAGCAATCGTGATAGTCTCTTTATAAAATCGTTATAACCGAAATATAAAAATGCATCTTTTGCCCCTTAGTTCGCTACTATTTACCTATACGCAAAAAAATAGCATGCGGATGCAAACAACCGCATCCCACCGCCTGCAAGCTGAACCCTGGACCCAAACAACATTGGAGATTTTCTATGAAGGCATCTGAACTAATGGTGAAGTGTTTAGAAAATGAGGGAATCGAATATATCTTTGGCGTGCCGGGCGAAGAGAACGCCGACTTCATCATGTCACTGGAGGAGTCCGAGAAGATCAAGTTCATTTTGACCCGGCATGAACAGGGGGCCGCCTTCATGGCGGAGATCTATGGGCGTCTCACCGGTAATCCGGCAGCCTGTCTGGGCACCCTCGGACCAGGCGCCACCAATCTGATAACCGGTGTGGCAGATGCCAACATGGACCGGGCTCCGATGCTGGTATTGACCGGCCAGGGATCCACCCTGCGTCTGCACAAGGAGTCGCATCAGATCATGGATGTGGTGGATATGTTCAAGCCAGTCACAAAATGGGCCACCACTATCTACAATGCGGTGACTATACCGGAGGTGGTACGTAAGGCGGTTCGCCTATCCCGTACTGAAAAACCCGGTGCGGTACATATCGAGCTTTCTGAAGATATCGCTAAACACCAGGTCGATGCCGAGCCACTGGAACCACGCCGCTTTCGCCGCTCGGTTGCGGACGACAAGATCGCCGACCAGGCCTTTCAACTGATCAGCAAGGCGAAGAAGCCCGTGGTTATCGCCGGTAATGGCACCATTCGGCGCCGTGCCGCCAAACAACTGCGCCTGTTTTGTGAGAAAACAGGTATCGGTGTATTAAGCACCTTCATGGCCAAGGGCGCAGTCGATATGGATGCCGACTACTGCCTCTACACCATCGGTCTCGGCAGCAAGGACTATCCGACCCTGGCCATCGACGACGCGGACCTGGTGATAACCCTGGGTTTCGATATGGTCGAATACCACCCGCGACTCTGGAATCCACACAAAAACAAAACCATTCTGCATGCGGATTTCCTGCCCGCGGAGATCGACGAGTATTACCATCCGGAGCTGGAACTGGTTGGCGATCTCGCACATACGATATGGATGCTGAATGAACGCCTGACAGCCCATGGTGTACCCGACTATGAGTTAAAGCAACAAGCCGAAACCAGGCGGCTGATGCAGGACGAATTGGCAGAGCATGCCAATGACGACACCTCAGGCTCAATTCGTCCACAAAAGATGTTATGGGACGCACGCAAGGTAATGGGACCTGAAGACATCGTCCTCTCCGATGTGGGCGCCCATAAAATGTGGATTGCCCGTCATTACCATTGCCATGAGCCCAATACCTGCCTGATCCCCAATGGCTTCTGCTCCATGGGCTTTGCCTTGCCTGGGGCCATCGCTGCCAGCCTGGTTATGCCTCAACGACGTATTCTCGGCATATCGGGGGATGCGGGTTTTTTGATGAACGTTCAGGAGATGGAGACTGCCAAACGACTCAATACCAACCTGGTTATGCTGATCTGGGAGGACCATGCCTATGGCCTGATCGCCTGGAAACAGGAGAGCGAATTCGGACGACACACCGAACTTTCCTTCAACAATCCCGATTGGATGCAGTTGGCCAGCGCATTCGGCTGGCATGGCCATTATGTGGAACAGAGTAGCCAATTCGCGGAAACCCTGGAGGCGGCATTCTCGGAACAAGGACCTAGCCTGGTTGTGGTCCCGGTGGATTATCGGGAGAACATGGCACTTACCCGGCGTCTTGGTGAAATGACAGAGCCTTGCCCTGTCGCCAGTTGAAAACAGATCCGTCGACTGTTTGAAATCAAACTCGGTAGTGGTCAATCTGTAAGCAGGGCCTTGACGATCAAGCCCTGCTGAATCCAACTTTTGAGCAGACCCGCGGCACGCATCGGTACTCTGGCAACATCCAATCCCATTGCCAGTTGCTCGCATGCATCGTTGAATGTGACACCCTTGCGAAGAGCGTCGAGAAAAAGCCGTTCATCCGGTTCCAGGTAACGGAATTGTGTGACTAGATCCTGGCGCCATATCAACCATCCGTTTTCACTTGTCTCCTTCAAGGCATCTATAGTTTGTGGTGGATCCATGGTAAGCGCTTTCCACATCGCCGGTGTGTTCCATTCAAGATCGAGACGATACAGGGAGGGACTAAACTCAAACCTCAGGAACAGCCAATCCTCGGCTGCTATAGCGGTTACATCCTGCTCCGTCAGCAAAGCACAGTCCGCCGAATCGAAGGCTTGCCCCAATCTCAGTTCAAACCAGGCAAGTTCAGCCAACCATCCCAGATCGCGATACCAGGGATCGCTATTTATCGTCAGTTCAATGAAGTCAGGAAATTGAGTACCGTAGTCGCGAAGGCTGAAATATCGAGACGGGTGCTGCTTAATGTATGCCTGGGCAAGCTTATCGAATCGTTCACAGCCAATCGCCGTACTCAGGGCTGGATAGTCATTCGTCAGCACCTCTTTCAAGCGTGACATATAGGCATTTGCATAGACTGCGAGCTGATAGCTCGGCGCTGCACGCCCAGCTTCGCTCACCCAGTGAGCCCGGACTTCGTTTTCAGGGTTCAATATGTAATGCTGCAGATTGGACTGCAATTCAGCTAACCTGTTCATCTTCACCCTCATGCAACCTGCCCCACCCTGCCGGCTTCTCCAATACGCCGCACATGCGCCAACTCCTGCAGCAAATCAGCCAGGGGAGGTATATGATCATCGCGCTCAATCATCGTACTGACACGCCCAAAACGCTGAACAGCTTCTGCATAAAGATCATATACAGGATCTGCGATCGGATGATCATGAGTATCTATTATCAGGTTCTCCTCCCGGGTGTGACCTGCCAGGTGTATCTGGTAGATGCGCTCGATCGGCATAGCCCGCAGGTAGGTACTGGGATCGAAATTATGGTTGAAAGCACTGACATAGATATTGTTGATATCCAGTAACACAAGACAGTCCGCTCGCTCTACCACTTCGCGTAAAAATTCCCATTCACTGAGTTGTGACTCGCTGTAGCTTATATAACTCGAGACATTCTCCAGCAGCATCTGTCGTCCAAGAAAGTCTTGCACCCTCGCCACCCGATCCACCACATGATCAATCGCCTCCTCTGTATAAGGCAGTGGCAAAAGGTCGTGCATATTCAACTTATCGACGCCGGTCCAGCATAGATGATCGGAGAACCAGGCAGGCTCTACCCGCTCGATCAATATCTTCAACTGTTTGAGATAGCTATAATCAAGTGGTTCCATGCTGCCTATCGACAACGACACCCCATGCATGACCATCGGGTAGTGTTCACGGATTCGATCCAGGTAATAGAGCGGCTTTCCTCCATCCACCATATAGTTCTCGGAAATAATTTCAAACCAGTCCACCTCCGGCCTTGAATTGAGAACCTCATCGTAGTGTTGTCTGCGCAGACCCAGTCCATAGCCGAGATAAGGTCTTTGATTGCCATCAGTTTCGCTCACAACGCTTTCTCCAGGGATAGATTTGAAAGTTATTTAAGAGCTGATTCACTATCCTTGGATAGTGAATCAGCTTTTCGTAACTTGATTTATCCTTTTGGTTTATTGACGGAGCCGCCTATCTCTTCACAGGCGTGCTTGGACATATTCACAAAACCCTGCCCCTTGCATGACGCGTGCCCCTTACAAGCATTATTGGCGGTTTTGCAGTCATTGTGTCCTTTACATTTATTGACACCATAACATTGGACATTGGCATCGCTACCTGCTTGTACCGTAGCCACCGGGGCAATGGTAAACAGGGTGGCTGCGGTTGAGGCGAGCGCAAGAGAGGTTAACTTTCTGCGAGTAATCATGGATATCTCCTTCGGCTAAACTGAGTTTCTGTTGTAAAAAGCGTTACACGCCAAGGCTGTGCCATGGCTGTTACTCAATTTTTGTGGACAATTATCACGTAATTATCACAGTGAGATAACAAGAGTAATCCGTCCCCTATCCGTGACTGAAAGGGTCGCCAGAAACCAAGACACAAGCAGCTAGCCGATCAACACATAGCTGTGGCTGCCCAGGTACACTATTATTCTGAAAACCCGAGTGCCCACGCCAAGTGACGGCTATGCAGTCCGGCATTAACCACACAATTGATCAGTTTGAGGGTAATGCAATGAACCTATATCAGCGCTTCTACAAGCTTCCACTGACTACTTTTTTTATCCTTATCACATCGGGTTTTATTTTCGGCGCATTGACGATTAATATTTTTCGCCTGTTTGCCGCCAACTGGAATTTCATTGTCACCTACGGGCTTACAGCTTTAAAGGAAGGTGCACTGATTCAGACAATGGAGTTGTTACTGACCGGCATATTTGCAATGATATTTTTTCTGCTCTTCAAGTTCTGCGAAAAAATATTGATTGATCGTTTGAGTGCCATCAAGACACCCTTCACACAACAAATTGAAGCGGGAAAGAAGTAACTTGGCGGCACAAAAAATAGCAGAGACAGATCTGCGTATCCCACTCCGTCAGCCCGGATAAAGAGCTATCTTTTACTGCACTTATGCAGCATCACTGGAGTCCGAAAAAATCCAAGTAAAGCTATCTTTCCAGGATCAGATCAGATTTTGGTTTTGAGATACACAATAAGCAGTAGCCGCGTCCGGGATTTATGCTCGGTTTCTGATGATATTCCACTTCGCCTTCAATAAGCTTGGTACGACAGGAACCGCACTCACCAGCCCGGCACAAACATTCAACCTCAACACCGCGGGATTCGGCAAACTCCAACAGGGAGTCGTTTGCACCAATCCAGCGAAACGCTTTTTTGCTCTCACTGAAGGTAATGGTGATATCCAATTCACTCTCAGTTGTAACGTTACGATACAACTCGTTATCAGCATCCATCGCAATAGCTGCTGACTCCCGACTGGAATTGTGCCCCGCATCGAAGAGTGTCTTCCGGCGTCGGCGAAGCAGGGTTATCCCTACCGATAAAAGCGCAAGAACCAATATTGCGGCAATGATGATTAGATCGTTCTCCACCATCGTACACCTCTTGGGCATGAATCAGAGTTTCTGCCAACTCGAGTATCTACGAATAAGCTTAAGTAACGATGAAGAGGGTTGTGACAAGGTTCACGCTACACCCGGCGAGCACATCAACTTTCAGCAATTAACCCGTGTCAGACAGGGTGTTTCTGGCCAGTCATCAAAGGGTGGCAGCCACAGGCAACCAGATAGGGGATGAAATCGAGAGGGTGTCTGCCATCGGATAGACAGGGTTTTAGCATAGCCTGCAGTTTAAAAAACCGAGTCAGGCTATCAATTTTTTACTGGAGCCGGCGAGAGGATTCGAACCCCCGACCAGCTGATTACAAATCAGCTGCTCTACCAACTGAGCTACGCCGGCTGGAGAGTGCGAATTCTATGCGTTTCTGTCTCTTGTGGCAAACTTAGCGGCACGCGGTCTCTTTCGCCTCAAGTTCAGGAAACTTTTTAAAAAGCTCGTTCCAGCCAGGTTTGGTATCGGAAGCGGGTGTACTATCCTGAAAGTAGAGCCAATATTTGGTTTTTTGACGGTAACGCGGCTTTATAATCACATCATAACCAAGGTCTGTAATCTCTTTTTTCCTTGCTTCAGCACGCTCTTCGTTACGGAATAAACCGAGTGATATGGCATGCACCAGCTCTCCGCTGGTAAAGCGCCACAAATCGCTGATACCATCTCTCTCGAGGCGATTTGAGATATTGATTGCATCTCGTCTCGTGGCTTGAGGTGGGATCAAAACCCAGATTCCGGCCTGTTGATTACTGGTTTCGGACTGCAACTCCGGCTTCAGACCCAGCGCACGCAGACTGACAGAGATGATCTCTGCATCGGAACGGGTCTCCAGAAAGCCCACTGTTCGGCACTCAGGCGACTCAGCTTTTGCCGCTTCCCCAACCAGAGCACCTTCAATCTCGGGTAGCGATATCTCAGGTTCGATGGCTATTTCAGTTTCTGCCGTGACGGTTTCCGGTACCGATGCAGCAACCGACTCTGCTGCGTCCCTCGGCGTTACAGGCTGCTCATCTATCTGCTTCTCCGCTTGATCGGCCTTGGCATCAACGGCTTTGTCCATATCCGGCGTCTGCTTATCTCTAAGTGGAGATGCCTCGGCAGCCCTAGCATCACTTTCTTGCGCGGCAATCTCTCGATAGAGATAGAGTTCACCTACATCAGGTAAGCTATTCTCAACACTGATTTCTGCCTTCTGAGGATAGATCAAGATAAACATCCCCAGATTTGCTAACAGCAGAATGAAGAAGAGCCATTTCATAGCATTCCTTTAACTGTTGTGTTCATTTCTCACCATGTTTCGGAGTTGCGGCCTGCCCAGGCGACTCATCTTGACCCGACTGTATAAGCAGCCCGCGCAGAACCAGAGCGGGTATAAGCTGATGAGTCAGTTCGAGGTGTTGACTCAACAATGCCCCATCCCCACCCGTTACCAGGCAACGGATAGCACCCTTTTCCTGCTCTTGCAGTGCCTGATAGAGCTTCTCCACAGCCGCGGACTGTGCCACGATGGCACCCGTCATTATGCCCGACGCTGTATCGCGGGCGAAGCAATCCGCGACCTCACCGGCATCATGGGAAGGAATATCGGTACTCTGCCTGAGACACTGTGCAAATACCCGCAAACCCGGCAAGATGATACCTCCCATATGCCGCCCATCCCCGTCCATGGCATCGATCGTGGTTGCTGAACCGCAGTCTACGACAATCTGGGGTAGTGGCGAAAGGGCTCGCGCCGCAAGCAGCGCCAGCCAACGGTCAACCCCCAATTGGGCAGGCTTCGCATAACCATTTGTCACCCCGTGCTCTTGCTGCCTCGTCTCGGCGAACAGGGGTGTCAGCTGCCACTGTTTTCGAACCCAGGAGAGCAGCGAATTGTGGCTATTTTCACGGCGTACGCTGGCAATATGCACTGCCTCGGGTCTTTCCATGGCGAGCCAGGCCTGTTCAACGGCGATGGGCATTTCGCTGGATTTGGCCTGATGCAGAAGACCGGCACGCAACTCAGTCTCATTTGCCCACTTGATGGCAGAATTTCCTATGTCAACGTAGAGTTTTGTCATCTCTTATCAACGGATTGTCGCAGGCTCACCTCACCGGCGTGAAAACTACTCTCCTTACCGTTACTGTGCAAGCGGATGGCCCCATTCTCATCGATCCCCCTATGTTCTCCTGTATGTTCTTGAGTATGGCTGCGGATAACCACCTCCTGCCCCAATAACAGATCGTGCCGATGCCACTCATCCATAAATGAATGCAAACCATTAGATTGGTACTGCCGTATTACGTCTCTCAAATGGCGAACCATCATACAGACCAGCTCATTACGGCTCGGTACCGATAGATCCGGGATTGAATCCATGTCGATCCAGGGCTGGTCGATTGCCTCACCATGGCTATCCAGCCGGGTATTCAACCCAACGCCGATAACAACCTGTGACGGACCGCCGGCCTCGCCGCTTATTTCCAGGAGCAGGCCTGCCAGTTTTTTACCTTGCCACAAGATATCGTTGGGCCACTTCAGCCCAGCCTGATCACAATTGAGTCGCTGCAGCAGGCGTAATACACCTATAGCCGAGGCCAAACTGAGGCCCGCAATCTGCATCGGCGGATGTTCAAAACGCCACAACATTGAGAGATAAATATTTCTACCGAAAGGTGAGATCCACTTTCGCCCATGCCTGCCCTTACCTGCCAATTGCTGTTCAGCGAGACACACCATGCCTGTCTCAGCACCATTTCCCGCTTGTTCCAACAACCAACTGTTGGTGGAGTCTATAGATCCATGTATCGCCATGGCAGGCGGTACTTCCATACCATCCTCCCTGAATATCCTTAAAATGGTATCCTGGCTCAGGAGATCAAGGGGTTCGCGCAGCCGATAGCCTCTCCCTGTCACCGCATCGATTTCAAGGTTGTATTGCTCCTTCACCTGCTTGACTCTTTTCCAAACCGAGGAGCGTGTCACATCCAATAGCTGTCCCAACTCCTGACCCGAATGAAAGCGGCCATCCGCCAATTTTTGAATCAAATCATGGTGTGGGTACATGGCCTTTCAACCAATTATTCAGACGCTGCTGCTGCAGGCTGCCGGGATGTTGCGGAAGATAGATGGTACAGGTGTCAGATGCTGCCGGCAGGGGCGTCAAAGCAATAACCTTCAACTCATCCCGACGAAAAAAATGCATCTCCACCGATACTCCCTCCTGCTGCCGAGCCAGGTACTCCTCCATCTGCTTGGCGCTCAGATTCAGCCCATCAACGGCCACAATCTCATCACCTGCCGAGAGTCCCGCCTGTTGAGCGCCGCCACCATCGAATACCTGCAACAGCCGTATACGCTTCTCCAACTGTTTCCATTTAGCACCCAACACCAGCTTGGCCCTGACCGCCTTCGGTGGTTCTGTAACCACCCTCCCCACATCCTCACTGGACACCGCGGGAAGCAGATGGAGCTCTACGGCAAATTCGGCAAGCGCCTCTGCCAGGGGTAATTCATCCGTAGACCGGACCCCCAGGTCGAACAGCGGCTTTAGGTCCATGGACGTCACCTCCGATGCCAGGATCTCAAATCCATCCTCTGGAACCCCTACTGATTGGCTGCCATATCGCTCCCACAACGCCTGCATAACATGGTCAAGGGAAAACCTGTCGTCACTACCCAGGCGGATGGTCAAATCCAGCAACAGGGCAAAAAGGGCCCCTTTGGCATAGTAACTGACGATGGCATTGGGTGAATTCTCATCCTGCTTATAGAATTTGCTCCAAGCATCGAAGCTCGATGCTTCCAGGGTCTGTTTATGGCGACCGCTGTTTCGCATCACCCGGGTGACGGTCTCTGAAAGCATCTTGAAATAGGCGTTGCGATCTATCACGCCGCTTCTGACAAGGAACAGCTCATCGTAGTAGGAGGTGATGCCTTCGAATATCCATAACTGCCTGGTATAGACCTCCTCTGCCGTCCCCGTCCGCAAAAATACCTCGGGGGTTATACGCTTCACATGCCAGAGGTGGAAATACTCATGGCTACAGAGCGCCAGCAGCTTCCGATAACCCTCCGTGACAAGCTCTTCACCCGGTTTTGGCAGCTCTTCCCGACTGAATAGAAGGCTTGTGGAGTTGCGATGTTCCAATCCACCATAACCATTGCCCACCACTTGCAACAAAAACAGATACTCGGAAACCGGTAAATCACCAAACAGCGCCACCTCTTCATGACAGACCCGGCTCAGATCGTTGCACAACCTCTGCATGTCCATGTCATGCACACCACTGACCACCATGCGATGGCGTCGCCCATGGACAGAAAATTCCGCATCGGTAAACACACCTGCCTCTGCAGGATAGTCGATCAACGCCTCATAACTCTCGCACAGGTAATCTCCAAACCCGGCTTCATCACAATTTTCCACGGGCATGGCGGTCGCCAGCCGCCAATCAGCTGCATAGCTCTCGCTGGGACGGAGCACAGTCAATCTACAGCTTTCATTTTCCAGACCGGCAACACCCAACAACAGACAAGGACCGTTGAAAAAGGCATGCTCGCTATCGAAATGAGCGGTTCTGACAGACAGCTCCCAGGCATACACCGTATAGATCAAGCGCAGTTCGCCGCTCACCGGCGCAGCACGCCAACTCTGCTTGTCCAGTTTGCTCAGTTGCACCGGTTGATCGCCGCTAAACGCCTGGATCGAGATAATATTTCGAGCGAAGTCCCGTACCATGTAACTGCCACGTATCCAAGCGGGCAGATAGACCAGCTGCCCATTGGCATCGGGATCGTGGATTGTCAGCTCCACCTCAAACAGATGCGCCTGGGCCGACTTGAAACTCAGCTTGTACTCTATCATTGCCTATCCCACCGCATGATTGCCTGTTCACCCTGTTTGTTTATCGGGCGGGCAATCAAACCTGCATGGTTGGCACTCACCTGGTAGTGGGCGCCTGCTTCAACCGGCATATACACCGAACTGCCGTACATGGTGTCAATCATGCCAAAGTGCTCTGTGAGATTTGCGACTATTTTGTCGATGATCTGAAAATCCTCATGCAGATTGTAAACCTGAATCACTCTGCTCCCGGCCGCGGCATTTCTACCTGACAGGGATTCCAAGCGGACAACCGGGGTTTTCCCTAGCAGCGCTACCCAGGGTTTCCATTTAATAAATCGCGCATCCACCCGCCACTCATCGGTTGAGATGGGATAGATCCTGGGTTCACCGTCGATGGTTAAAACCAGCGATGCAGTGCCTGAGTCAACAGCGCCGATTTCGACCTCGGCCAGTACATGCTCCTTGGTCAACTGGATATAACTTTGCACATTAAACAGCAACATCGCCACAAAACTCGAAACCAGCAACACCACCAGACCCAGCAAGCCATTAACACTTGCCGCGATCAGCTTTCTTTTAAAGATCAGCAGCCGCAGGGCAAACCCTGTCAACAGGATGCCGAAAACCATGAGTGTCAGAGAAAGAAGCATAATTCGTCTATAGGTAAACCATTTCCACTACATCGAGGCCTACATCTTACACGCAACCGCTAAATTCGAGCCAGGAAACCGATCTTGGTTCACAGAGAGAGACAAAAAAAAACCCCGGACCGTTGGTCCGGGGTTTTAGCGTAAAAACCTGGCAGTGTCCTACTTTTACATGGGGAGACCCCACACTATCATCGGCGCTATGTCGTTTCACTTCCGAGTTCGAGATGGGA
>JBEVVS010000007.1:0-42690 GCA_040507005.1 Candidatus Thiodiazotropha sp.
ACGCTCATAGGTCTGCTGGTCATACTGTCCATCCTTTTGAAAGGTCGGCATAGCCAGTATCGTGGACTGAATCATGCTGTTACCGGCACGTAATCCCATCCTGTTGGAAGTCTGTTGTAACAGCTCATCCCTGATCAGACGATTGAGGACATCTTTACGCAACCTGGAGTCATCGAACATTTCCGGGCGATACCCGGCACCCAGTTGTTCACGCAATTGCTGACGAAAACGCTGAAACTGATTATCCAGCGTCCGCTCTGTGATTTCAGTGCCGTTAACCGTCGCCGCAACAGTTTCTGAACCAACGCCCAGATACGACTGAATTCCCCAAAGCGCGAAAGGGATAGAGATCAATATAACGATCGCCCATGCGATCCAACCCTGTGCTTTATCTCTGATAACCTGAAGCATGACCAGTGACTCGCTTATTTCCACCTGTAACAAGTTGTTCAGGTGTCATACATCATAAAAAACAAAAACGGGGTATCTGACAGATACCCCGTTGATGATCAAAGTTGGCGGAGCGGACGGGACTCGAACCCGCGACCCCCGGCGTGACAGGCCGGTATTCTAACCAACTGAACTACCGCTCCAAGTTGGTGGGTGCTGCAGGGATCGAACCTGCGACCCTCGCCTTGTAAGGGCGATGCTCTCCCAGCTGAGCTAAGCACCCTGCTAGTGGGGTATGTCGTCAATTAGTTAGAGATACCACACCTGAAGGCGCGCTAGTTTATTGCATCCTTCAATGCTTTACCAGCCTTGAATGACGGGATTCTTGAGGCCTTGATCTTTATTGTCTCACCGGTTTGAGGATTACGACCTTCACGAGCTGCTCGCTCTTTGACCGAGAAGGTACCAAATCCTACCAATGAGAGGGTATCACCCGCTTTCATCGCTTTGGTCACTGCTTCAACCATGCCATCAAGTGCACGCCCAGCGGCGGCCTTGGAAATATCTGCAGATTCCGCCATTGCCTCTATTAGTTCGGCCTTATTCATTAATAAATTTCCCCTGTGATGGTCTTAGCGGAACTACCGCCATTAGACGCGTTATGTAATGGCCCGCTTGGAGCCCGAAACGCCAGAATTTATACCGGCTGCCAGATACCCTGTCAAGCAACGAGGAAGAGGGATTCTTTACAATTGTTACAGTTGTGACAGAGATAGAGCATCTTAGATCATACTAATGCTTGGTAGGTGCACCAGGTTTCTTGACCTCTTCTCCATCCTGCTTCTCTCCACTTTTGGCGGGTGTTGCATCCGCACTCTTTTCCTCTTTCGGTTGCGGCATCTCCTTCAGTGCAACTTGCAGCACCTCATCGATCCAGCGGACTGGTCTGATGTCGAGATTCTGTTTAATATTCTTTGGTATATCAACAAGATCGCGCTCGTTCTCCTCGGGTATTATAACCGTTGCTATACCGCCTCGATGGGCTGCAAGCAACTTTTCCTTGAGTCCACCGATTGGCAAAACCTCTCCCCTGAGAGTGATCTCACCCGTCATTGCCACGTCTGCCCTGACCGGTATTTTTGTCAAAGCGGACACCAGACTGGTACACATACCGACACCCGCACTGGGGCCATCTTTCGGTGTTGCCCCTTCTGGCACATGAATATGAACATCACATTTTTGATGAAAGTCCTCTTCCAGAGCGAGGGAATCCGCGCGACTTCTGACCACTGTCATAGCCGCCTGAATAGACTCCTGCATCACCTCGCCCAGTTGACCGGTGTGACTGAGCCGCCCTTTACCAGGCATCAATGCAGCCTCTATGCGCAGTAATTCACCACCCACTTCTGTCCAGGCCAGCCCGGTAACCTGACCGACCTGATCATGTTCATCCGCCCGGCCATAGCGGAAACGTTTGACACCCAAGTAATCCTCGAGCTTTTTAGGCGTAACGGTGATCTTGCCTTTTGGTTTCTTCAGCAGGATCTCCTTCACTACCTTTCGACAGATCTTCGCAATCTCCCGTTCCAGATTTCTTACCCCAGCTTCACGGGTGTAGTAACGGACGATATCGCGTATTGCAGCCTCTCTGATAATCAGTTCGTCCTGTTTTAATCCATTGTTCTCCATCTGTTTGCGTACCAGATAGCGTTCTGCAATGTTCACTTTTTCATCTTCCGTATAACCGGAGAGTCTGATCACTTCCATACGATCAAGCAACGCGGGAGGAATATTCAGGGTATTGGCAGTCGCGACAAACATTACCTCGGAGAGATCGAAATCGACTTCAAGATAGTGATCGTTGAATGTGTGGTTCTGTTCCGGATCGAGCACCTCCAGCAAAGCCGAGGCGGGATCACCTCGAAAATCCATTGCCATTTTGTCGATCTCATCGAGCAGAAACAGGGGATTACGCGTTTTAACCTTGCTCAGGTTATTGATGATCTTGCCAGGCAAGGCACCGATATAGGTGCGCCTGTGACCGCGAATTTCCGCCTCGTCTCGCACCCCACCCAGGGCCATACGGGTAAATTTACGATTCGTGGCACGGGCTATGGATTGACCTAGTGAGGTCTTGCCGACACCAGGGGGCCCTACCAGACAGAGGATCGGTCCTTTCAGCTTACGTACACGTTGCTGTACCGCGAGATATTCAAGGATACGCTCTTTTACCTTTTCCAAGCCGTAATGATCTTCATTCAATACCTCATCAGCTGCACCGATATCATTACGTATCTTTGTCCGTTTCTTCCAAGGCAGACCTACCAGGGTATCTATATAGTTTCGTACCACAGTTGCTTCAGCGGACATGGGGGACATCAACTTCAGCTTGTTCAACTCATTGGTGGCCTTATCCTTAGCCTCTTTGGTCATACCCGCGGAGTCGATCTTTTTAGTCAGATCCTCAATCTCGTTAGGTGCATCCTCCATCTCGCCAAGTTCTTTCTGAATCGCCTTCATCTGTTCGTTCAGATAGTACTCCCGTTGATTTTTCTCCATCTGACGCTTGACCCGGCCACGGATGCGTTTTTCCATCTGCAGGATGTCGTTTTCACCCTCCATCAGTCCCATTAGATGTTCCAGGCGCTCACGTACGTTGGGAATCTCCAGCACATGTTGTTTCTCTTCCAGCTTCAATGACATATGCGCTGCAATGGTATCCGCAAGACGGCTCGGCTCATCGATGCTGGAAAGGGATGTAAGAACCTCCGGCGGCACCTTTTTGTTCAATTTGACATACTGATCGAACAGGTTGGTGGCTGAGCGCATCAACACTTCACTCTCGCGACCCGCCACATCGATGGTGTCAGTGAGGGTCTCGAGCCTGGCAGTAAAAAACTCATCGGTATCGACGAACTCAGTGATACGCGCCCTTTCACCGCCCTCCACAAGCACCTTCACGGTACCGTCGGGCAATTTGAGAAGCTGGAGAATGTTTGCCAGGGTACCGATGGCGTACATATCGACCACATCCGGATCATCCACATCTGCGCTCTTTTGCGCCGCCAGCAGAATCTGCTTATTACTCTGCATGGCGTGGTCCAGCGCCTGGATCGATTTTTCACGCCCTACGAACAGAGGAATAACCATATGAGGATAGACGACCACGTCGCGCAGCGGTAAAACCGGAACAACGTTGTTCTGACTGATCGTCTTGGTGGAATCTGTGTACTCGTGGCCCATTAAATTATCCTCTTGCTGGCATTCTCTCTGCCTAAAAACAACTTCAACCTTTGGTATAACAGTCAGTATTGGGATTTGATACTGGCGGGTAATGATGCGTTCAATCCGTATCCATTTATGCGGATCAACACGCTTATAAAGAACATATATAAGGGTGGAGGCCAGATGTTTCAAGCCTATTATGCAAAGTATATTGCGGAGACAACCCTTTGGAAGACTAAAATACCAGCCAGATATAGCATGAATTCAAGAACATACCCACATTTACGAGACTAACCAATCGGTTAAATCGGCAACCCTGGGAGAGTCTGATAATCGGGTTTGCTAGTGCTTGTCGGATGCAGCAATCTGTTTGTCGCTGTTCTCGTAAATCATCAGCGGCTCAGATTCACCGGCGATCACCGCCTCATCCACTACCACCTTTGTCACCTCGTCCATGGAGGGGAGATCATACATGGTGTCAAGCAGCACCTGCTCCAAGATCGTACGCAATCCACGCGCACCGGTCTTGCGCAGCATGGCTTTGCGGGCAATCGCCCGCAGGCCGTCTTCACGGATTTCGAGCTCACAGCCTTCCATTTCGAAGAGACGGCTATATTGCTTGGTCAGGGCGTTCTTCGGTTCGGTGAGGATCTTCACCAGCGAGGCCTCATCCAGCTCCTGCAGCGTGGCAACCACTGGCAGACGACCGACAAACTCGGGAATCAGACCATATTTGATCAAATCCTCGGGCTCCACATCGACGATGATATCGCCGATTGAGCGTGAATCGTCCTTGCTCTTCACCTCAGCGGAAAAGCCGATGCCACCCTTTTCCGAGCGATCCTTAATGACCTTCTCAAGCCCGGCAAAGGCACCGCCGACGATAAACAGGATATTCGAGGTGTTGACCTGCAGAAACTCCTGCTGAGGATGCTTGCGCCCGCCCTGGGGGGGTACCGAGGCAACCGTGCCCTCGATCAATTTCAACAGGGCCTGCTGAACGCCCTCACCCGAGACATCCCGGGTTATGGAAGGGTTATCGGATTTGCGGGAAATCTTATCGATCTCATCGATGTAGACAATGCCTGTCTGAGCCTTTTCCACATCATAATCACACTTTTGCAACAGCTTTTGGATGATGTTTTCCACATCTTCGCCCACATAGCCCGCCTCGGTGAGGGTTGTCGCATCAGCAATGGTGAAGGGTACGTTCAGGAGCCGGGCCAGGGTCTCAGCCAGCAGGGTTTTACCCGATCCGGTGGGACCGATCAGCAGGATATTGGACTTGGCCAACTCCACATCGCTCTCTTTACCGATGGTATCGAGGCGTTTGTAGTGGTTGTAAACAGCCACCGAAAGCACCTTTTTCGCACGGTGCTGGCCGATGACATACTGATCGAGGGTCTTTTTGATCTCATGGGGCCTGGGAAGCTTGTTGATACTCTCTTCCCCGGGATCCTGCATCTCCTCACGGATGATATCGTTGCAGAGTTCGACACATTCGTCACAGATAAAGACGGAAGGACCGGCAATTAGCTTGCGCACCTCGTGCTGGCTCTTGCCGCAAAAGGAGCAATACAGCAGTTTGCCGTCATCGCCTTTTCCGCTCTTGTCACTGCCCATATCTCAACTCCTCGAACCGAAATAACCCGCTTCTAACTCAATCATATCTAACTGCTCATAGATGGCAAGGCCAGTCTCACAAAACCCTGACCTGCGTATCAGACCCACTATACAACCGGCAACCACCTCCAGAGACAGGTTATTTAACCTGCCGTAGCTTCGCGATTGCTCAGTACAGCATCAATCAGGCCATAGGCTACCGAGTCGTCGCCACCCATGAAATTATCGCGTTCGGTGTCCTCCGCGATCTTTTCCAGGCTCTGCCCGGTATGTTGGGCCAAAATGGTATTCAAACGTTCCCGCAGCAGCAGAATCTCTTTCGCATGGATCTCGATATCAGTCGCCTGTCCCTGGAAACCGCCTAGGGGTTGGTGAATCATCATACGTGAATTCGGCAGACAATACCGCTTGCCCTTTGCCCCCCCCGCTAGCAGCAATGCCCCCATGCTGGCCGCCTGGCCGATGCACATGGTGCTGACATCGGGACGGATGAACTGCATGGTATCGTAGATCGAAAGCCCCGCAGTCACCGATCCACCCGGTGAATTGATGTAGAGGTGTATATCTTTATCCGGATTTTCCGACTCAAGAAACAGCAGCTGGGCAACAACCAGGTTGGCCATATGGTCTTCCACCGGTCCAACCAGGAAGATGACCCGCTCCTTGAGCAGTCTCGAATAGATATCGAAGGAGCGCTCGCCTCTGGCGGTCTGCTCAATGACAATCGGTACCAGGCCAAGACTCTGTGCATCCGGCATAGCTGATGAAAACTGTTCACTCATAGCTGTTCAATCCTCAGGGTCAACCCTGCTCCGTCAATGCGGCGAATGTGGTCTGATCATCCACAACACCTACCTGATCAATAACCCAGTCGACAACCTGATCTTCCAAGACGACATTCTGCACCGATGCCAATTGCTGCTGATTGCCATAATAGAATTTAACGACCTCTTCCGGCTTCTCATAGCTGGCTGCGTACTCCTCAATTGTCTCGCGTACACGATCGTTATCGACCTGAATCTCGTTTTGTTTAATGATCTCACCGATCAGCAGACCCAAGGTCACTCGTCGCTTGGCCTGCTCTTCGAACATCTCAGCAGGCAGCTCGAAACTGCCGGCACCCTGACCCATCTGCTCTCGGGTCTGCTTGCGCAGTGCCTCGATCTCCTCTTCGATGAGTGCTTTGGGAATATCGATCTTATTCTGTTCAAAGATAAGATCCATCGCCTGATTTTTGATTCGAGCCTTGATGCGCTGGGCAAGTTCACGTTCCATGTTTTCCCGGATATCCTGTTTCAGCTTGTCCACACCCTCGCTGGCGCCGAACTCCTTGGCGAATTCATCATCGATCTGAGGCAGCACCTCTTCCGCCACTTCACTCACCTCTACCTCGAACGTTACCGGTTTTCCTGCCAGCTCTTCCACCCGGTAATCCTCAGGGAATTTCAGTTCAATGGTACGTTTCTCCTCCTTGACCATGCCCACCAGTCCACTCTCGAAGCCTTCGATCATACGCTTTGAGCCGAGCACCAGATCCACATTTTCAGCACTGCCGCCTTCAAACGCCTCCCCATCGACCATACCCTTGAAGCTGATTTTGACCTGATCGCCTTCAGCCGCCGCACGATCAACGCTGTTCCAGCTGGCACGCTGCTTACGCAGCTTCTCGATCATATCCTCGATATCCTCTGGGGTGATCTCGGTGACCGGTCGCTTGATCTCCCCCTCGAGCTTGGCCAGGTCAACTTCAGGCATCACTTCCAGGGTGGCCACATAACTGAACAGCCCCTCCTCGGTGCTCTCCTTGGGCTCGATCTTAGGCATTCCGGCAGGATGTAACTTCTCCTGCTGAATCGCCTCCTGGTAGCTGCTCTCGATCATTTGACCGTACACCTCCTGCAGCACCTGCCCACCGTAGTTGCGACGCAACAGATTCATAGGCACCTTTCCTGGACGAAAGCCATCCAGCTTGGCGGTCCGACCTATCTGCTTCAGACGCTTGGTGACCTCCACCTCAATCTGCTCTGCCGGCAATTGGACCGTTACCCGTCGCTCTAGCCCTTCACCCGATTCCACCGAAACTTGCATGCTCTTCTCCTGACAGCCTTATCTGCCATTATCTCTTTGTAAATACAGGAAATATCCTAGGAATTGCGCTTCGCAATCACGAGGAAAAATTGGTGCGAAAGGAGAGACTCGAACTCTCACGGGTTGCCCCACAGGAACCTAAATCCAGCGCGTCTACCAATTCCGCCACTTTCGCTTGCCAGCCTGGACAGGGTATAAAAACAGCCACTGCCCCACTGAGAACGGGACATTATAACGATGAACAACGGAACTCTCCAAGCCAAATACCGGCAAATCCCTTTCGATCCTTTTTTATCTGGCTGAATTCACCCTGCCCACCCAAGATATCCCGAGCCCTCGAGCCTGGGAAACCCGGAGCGACTAACGATTCACCTCAACCCGGTCCACACGCTGAAAGCCCCGGGGAAGCTTACCCCCGCGACGCCCCCGCTCTCCTTGATAACCATCCAGATCTGACGGTTTGAGGACGATGTAGCGCTTGCCTGCGTGAGCGGTGAGACTCGCCCCTTCGGGCACCACCGCCAGGGCGATCACGAACTCTTCCCTTGCTGCCACGCGTTTCGCGGCAATGCCGATAATCTTGTTCCCTTTGCCCCGGGCGAGCTGCGGCAGCTCCGCGACAGGGAAAACCAGCATCCGACCCTCATTGGATATAGCCACCACACGATCACTGTCATGGTCGCTTATCATGGCAGGGGGCAGTACCCGAGCCCCTTTCGGCAGTGACAGGAGGGCTTTACCCGCTTTATTCTTCGCCAGCATGTCGGAGAGTCTGACACGGAAACCGTAACCCGCATCGGAAGCGAGCAGATACTCCGCCTGGGGATCCCCCCCCACAACCGCCCTGAAAGTGGCGCCGGTAGCGGGGGAGAGACGCCCTGTCAGGGGTTCACCCTGGCTGCGGGCCGAAGGCAGGGTATGGGCCAGCAGGGAATAGCTGCGCCCGTTTGAGTCGATGAATACCGCCTGCTGATTACTGCGCAGGCGCGCTGCTGCGAGGAAGCTGTCCCCTGCCCTGTAGTTTAACGTCGCCGGATCGATCTCATGCCCCTTGGCGGTACGCGCCCAGCCCTTTTCCGAAACCACCACCGTAACCGCTTCGCTCGGGGTCAAGTCGGTCTCGGCCAACGCCTCTGCCGGTTCCCGTTGCACAATCGATGAACGACGCTCATCCCCATACTGCTCCGCATCGGCCTGCAGCTCCTTGCGTATCAGGGTACGTAACCGCTGCTTGGAACCGAGGGTCAATTCCAGGGATTTCCTCTCCTGCTCCAACTCATCCTGCTCTCCACGAATCTTAATCTCTTCCAGTTTGGCCAGATGCCGCAGACGCAGATTGAGGATCGCTTCTGCCTGCACCTCCGTGAGAGAGAATCTTTTCATCAACTCCGCCTTGGGCTCCTCTTCATGACGGATAATGGCGATTACCTCGTCGATATTGAGATAAGCGATCATCAGGCCTTCGAGAATGTGCAGGCGTTCCAGGACCTGATCCAAACGATACTGCAGGCGTTTGCGCACGGTCTCGGTGCGGAACTGCAGCCACTCCTTGAGCAGGGTGCGAAGATCCTTGACCGCCGGTCGGCCATCCAGGCCGATCAGGTTCATGTTAACCCGGTAGGTCCGCTCCAGATCGGTGGAGGCGAACAGATGTGACATCACCCGCTCTACGTCGACCCGGTTGGAGCGTGGCACGATGACCAGACGGGTTGGGTTTTCATGATCCGATTCATCACGCAGATCCTCTATCAAAGGCAGCTTTTTCGCCTGCATTTGGGCGGCGATCTGCTCCAGTATCTTGGCGCCGGAGACCTGGTGCGGCAGGGCGGTGATAAGAATATCGCCATTCTCACGCTCATACCGCCCACGCATGCGTATCGATCCGCTGCCGGTCTCATAGATCTTCAACAACTCATCGACCGGTGTGATGATCTCCGCTTCGGTGGGGTAGTCGGGCCCCTGGATGTGGGTCATCAAATCAGCAACGCCTGCCTTCGGCGACTCCAACAGGTGGATGCAGGCACTCACCACCTCGCGCAGATTGTGGGGTGGAATATCGGTTGCCATCCCCACTGCAATACCCGATGTGCCATTCAGGAGCAGATTGGGCACCCTGGCAGGCAGGATCGTTGGCTCCTTGAGGGTACCGTCGAAATTCGCTGTCCACTCCACAGTCCCCTGGCCTAGCTCCGCGAGCAGCAGTTGAGCGTAGGCGGTCAACCTCGACTCGGTATAGCGCATGGCGGCAAACGACTTGGGATCGTCCGGAGATCCCCAGTTGCCCTGACCGTCGATGAGGGGGTAGCGATAGGAGAAGCCCTGCGCCATCAAAACCATCGCCTCGTAACAGGCGGAGTCACCATGGGGGTGGAACTTGCCCAGCACATCACCGACGGTGCGGGCCGACTTCTTGAATTTCGCGGTCGCACTCAGCCCCAGCTCCGACATGGCGTATACGATGCGCCGCTGTACCGGTTTCATGCCATCACCGATGTTCGGCAGGGCACGATCGAGAATCACATACATGGAGTAGTTGAGGTAGGCCTGTTCGGTGAACCGGCTCAGGGGAACCTGCTCAATCCCCTCAAGGCTTTGATCAATATTGTCAGTCATAAAGTGTCATGCTCAATTGGATTCGGATCACTGACTTGGAACGAGGCCAGATCATACGGAAAGCCGTTGTGTTAGGGAATAGCACGCCAACGACCAGGAGAGACCGAACATCCGAACCTAAACAGAGTCGACAATCAGCTGGAATAGCGCAGGACCAGATAGAACAGGGATGCGGGAGCCAAGTAGCCAATACCGGCAAGCAGCGGCGGCAGTGCCGTGGTTAAGGATCCTGAAACCAGAAAGAACGCCGTTATACAACCACTTGCCAAGCCCCAAAGTAAGGATATAAATAGGCCTCTTTGCCAGATCCGGGCCGTCACGAAGCTTGATCTCAAGAAGTTGATGATCACCCTGAGGAGAAACAGCCAGGCCGTCATCACAAGCAACAGATAGGTCACACCCGGCCCGTCAGCCAGCATGATCGACAGCGAGAACACCACCTGGGCGGCCAACATCAGAAAGCACAGAGACCCATAGGCTAGATAGCGTAGAGGCGTGACCTTCAAACCCTTGGGCAACAGGCTAAGCAGCTGGGCAAAAAGAAAAAAGGGCAGAATGCCAAACAACAGATTAAAGCCCTGCCAAGCAGCGGAAACAGCCGGCCCGAACAACCAAACCAGCACTCCCAGGCAGATAGAGATCCCGCCGCCAGCAGAAAGCAAACGGACGGGAGAATCAGTCAGCCAGCGCCAGAGGGGCGACTGTCGACCGGAAGCTATATTGGCGGATGATGGAATTGTGATACACATCTCAGGCGCATCTGATCACTGCTCACCATGCCCCGCCATGATTTCCATCAATGGGTGCCGCCCATCAGGACAGCAGCCACAGGGTAATCAGATTGTTGCCCGGTAGGAGAATCGCTTAGACTTTCCCTATTCTCAACATACGGAACAAACCATGAGCGACCCATTTGCCACACCACAAGATGTCGAAGATGCCTACTACGATGCCATAGAGGAGAAAGATCTACAGGCATTGATGGAGGTCTGGGAGGAGAGTGAAGAGGTGCTTTGCCTGCTGCCGATGATGGCAGTGCAAAGAGGCAGAGAGGCGATCAGCAAAATTTGGCAACCGTTGATGGGAGGGGATTTGGGATTGGACATCCAGACCAAACACCTGGCATGGATCGAAACCCCCGATCTCGCCATCCACCTGGTTGAGGAGTTGGTCAAAGTACCGGGTCAAACTGAAGCACAGCCCGTGTATGCCACCAATGTCTTTCGCAAAAGCGGGCTCGGCTGGAGACTGCTGATGCATCAGAACTCACCCACACCTCCCCCACCCGGACTGCACATACCGGGCATGGAGAGGTAATGGAAAATCACAAGCTGTGTGGTACCCCAGCAATCGCAGTGTAAAAGAGGGCACCATACTCCGCTTCGATATCCAACAGGGCCGCAAGGGTGTGACGTCGGTGCAGTACCTGGTCAATGTCTATGCCAGCGATCCCCGGTGCGGCAGCGAGGAGAGCGTCTTCACCACCACCATCAGCTACGTCTGCCTGGACGACGATGGGAAGAAGAAAGCCATTTGATGTGAACCGACCTGGCTGTCTACTTTGCTTAGTCGTTGCATCGACGACATCGAGAATTAAATAGTTTTTAGTTTTTAGTTTTAGTGAATGGGTTCGCTTCGCTCACGGCCCGTTCATAAACCCTCATCCAAAATCCCCTCCTGACATCGAGCGTGACGAGTACTCGGGTTAAATCAATCGCGGCCTAACCAACTCAAAACTAAAAACTAAAAACTAAAAACTAAAAACTCATTCAGCTAGTTTTGTTCATCTTCCGCATCGGGCAGGGCCGCCTTGCGGAATACCGGCAGGTCCGGGCTCTGCTCCTCTTCCAGCTCCACCTTCTCGATCTTTTCGAAACGATTGGTGATCTTGCGCGCCGAGATATTCACATCGCTCACATCCTGGTGGGCCTGTCCGATGTGTCGCGCCAGGTTGTCCATACGATTTTGAAAACGCCCGAAGTCCTTCGACAAGGCGCGCAGATGCTCCTGAATGATATGTACCTGTTCACGGGTGGCCGCATCCTTGAGTACCGCGCGAGCGGTGGTGAGAATCGCCATCATGGTGGTGGGCGATACCAGCCAGACCCGCTTGCGAAAGGCCTCCTCCACCAGGTCCGGGAAGTGGGCGTGGATCTCAGCGAACACCGCCTCCGCCGGAATGAACATCACTGCGCCATCCGAAGTTTCACCGGGGATGATGTAGCGGGAGGCGATATCCTCCATATGTTTTTTGATATCGCTGCGGAACTGCCGTTGTGCCTGGGCGCGTTCCGATTCAGCCAGTTGATCGTCCAGCATGCGCTGATAGGACTCCAGGGGAAACTTGGCATCGATGGCCACATTGCCGGTGGGATCGGGCAGAAACAGCACACAGTCCGCCCGACGACCGTTACTCAGGGTGTGCTGCAGGGCAAAGCCCGACTCCGGCATCACATTTCTCACCAGCGCCGATAACTGCACCTCGCCGAAGGCACCCCGGGAACGCTTGTCCGCCAGCACCTCCTGCAGACTGACCACATTGGTGGAGAGCTCTGTGATCTTTTTCTGCGCCTCATCGATACGGGTCAGGTGGGTGAGCACCTGATTGAAGGTCTCAGTGGTCTTTTCAAAACCCTCATTGAGGCGCTTCTCCACCTGGCCACTGATCTCCTTGAGACGATTATCGGTGGTCTCCGTCAGGCCCTGCACCCTCTTGCCCAGGTTGTCAGCATGCTGGGTCAAGGCCTCAGCCACCTGCTTGCGCACCTCACCCATACCGGATTGCAAGGCTTCATGCTGTTTGCCCATGGCCTCCAACTGACGCTCGTCAAAGGCCTCTCGATGCCGTACCAGGGATTGGGCCAATGACTCCCGCAGCTCCCCAAGCTTCTCCTGCTGTTGCAGCTGACCTTTTCCCAGACCCTCGGTAACCGCTTTTTTCAGCCCCTCAAACTGCTCCAGCAGTTCAAGCCGCAGCCGTCCGCTACCATCGGAGAGGTGCTGTTGCATTTCACCATAGCGCCTTTCCATGCCCTGGTAGAGTTTGTCCGAACGTTCCATCTGGGCCTGCTGCATACCGTGCAGCAGGCGCTGTTGGGCCAGGGTACCCCGGGCGATGCGCTCGGTCATCAGGTCACGCAGTTCGCTCTGCTCCTTGGTATAGTGGCGCTCCTGCTCGTGCAGGGAGTCCTGCAACGACTGCTGGTGATGTATACGGGCCCGCTGTTCACGCTGCTGGGTATCGAGCAAACGGGCCAGCCAGTAGAGTACCCAGCCAAGCAGTATCAGACAGACAATGCCGAGGATGAGCAACAGCTGCAGCAGGGTTGAAGCTTGGGTGAACCATTCCATGCCAGGGCCTATTGGATCAGTGTTAACTGTATAGACTATACCCCATCCGGTGGCTCAAAACCTGAGTCCGCGCTTGCATAAGATCAATTCAAACATTACCTTTGCCGGCCTGTCCTACTAGATACACTATTTCAGGATTGATCTCAGATGCGCATACACCTCAAGACATTGGGTTGTCGTCTCAATGAGGCGGAGATGGAGACCTGGAGCCGTGAATTTCAGGCCCGGGGCCATCGCATGACGCAACAGGTGGATGAGGCAGACCTGCTGGTGGTCAATACCTGTGCCGTGACCGAAGAAGCGGTTCGAAAATCCCGCAAGTTGCTGAGTCGCAGCAGTCGTCAGAATCCGGATGCCCGGTTGGTGGTGAGCGGATGCTATGCCTCTTTGAATCCCGACTCCACCGCTGAAATCGAGGGTGTGGACCTGGTGGTGAACAACCAGGACAAGGGGCGTCTGGTGGAGATCGTGAGTGAAAAACTCGATCTCAGTGTGATGCCCGAGAGCGCCATCGAAGGGGATGCAACCGGCCTCCTCTCCCGCGGGCGCCAGCGAGCGTTCATCAAGGTCCAGGATGGCTGCCGCTATCGCTGCACCTTCTGCATCGTCACCCTGGCGCGGGGGGAAGAGCGCAGCCGACCCGCCGAGGATATCATTACAGAAATCAAACATCTGCAAACCCAGGGAATCCAGGAGGCGGTACTCACCGGGGTGCATATCGGGGGTTATGGATGCGACATCGACTCTTCCATAAGCGACTTGATCCGGCGCATTCTGCGGGAAACGGAGATCCCCCGGCTGCGCATCGGATCCATCGAACCCTGGGACATCCCCGGGGACTTCTGGTCGCTGTTCGACAATCCCCGCTTCATGCCCCATCTGCATCTTCCCCTGCAGAGCGGTTCGGACAGCGTTCTGCGGCGCATGGCCAGACGCTGCCGCCGCGACGAATATCGGCAGCTGGTGAAACAGGCCAGGGAACGGGTCCCGGATATCAATATCACCACCGATATCATTGTCGGCTTCCCCGGTGAGACTGAAGCGGAGTGGCGGCAAACCCTCGAATTCGTCGAAGAGATAGGTTTCGGTGATCTGCATATCTTCGCCTTTTCCCCTCGTCAGGGCACTAAGGCGGCGAACCTGCCCGACCCGCTCAGCCGGGACGTCAAGCGACAGCGCAGTCAGTCACTGCATCGCCTGGCTGAAGCATTGAAACTGCAAACCTTGCGCTCCTATCTGGGCCGAACCTTACCTGTTTTGATTGAAGGGAGTGACGAACGCGGCTGGGGCGGCTATACCCCCAACTACCTGCGTGTAACGGTCAGCGGACCCGACGGGATCGATTTGAAGAACCGTATCGTCGAGGTATTGCTATGTGAAATCGATGCGGAACGGCAGCTCCAGGGAAGGATTCAGACAGACAATCAACCCACTGGCAACAGGCTATCCTGAAAACGTCTGAACGCACCCGAAGATGCGTTCAGACTTCCAGTCACAGATCTACCAGTTATAGGTCGAACCCACTCCGTCAACAGTGATTGTATAGGCACTGCAACTGTCGAAATTGACAGTGGCGAATGTACCGCTGCCTCCATACAGGGTGAACATGCCGGTACCAGGGACTGCTTCGGGGCAATTGTAGGTAAGTGGCTGGCTGGTTACTACATCCACCTGCCCATGATCCGGATCGTAGAAAGTCATGTCGACATAGTAACCGGAGACGTCGTTCCCACTTACGCTCAGATCCTCAATCCGATAGACCCTGCCGTCGATACCTGTGAAATCGGAGGTGATGCTGCAGGAGATAGAAGGGGTGGATATATTGCTGCAGCCAAGGGTCATGTTGATCGCATGTGACTCACCGATATAGGTAACCGTCACCCGGAACACCATGTTCAAACTATCGGCATTGATATTGGCGCTGTATGTCACTGGACCGTTGACCGTCAGGGTACCACCCTCCATATCACTCATGCCACAGTTGGTGAAGGTGATAGTGCCTTCGGTCTCAGCATCATTGGTGTCCGCAACGGCACTGCCCCCGGCATCGCAGACCTCGGCAGACAGATCGGTGGTTTTTGCGGCAATGGAACTGTCCAGTTCACCTATCCACTGGGCAATTCTTGGGGCCATCTCCATTAGCTTGGAAGTGGCTGTCACCTCAGGACGCATAGCAACACCCGAAAGGGCATCGGAAGCTACCGCCTGCTGCGTGCCTGAAGCGGCTCCTGTTGCAAGATCCTTCGCATTCGATGCATCGATAGTGGCTTCAGCCGTGGACCCCGTATAGGTTGTGCCGCCGGTCGAACCGGATCCGTCGCTATCGTCACCACCACCGCCACCGCCGCACCCCTGTAGCAGCAGCAATGAAAAAAGAACTCCAGCCAAATTAGTAAATAGCTTATTCATAGTCTTTCAATACCTTTGACAACAAGTGCAAACAAAATTCCATAAATTATATATGGAAATTGGGTCGAAGAGCAGATGAATGCGGGTCGGTATTGGTATGTATGTCCCGTTTCTTAGATAAATCCAACTCAAAGGCCGCTCTCATAGGCCTCACGCTGTCGCCGGTCCAGACTATTCACCAGATAGGCTAATGAGATGCCCAATTTTCGGGTCCAACCCAGCTCGATCCGCCAGGGTGAACCTGGTACTTGCCAGCGATACTTCAACTCACCTTCCCCACGGCGCACGGCACCGATTTTTCCCGCCATATTGCGCACATAATTGGGCAGTTGACTCATATCCGCGAAATTGCCGTATTTCTTATTGAGTGAGCGCTGAAGCCTTTGCAGAGTGACCTGATTTGCGGGGTGGTAGGTCTTCAGCACCTTGTATATGTGGCCTTGGTAGGCCATGACATAGACTCGCTCACGACCTTCGGTATAGATCACACCGCTGCGATCACCGTTTTCAATCGGCTCCATATCGGTTGGACGCTGCACCAGCAGCTGGGCCATACTGCCCCCCAGGCAGTAGTGGACAAACACCTGTTTCAGACAGCTGTGGTCTATCCCCTCGGCCGCAAGACCAGCTGACCAGAGGCCGATTCCCATAACCAGTATCCAAGGTGGCATCTGTGCTATCCCCCTACTGTTTTGTTTGCCTTCGCATCAGAGTGTCGATGAAAGCCTGCATCTCTTGGTAGTGACTCCCTTTCCAATAGATGCGTCCACACGCATCACAACGCCAGAAGTCTGCATAGTGTTGCCGGACACGCGCTGGCAGTTGATCCTGAATCCGCTCTTTATCCACTGCCGCCAGACAGCCATTACACTCCATACAGCGGCTAAAGGGATTGTACACCCCTTGCAGTTGCAACCGCTCGACCAGCTCCAGCAATTGCCGTTTTGGTTCGGTGGCATGAATAAAACAGCCATGGGTGATGACCCGATGCATCAGCAAGCCCCGATCCCGGGTCAACAGCACCCGTTTCTGCTGTGCTGAAATGCGCGCCAGTTCACTGTCACCGGCGTCGTTGAAAAACAGGCAATCGAAACCCAAAAGACGCAGATATCGCGTCAGTTTCCCCAGATGGGCATCGGCAATGAAGCGCAACTGACGCAGGGGTTTGGGTCGCAGGCGCAACAGCGGGGTGACATCCATGGACTCAAACATGGGATAGACGCTGACCCGGTCACCCGGCTGCAGCCTATAGTCAAAAGCCACGGATTCCCCATTCACCAGAATCACCTCCACTTCAGTGTGGGGTACACCCTGGTTCTCGATTACCTGCTTGACAGCTTGCTTCGGGGTATAACTGCAGTTAAAGCTGCGCTTGCGCAAATCCTGGGGCAGGAAATCGTTCAGCTCCTCGTAGAATCGCAGCGTGATCTCTGGCATAGCGTGCAAGCGAGCCGGTGATGCACAAATCAGTAATCGAAATCGGCCCAGATGGGGCAGTGATCAGAGGGTTTCTCCATGGACCTGATATCGTAGGCGATACCCACATCGGTGCAGCATTCCATGAGCGGCGCCGTCGCCAGCACCAGGTCGATGCGGAGCCCTCTCTTGGGTTCCCGCTCGAAACCCCGGCTGCGATAGTCGAACCAGCTGAAGCGGTCATCGACCTCAGGCTTGAGGCTACGGAAGCTGTCATGCAGACCCCAGGACTGCAACGCCTTGAGCCATTCACGCTCCTCCGGAAGGAAACTGCACTTACCGGTCTTCAACCAGCGTTTTGCATTATCCTCTCCGATACCGATATCACTATCCAGGGGCGCCACGTTCATATCACCGATCAGCAACAGGGCCTCGTGCGGATCCTGTGTGTCATTCAGATAGTCGAGCAGATCCGCATAAAAGCGGCGCTTGGCGGGAAACTTGATCTCGTGGGAACGGCTCTCTCCCTGGGGAAAATAGCCGTTGATGACAGTCACCGGCCTGCCCTGGGGTGAGTTGTAGCGGCCGACAATCAGTCTGCGTTGGGCATCCTCAGCATCCGTTGGAAAACCTTTGCTGATGGCGAGGGGCTCGGCTTTGGAGAGCAAGGCCACCCCATAGTGGGTCTTTTGACCATGGAACTCGGCCTTGTAGCCGAGGCTGTCAGTCATCGATAGAGGGAAATCAGCATCCTGCACCTTGGACTCCTGGATACCGATAATATCTGGATCATAGACCGCTTTTAGTTGGCTCAGCTGATGCTCACGGGCACGAATACCGTTGGTGTTGAAGGAGATGACTTTCATCAGTTACAGGACCTCGCTAGTCTCTTTTTCACCCATTTCGAATCCATGCCGATAGGCCTTTCCCCAGGGCATGAACTCATGCCCGCTCAGTAACGGCCTATCGGCAACCACACCCGCGGCATCCAGTTGCGCTGTGAATCCCGACGAGCGCATCGCCTCCACCATGCCATCCGCATAACCTCGGTTGTACCACAGTTGCAGTTCGCTCTCAGATTCCGACAATGAAGCCGTCTCTTGATAGAGACCCTGAACCACCGGTAACAGCCGCTGAAATCTATCCTCACTCATCTGGCTAAGCGCCTTTTCATCTTGCATGGCTTGCTGCAACATCTGAACCCACGAGGTTGCATCAGGAGTGCAAGCCTAACATGGGACAGGTGCGGTCTCTAGCCGATGACAGGGAAGGCGCGCAACCCATCCACGGTCTCACGGGCGACACTCCTTAACCGCTTCGGGGCTTTACCCCCGGGTACTCAACGGTTGTATTTAATCTTCACTCTGGCGATCATTGAAAGATTAACCATGAGCCAGGTAGTAGAGTTAGATGTTGATTACGATCTCCCCCGCCAAGACCCTCGATTACGAGACGCCTCCGGTTACCTCAATCCATAGTAAACCGGCATTCCTGAAACAGTCGCGGCAGCTTATCAACAACCTGCGCAACTACTCGGCCTTGGATCTGGCGGAGTTGATGAAGCTGAGCATGAAGTTGTCGGAACTCAATTTCGATCGTTTCCACAGCTGGAAGACTCCCTTCAACCTGAAGAATGCGAAACAGGCCGTGCTGGCGATGAAGGGGGATGTCTACAACGGATTGGATGCACAAACCCTGGATGATGAGGGATTCAACTTTGCCCAACAACACCTGCGAATCCTCTCCGGGCTTTACGGTGTCCTAAGGCCCCTCGATCTGATGCAGCCCTACCGCCTGGAGATGGGGACCAAGCTGAGCAATGAGCATGGCAAGGATCTGTATGCCTTCTGGGGAGATCAGATTACCCAAGCGCTCAACAAGGACCTCAAGGCCCAGGGCGACGGGATCCTGATCAATCTTGCCTCCAATGAGTATTTCAAATCGATCAAGCCGAAGTCAATTGATGCCCGCATCATCACACCACAGTTCAAAGAAAAAAAGAACGGCAGTTATCGCATGATCGGTGTCTTTGCCAAACGCGCCCGTGGTTTAATGAGTCGTTATATCATCGACAACAGATTGGAGGATCCCAAGGATCTACAGGGTTTCAAGAAGGACGGTTACCGCTACAACAAGCGACTCTCGAAGGAAGATCAATGGGTGTTCACCCGCGGTTGATCGACGCACACAGCCACTTTGATGATGTCAGTTTCGAACCTGACCGCGAACAGGCACTGCAACGTGCGCATGCAGTGGGTGTGTTTGAGCAAATCATCCCTGCCATCAAGATGGCATGGTGGCCCAGGATAAAACAGCTCTGCCAGCAGAACGAGGGGCTCTATCCCAGTTATGGACTGCATCCGATGTTTGTCTCCGATCACCTTGAGGAGCACTTGGCGGCACTCAGAGAGTGGTGCGAAAGAGAGCACCCGGTAGCCATCGGTGAATGTGGCCTCGACTTCTTTATCGATGATCCCAAACCTGAACGGCAGCACTACTTTTTTGAACAGCAGTTGCAGATAGCCGCGGAGCAGGGTTTGCCCGTCATCATCCATGCGCGCAGATCGGTGGAAGAGGTGATCAATACCCTGCGGCGCTTTCCCGGATTGACCGGTATGTTGCACAGTTTTTCCGGCAGTGAACAACAGGCACAACGGCTGATCGAGATGGGCTATTATCTGAGTTTCGGCGGCCCGATCACCTATCAACGGGCCAAACGCCTGCAGGGTCTGATTCAATCACTGCCCCTGAACGCCATCCTGCTGGAGACGGATTCCCCCGACCAACCCACCAGCCAACATCGGGGCCAACGCAATGAACCGGCCTATCTGCCTGAAGTACTCGATACAGTTGCCCGACTGCGAAATCAACAGCCGCGACAGATCGCTGAACAGACTGCCGCCAATACAAGAGCCCTTTTTAAGATCTAACCAGACGTATTCCCCCGCTCTTGACCAGCCACATCAACCACTCCAAATAATGACTCCGTCACAAAGCCCCGCTATGATGTGCCTCATTTCAATCGACCGTCCATTCTCATTAAGGAGGGCATAGTATGTCTCACAAAGGGATTCTCGTTACCGGCGGTGCTGGTTATATCGGCAGTCACACAGCGCGTCAGTTGGGCGAGGCCGGTGAGAGGCTGGTTACCCTGGACAATCTATCCACCGGGTTCCGCCAGGCCGTCCTGCATGGTGAGTTTGTTGAAGGCAATACCGGTGACCCGGCGTTGGTGAGTCGTATATTGAAAGAGTACGATATCGATACCGTGCTCCATTTCGCTGCCCATACCATCGTTCCCGAATCGGTGGAGAATCCTCTCAAGTATTACGCCAACAACACTTGCAATACCAGGAGCCTATTAGCCTGCTGTGCCGAGGCCGGGGTCAAGAATTTTGTTTTTTCATCCACTGCTGCGGTATACGGCATCCCCGAGTCCGGCGTCGCCTACGAAGACGCAGCCACCAATCCGATCAATCCCTACGGCACCTCCAAGCTGATGTCGGAAATGATGCTGCGAGATCTTGGCGCAGCCAGTGACCTGCGCTATGTGGCACTACGCTATTTCAATGTCGCAGGTTGCGATCTTGAAAGCCGTATCGGTCAGTCAACACCAAAGGCAACCCTACTCACCAAGGTGGCGTGCGAGGCCGCCGTTGGCAAACGTGAGGCGGTCTATATCTTCGGTACCGACTACCCCACCAAAGACGGCACCGGGGTACGGGATTACATTCATGTGGAAGATCTGGCCGACGCCCATGTAAAGGCCCTTGATTACCTGCGCAAAGGGGGAGAATCAACTACCCTGAACTGCGGTTACGGCCATGGTTACTCGGTACGGGAGTTGCTGAAGTCCGTAGAGGATGCCAACGGCGCAGCACTGAATATCATCGAGGCGGAACGACGTGCTGGTGATCCGCCTGAATTGGTTGCCGGTGCTGAAAAGGTGCGTGACGTGCTAGGCTGGACGCCCCGTTATGACGACCTGTCGATCATTGCCAGCTCCTCTCTCGCCTGGGAGAAGAAGCAACTGAATTCGCCCTGGTCCAATAGCTGACAACGCTGCATAACAGATTATGGAACTGTTGCAAATCTTCATCCTTGCCGCACTGCAAGGATTGACCGAATTTCTGCCCATTTCAAGTTCAGCGCACCTGATCCTGGCACCCGTGATAACCGGCTATGAGGATCAGGGTCTGGCCTTCGATGTAGCAGTACACATAGGCACACTGGCGGCGGTGGTCGGCTATTTCCGACACGAAATTATTACCATAAGCAGGGATTTCTTCCGCTCCTGGTTCAACCCCGCAGCCCGTTCCAGGGATTCCTACCTGGGTTGGATGATCATCATCGCCACCCTGCCAGTGGGTCTATTCGGCATACTGATGAAATCTCTGGTGGAGACCGATTTGCGCTCCCCCCTGGTGATCGCCATCACCACTATCGGTTTCGGCTTACTGTTATTGGCCGCCGATCGTACAGGCAGGCGTCAGCGGGATGAATATGGCATCCGCTGGAATGATGCCTTGATCATCGGCCTGTTTCAGGCCCTGGCCATCATACCCGGCACTTCCCGCTCCGGCGCCACCATAACCGGCGGACTGTTTCTCGGATTGAGTCGCAAGGCCGCTTCCCGCTTCTCGTTTCTGATCTCGATACCAACGATTCTGATGTCCGGCGGACTATTGACCCTGGATCTGATCAGCAGCGACACACCCGCCGACTGGCTCTCCCTCAGCCTGGGGGCAGCTCTCGCCTTCATCACCGCTTATCTGTGCATCCACTATTTCCTGCGTTTTATCGAAACCATGGGCATGTTACCCTTCGTCATCTACCGTTTGATATTGGGTGGCCTGATATTGCTGTTCCTAGTCTAAATCAGTACCACAGTCATGGGTGCGACAGCTAGTGAACCAAGCACCCTTAATCTATAATCTTGTATGCGTTATAGAGAGATTGTCACATCCTAAAATCCAACCTGGAAATTTATCAGCCTGGTAGAAAACGTCACCTCAAGCATGGAAGAAGGGTTCAATATGATTAAGCATTTTCTCCTGACAACCTTGTTGAGTCTGATTATCGTCAGCTGCGGCGGTGACAGTGAGGTCGATATCAATGAGTTTGACGTGAGTGTCTCCGTGGAAGACCTGGAGGAAGGCCGCGCCCCCATTGATCCTGCCATCAATGACGGCAGATTCGATCTGATCTGGAAAGTGGACGATGACGGCGCCTTCGGCTATACCGCCAGTTTTTATCTCAGTCTCAACAGCAATCTCGACACATCCAATGACATTCTGTTCGGATATGTCGATTGTGACGCCTTCGGATCATGCGATCACGACAACCGCAACGACGTGGATTGCTATTTCACCAGCGACCTGGTGATGTTCTGCGGTGACGAGGATGACACCGTCGAATTCGATGTTGACGAGATCGTCGACAGCTTGCCCTTGGATGCCTACATCATCATCGAGGCATGCACCACCTTTGACTGTGCTACCGAGGCGCATCGGATCCGCCTGCTGTAACCGTCGTCAATCACCAATATAACGTTTACGTTTGGCGGCTTTCACCTTATCCACTGAGACCAGGATCATGCCATCCGTACAGCCGGCAAAATCGGGGTCTTTGCCAAAGTCGAGAAAACAGACACCACCTGACTCACACAGATCGGTGTACTGTTTGAAGAGGGTTGGAATGGTGATGTTGTATAGCGCAAGCTGGTTTTTAAGCTCCTTAAGATCCCGCTCCAAATCATCACCGCAGAAATGCCTGGAGAACTCTTCCTGGCTTGTCCTATCCAGCTGATAGGGAATTTTGGACTCTCCCAGGCGACGTTGGCAGCCAAAGTAGTGTTTGTAAAATATCACCATCAGATCACGGGCTGCCTTGGGGTAGCGTGCACTGATACTCACCGGCCCGAACATATAGTGTATCTCGGGATGGTGACGCAAATAGCTCCCCAGACCTTGCCAGAGATAATCCAATGCCCTTGACCCCCAATAGCGAGGTTGAACAAAACTCCGCCCCAGCTCGATCGCCTGTTCTGCATAGGGGTGAAAGGCCTCGTCAAAATCGAACAAAGAGCTGGTGTAGAGACCCTTCATTCCCTGTTCCTTGATGATTGGTCCCGCCTCACCGATGCGATATGAGCCCACCACTTCCAGGTCATTGTCATCCCACAACACGAGATGTCGATAGTGGGCATCATATTTGTCGATATCTCGACGCCGGCCCGTGCCCTCGCCCACCTTACGGAAACTCAACTCTCGCAGGCGTCCTATTTCACGGATCAAGGCAGACCCAAGTTCCCACTCCATGAGGATGATCTGTTTGCCGTCCCGGGTCTCACCCAATAATCGCCCTTTCGAGAGCTCCTTTTTCAGGACCTGGCGCGATTCCGGATGGGCAATAGTGCGCTCCGTGGTGAAGATCCCCGGTTTACGTTGGGCCACCCGATAGAAGTGCTTGCGTACCATGCGTACCCGCGCCTTGGGGCGGATACCATCCACATTGAGGTGATCTGCCGGCACCAGTCCACCGATCCTAAAGCCAATGGTATTTGAGCGCTGGCGGAACATCTCGCCCACCAGCAACAGGGCAGCGACAGGTTTGTAGAGCAGGGAGACGGCATAGAACAGGGGAGAGTTCTTGGCATCGATGAATATCGGCAGCATGGGGGCTTCGCTGCGACGGATAAACTGAATAAAGCCGTTTTTCCAGCGTACGTCACGTACACCATTGGGACGCAGCCTGGAGACCTCCCCGGCAGGAAAGACGATCACCAGCTCTTCCCGGTCCAGTGCCTGATAGACCTGCTTGATTCCCTTGCGGCTGGAACCGCCGCCCATATTATCCACCGGTAACAGCAGATCACCCAGCGGCTCAAGGGCAGAGAGCAGATCGTTGGCCACTACCCTGATATCCGTGCGCACCCGGCTGATCATCAGGATCAGGCTGAGGGCGTCGAGGGCGCCCAAGGGGTGATTCGCCACCACCACCACGCGCCCGCTGGGAGGGATATTCTCCATATCCCGGTTTGAGACCAGATAGTCGAGATCGAAGTACTCCAGTACCTTCTCGATAAAATCGAGACCCTGCACGCCCTGATTCTCTTCCAGAAAACGGTTGATCTCCCGCTCATGGAACAACATCCGCAGCAGGGTCAGCATCGGCTTGGTCAAGAGTTGTGGCTTGTTATCGAAAAAGCCGGGGAAACGCTCGATTAATACCTGCTCGACATTCAGCACTAGCGTGCCTCCAAAACGTTAAAATGTCGGAAGCTTAACGAACTGAGATGACGGGGAATTTGCAGCCAGATGAGTAATTGACTGCAACGGGATGATGATTCAATGACAGTTTAGAAGAAGGATGAGTGTCCGCAAATGAACGCGAATGAACGCTAATACAAATTATCTAAATTATTGCGAATACTGTGATTAAACTCGTGGCATATCACTTCGACAGGTACAGCAGGGACAATCCTTCAAACAGAATTCTGAAATACTTTCACCCATCCAAACTATTTGCGTTGATTCGCGTTCATTTGCAGACTTCTCAATTTTTTTGATCGCCATTTCCGCCCACGAACCTTTATTTAACGGGTTGTTGTGCGACAATTCCCGGTTTTCCGCTGACCTGCAGGCGTAGGGTGCGGCTTGCCGCACCATGGCAGGTATGTTAATGCGTAAACGGTGCGGCAAGCCGAACCCTGCGCTTTGATCTGATGAGGTAAATTTGCGTTCATTTGCGGACCTCTTCTCTTCAGATCCTTTTTCTCCAAGGATACGTTCATTTAACAGGCTGTTGTGCGATAATTCCCCGTTTTCAGCTGACCCTGAGCCGAGTTGGAACCGAAGATGAGCCAAACACCCCGTAAGATCCTGATCACCAGCGCCCTGCCCTACGCCAACGGACCGATCCACATCGGCCACCTGGTGGAGTATATCCAGACCGACATCTGGGCCAGGTTTCAGAAGATGCGTGGGCACCAGTGCCTGTATGTCTGCGCCGACGACGCCCACGGCACGCCGATCATGCTGCGTGCCCGCCAGGAGGGCATAGAGCCGGAGACTCTGATCGCCCGGGTGGCCGAGGAGCACCAGGCCGACTTCGCCGACTTCCGTGTCGACTTCGACAACTACCACTCCACCCACTCGGCGGAGAACCAGGCCTGCGCCAATACCATCTATGAGCGCAACCGGGACGCCGGCCATATTGCCAAGCGCACCATCACCCAGGCGTACGACCCTGTGGAACACATGTTCCTGCCCGACCGCTTCATCAAGGGCACCTGTCCAAATCCCAAGTGCGGTGCCGAGGATCAGTATGGCGATAACTGCGAAGTATGCGGCTCCAGCTACTCACCGGCAGAGCTGATAAACCCGGTCTCCGCCATCTCCGGCGCGGTGCCGGAGCAGCGCGAATCGGACCACTATTTTTTCAAGCTGGCCGATTTCGAGGAGATGCTGAAGGAGTGGACCGGCGGCGGCCATGTGCAAAGCGAGGTCTCCAACAAGCTGGATGAGTGGTTCGAAGCCGGGCTGCAGGAGTGGGATATCTCCCGGGATGCCCCCTACTTCGGTTTCGAGATCCCGGATCATCCGGGCAAGTATTTCTATGTCTGGCTCGATGCACCCATCGGCTACATGGCAAGCTTCCGCAACCTCTGTGACAAGACCGAAGGGCTCGACTTCGACGAATACTGGGGCGAGGGAAGCGACACCGAGCTCTACCACTTCATCGGCAAGGACATCATCTACTTCCACACCCTGTTCTGGCCGGCGATGCTCCACGGCGCGGGTTTTCGCACCCCCAGCGCGGTCTATGCCCACGGCTTTCTCACCGTGGATGGGGCCAAGATGTCCAAGTCCCGGGGCACTTTCATCAAGGCCCGCACCTACCTGGACCACCTCAATCCGGAGTACCTGCGCTACTACTTCGCCGCCAAGTTGGGTGCGGGGGTGGACGACATCGACCTCAACCTGGAGGACTTCGCCCAGCGGGTCAACAGCGACCTGGTGGGCAAGGTGGTCAACATCGCCAGCCGCTGCGCCGGCTTCATCACCAAACGCTTCGACGGTCTGCTTCTCCTCCCCGACTATGTATTCAATTACGGCTCTCAGAAAGAGGGTTATAACCAAGACGAAGTGCTAGGCGAGCTGATAGCCAAACAAGGCAAAATTGCCGACCATTACGAAAAACGTGAATATGCAAAAGCTGTTCGTGAAATCATGACCTTGGCAGATAGGGCAAACCAATATATTGATGACAGAAAGCCCTGGGTTGTTGCGAAGGAGGAAGGGAAAGACGCAGAGCTTCAAGCTATCTGTTCGATTGGCATCAACCTGTTTCGCATTCTAATCGGCTACTTGCGCCCGATTCTGCCGGGCACTGCCGGGCTGGCTGAATCATTTATGCAGATTGATCCAATGACATGGAACAGCCTTACCAGGCCGTTAACCAATCACACCATCGGCAAGTTCAAACCCCTGATGACCCGGGTAGATCCAAAGCAGATCGAGGCCATGCTGGAGCATTCCAAAGAGGACCTGGCGACACAGACGCCGGACCAGCCGGCCAAACCGGCGGCCGACTCCCCTTTGGCCAAGGACCCTGTCGCCGACACCATCCAGTTCGAGGAGTTCGCCAAACTCGACCTGCGCATCGCCCGCATCGCCAAGGCGGAGCATGTGGACGGGGCAGACAAGCTGCTGCAACTGACGTTGGATTTGGGCGGCGAGACCCGCAACGTGTTTGCCGGCATCAAGTCGGCCTATGCCCCAGAGGATCTGGAAGGGAAGCTGACCGTGATGGTGGCCAATCTGGCGCCACGCAAGATGCGTTTCGGTGTCTCCGAAGGCATGGTGCTGGCGGCGGGACCAGGCGGCAAGGAGCTATTCATTCTCAATCCCGACGAGGGCGCGCAACCCGGGATGCGAGTGAAATAGGCGTCATGTGAAAACAAGATCGACTCAATAGATGGTAAGCTAAAGCATCGTGGCCCATCGCATATACGGAAGCAAGTCACAGAGCTGATAGTAAAAATGCCCGTTAAGTTGATAACAAACAAACAGGAGTTGTCTTTATATCGGGACGTCTGGAATCAACTTGCTGAGAAGATGCAGAGCCCCCTACTGATGTTTGAGTGGTTCTATCATGCCGCAATGGAACTTCATCCTGAAGAAGAGATAGCTGTGGCGATCTGTGAGGAAGGTGATGCAATACTTGCTATTGCACCATTAATTGTAGCTAACCACGACATCGTACCGACGCTCGAGGTAATAGGCGCCAAGTATCTCTATGAACCCACCGACTGGCTGTATACGAATACAGATTCAGTGAGACAGGTTATCGCCAAAATCATTCAATTGGGAATGCCCGTCAATCTTATACGCATTCCTGATGATTCGTTGGTAAGACAAGTCTTTGCTGATGCACCAAAATACAAAGGTCTGTTTTTTTATCGCCATACCACACCTGCAAACTATTTTGAGCATGACCTGGCCGGAGAAACCGATATTCGCGCAAAGTTATCGGCACTCTTGTCTTCTAGTCGTCGAAACGATTTAAAACGGACCCGCAAACAACTGGAAAAAACAGGTGTAGTAAGGCTTGAAGTGGTCAATCCGGACATTTCCAATATCGATTACCACTTTCAGAGGCTTATGAAGATAGAACACGCAAGCTGGAAAGGTAGAGAAAACAGTTCGCTTCTGTCAAACCAGGCAATGCAACAATTTTTCCAACGCTATTCCCGTGACATGTCAGCGATATCCAAAGTCAGGATCTTCTTCTTGACGGCCGGTGAAGACGATGTCGCCATGTATTTGACGGTAGAACATTTCTCAGCACTCTGGATACTCAAAATCGGGCATGACGAACGCTTTAAAAAAATGTCACCGGGTTTTCAAATGGCCATGGAAACCATCATCTATGCCACTGAGCAAAAACTGGATCGTTATGAGTTCCTCGGCTGCGAGGAGAGTTGGCAGTCTATGGTACCGATTAAACAACATCAATTAGGCACATGCCTATTTATACCGGTAAGTCTTAAGGGAGCTATTTTTTTTACCAAGCTGGTTACTCACCAGATTAAATCTAAATTGATTAAATAAAACAGATTGGTCTTTTGACGAAGCTACCCAGTAGCTTTCCATACTATCTACATTCAGGATATTGGTTCACTATTCCACGAAAGACGAACCATGTCTAAAGCCGGCTCAGACCAATGAGAGATCGGGTTTACCCTTTTCCAGGTCGACATCATCCGATGTCCGAACACAATTCTTGCCACAGCGTTTAGCCAGATAGAGTGCAGTATCGGCCACGTCAAACAATTCCAGCATCGTCTGACCCTGACGGTATTCCGCCAAACCGATACTGATGGTGATGCTATCGCTCACTTGCGGTAACTCTTGGTTTGAGTCCTGGACGGTTTTTCTTAACTTCTCTGCGATGTAAACAGACTCACTCAGGGTCGAGTTATCTATCAAGATGGCGAACTCTTCTCCACCCCAGCGCGCCACCGTATCGATATTTCTGATTTGTGATAGCACCAACTCCGCGATCTGCTTTAGAATTTCATCCCCTAGCAAATGGCCGTAGCGGTCATTTATCGCTTTGAAATCATCAATATCCACCAATGCAAGACAAAAAGTCTGATTTGCGCGCTTCGCACGATTGACCTCACTGTTGAAGTTCTCCTCCAAACCGCGCCGGTTAAGCAATCCAGTCAACTGATCGGTGCGGCTGACATTCAATATCTGCTGATTCAATCCATTCAACAGGGCCGTTGCCTTGGCTCGGGAGAATTCCAGGCTCCAGACCAGCCCACTGAGTGCAATCAAAGTGGCGATAAAACGAATTTTGAAGGTATCGGAATATTGCGGTGACAGACCATAGTTGTCTCCGAAACCTAAAAGCACAGCCATGATGGCAATCACGAACAAGGATAAAAAATAGCCGTGTAGGTGGCCCAACAAAGAAATAATGATCACAACAATAGGGTAGGTCCAGAGCGGCCCGGTGGACTCGACACCACCACTAAGGATCAGGTAGACGACCAGCACAAGCAAAACCATACTGTATGACCACGCCGCTATTCTGTGGTGGCCAGTCTTTAAAACAAAAATGTTGATCACGACCGCCAAAGTGAGGCAGCCGAGAAGAAAATAGGCCGTCTCATAGCGCAGGCTGTAGAAACTGGACATGGTGAAGGCTGCCAGGAAAAAGGCGCCGATCTGAAAGATCAGACGGTACTGAACGCGCTGACGCTCGGCCTCGATCGAGTTGAAATCATTTAAGGTTGCTTGAGACTTTTTTTGTATCCTTCCCATGCTTATGAGTTTAGTACAAACGACATCCTTCTGCTTGCTATAAGCTACTGATAAACATGGCTATATAGGCATTTAATTCCGTATATTGCACACCCTTGTACCGTCTATCATTAAGCCAGTTTCTGGACGGGTTTTGTACAGATATTTGGCGTTATGTTCTGAGTGCAGGGGAGACGGATCTACCTGGCCGGATACCCATCATGCAGCGGTGAGCCGATGTACAAAAAGTAGACCATAGTCGAAGTGCATGACGCTGCACTCAGGCAATCTCAGTGCTTACGATAATTCGCGCAATTGTTTCGATGAAAATTTACCACGTTTATGGCGAATTCACGGTTTTTCTTTGCCACTGAATAAGGTAGCGTATTTGCAACGGCATAGGCATATCCCGCGGTAATATAGATGGCATTGCGTAATACCCGGCGTCTGATCCGTATTGAATATAATATAGGCAGAGCGGTCATCGCCAGGCACAAGACCATAATCAACAGCTCGTAGTAAGAGGAATAGTTCTCTACAAACAGAAGATTTTCGTTCCCGACGATATCCTCCTGTTTCAGGCCCAGGGTATTGGGCAGCTCTGTAGTATCGAGATCCCTTGTCTTAGCCAGTTGCGTGAGTTTGACTTCCCATTCTGCGGGTGAAATTAAAAATACGCTCTTCTTTTGGTGATATGTAACGTCATCCGTCCGGATCGACTTTGTTGCACGTACATCGTTGGCCAGATAACTGGCAATCATCAGGGTTGATATGATAATTAGGAATCCAAAGGCAAAAATCCATGTTGTTGGATGCTTCACCCTGGACTCATCCTTTCTCAGTTCGGTTTCGAAACTATCGATGCTTGGCTTGATGTCACATAGAGTTGCGATGTCTGAATGCTTGGTAATAATCTTAATAGTGTCTTCTATCGTCTGGAGCGTAGTGCCGAATTTGAACAGCAGGGCCGGCAAGGCAAGGAGGATTGAAAACTGTGCAGCCAAAATCATCAACCAGACATCGGATAGCTGTAACTCATCCATTGTTAGCATTCATCCCAGAATCATCGTTAATTTTAAAAAGTGTCTTTATTATATCGATATTGATTTCTCAAGAATTATTGGATTAATGTAAGAATCTTTGATCAGTTCTTTAATGTTTTTTGACAGCAAGTCTGCTTTCCCCTTCCGTTCTTTGGCGCGTCGACTGCTCTCTATCAATTTTGCAATGAAAAAAACCACTCTGCCTTTGGCAGGGATCGCCAAGGCAAAGACATCTTCAAACAGCCGGTCCAGCTCCTCCGATTTGGTTTGATCGGAAAATATACCGACCATGGTCTCCATTTCGGGGCTTTTCTCTTTGATCTTTATGCCTCGCATATCGAATATCCCGGCGTAGGAGGAGAATTCACTTATGCTATCCAGGACACGAACTTCCAGTTGGCCATTTTTGATAAACTTGAGATTAGTGAAGTAAAAACCACTTGAAAAAAAACTAAACCCCCTGCCGACAAGTAGTTTGACCTCCCGTCCATCGTCCTTTTGCAGCCACTTGTAGAGCATGTTTCTCAGCACAACATGACCATAAGCACTCTCATTGATGTCATAGGTATAGAGTTTTATAGAACGCTTGCTTTGCGCCATCAATCGCTCAATCAGGTAAGCATTCTCCAATAGGTATTGACCTTTCTTGCCAGACATGACAACCGGATGACTTGATTCGCTTTCGGCATTTTCATCAATCAGCTTCTCATATTCGTCCAGCGCCAAGCGTGGTTGGTCACTGTTGACGTATTCCAATATATTGAGTAAATGTCTATCAAATCTGTTTGGCATCGTCTTTAACTTCAAGCGGCTGGGGAGGGTTGACCAGGGGCTGACCCAAGATATCGCGACTTTTGCATGTAATCCGCCACCGCCCAGATATAGCCAACAAGCGAGAAGGCCCTGGATGGCATTGTGGGGAGAGATAAATTCAGGACGAAGGGACTTGCCAGATAGTATCTTTCAGATATGCGATAAGTCATCTAACCTCCTTGTTCTCTATAAAAATTTCTTATAGAGGACTGGGTCTACTATCCTTTTATTCAGTAGCATGTCGTATATAGCACATTAGTGCCGCCGGGTGAATAGATACTTAATAAAATTGTTATTGACGGTGGAATGACTTGCTGAAACAGCGGCTTACTTTGTCTAGCTGCGACCGCAGATACTACATTCAATGCATTTTCGGGAATCAGAGTCCAAGCTATTTGTTTAGCTTGGCCAGTTTGTTGTCTTGCAGGATATATGCATCAGCCGAATAGTCGTCAGGGTCCCTGTTCCAAGTTTGCCTTGTATTCTCATGCATCCCTGCAATACTGGAATCTACCCTAGCATCTATTCTTGTAATGCCATCTCATGGCCTGCTCATAGGAGGAGTACCCATGAAGTCAGCAGCAACATATAGACAAAGTACCTCGATTCACAGCGACCTCGATTATGAAAGGATTGGCAATAGGAGTGGAATCCGGATCGCGATCCTTCTCATACTCAGTCTCTACGCCCTCAGTACAAACGCCAGCATCCTGACATTTGACCAGGTCCGTCTTGTTGGCGTTGTCGCACCCACCGTCAGTGCCAATGACCTGGAAGATGACTATGGCGACCGGATAACCGGATCGCCGATGAATGTACCAGGCGGCCAATTCACCTATGGCAACGGCGGTGAAGGTTTCACGCCGAATGTGGTGATCGACTTCATTGCAGGCAATGGGACAGCACTATCCCTTTGGGAGACTGACTTCGGTGATTTGCACAATGTCGCCTATGCCAAAGTCGCAGGTGGCTCCCTCAATTTTCACCTCAGCGCGGATCCGGGATTCGTAGTCGATCTCTATCACTTCGACCTGGCCGGCTGGAGCCTGGCAGACTACACCATCAACTCGGTGAGTATAACGGATGGAACCAATACCCTGTTCTCTCAAGACAATCTACTCGTTCAGGGTGCCAACGACGGTGGTGAGATGCATACCAGTTTTGATTTCACTACACCTGTCAGCGCCAGCGATCTGTTCGTTCAAATCAACCACGGCAATCTGGCCACCGGTATACAGGATAATATAGGTATAGATAACATCCGGTTTGGGCAAACACCGCCAGCGGTGATACCCATTCCTCCTGCAATCCTGCTTTTTGGCACTGGTTTGCTCGGACTGATTGGGCTTGTCAGGAGGTTTGCTTGAGGAATGGCGGTAGATAGCGTGTTGATTGTTAATCGATCACCTTTGCTGATCATAGCCATGACAAATCCCTTTGTTCAATTGCTACGATCCCAGAAGTGCTCACCATTGATGAAAACATGATCGATGCTATCTCCGCCACCATCTGACGACCAGGAAATAAAACCCACTTGCGTTTCGCCTTGAGTTGTTGTGATTGCAATGAGATGCCCGTCCAGGGCATAGCGCCCCTGTAGCGCGCGCTTTCTATTGCCGCCGCCTGCGCCGTCACCTCCGCTACTGACGGTGAAAGCGTTGAATTTACCTATCTCTATTCTGCCGTCCCGGGTCATGCGCAAGGTAGATCCAGAAATTGTCGAAGAGGATCCCCCGCCCAGGTCTCGGCTATCGCCACGCACATTGCCAAAACTTATATCGATCGTCTGGCCCTTGGCGAATTTCTTTGTCTGTTTTCCTTCAGGGTTCCCTTTTCGCACATCGCAATTGCTGATCATGCGTCCAACGGAGTTTGGCGTCGGGTCAAGTTGTCGCGGGTCCCAGTTTGCACAATAGACTGACATGCCATTTGGAAAAACATAGGCCTGCTTCGCAACCTGGGTGAGCATTGCCGGAAATCCTGACCATTGATTATCAAGATAGGTGTAAGCAGCAATCGGCCGATTCGCCTGGGGAACTTCTTTGACTGTTGCAAGAGCAAGGACGGGATCTGTGTGCCGCGACAGAGGGGACTGAGTGGTACGGGTCTCTTTATTGTACTCATCAACAATCGCCTGAAGGTCGACCTGCCCCGATTTCACTTGTTCAACCAGTACACTTTTTCGCGATTTGATGATCTTTAAATCTTCGATCCGTCCTTGACGCTTCCACTCTCCCAACTGGCGCTGCATCTCTTGCAACGCCTTACGCTCCGATTCCGACCCCGCCAGTGCATGTTGTACCGGGAACAGAATGCACAGACTCAAGAGAGAAAAAAACAGGAAATATTGCATCGGCCAATCCCTTGCTGCGATGAAATTGGCACGTAGTATATCATGATTGCACCATCCACCTAGCCTTATTCGTCAAACCCCAGACGCGAGGCAGAGGAATAGTAACTGAACCCTTACCGAAGACGCACAAGAGGAACTACATGATGGTAAAAGGTGAGCCCCTCTCCCACCGAGATTGAGGTAGGGATGAGGGGCTCTGCGCAAGCTAATGTATCAATTTTGGCTGCCGCTTAGCCTTTTGCCGCCGCCAACGCCTGCTCGATATCGGCGATGATGTCATCCACATGTTCGATGCCGATGGAGAGCCGCACCATGTCGGCGCTCACCCCCGCGGTGGCCAGTTCCTCCTCGTTGAGCTGGCGGTGGGTGGTGGAGGCGGGATGGCAGGCAAGGGACTTGGCGTCGCCGATGTTGACCAGGCGCAGGATCATCTGCAAAGCGTCGATGAATCGGGCGCCGGCATCTATGCCCCCCTCGATGCCGAAGCTGAGGATGCCCGAAGCCTGACCCTTGGTGATTTTCCGGCAGCGTTCATAGTGGGGGCTCTCCGGGAGAGCGGCATAGTTGACCCACTTCACCTGGGGTTGCTGTTTCAGATACTCCGCCACTTTCAGGCTGTTCTCACAGTGGCGTTCCATACGCAGGCCGAGGGTCTCCAGGCCCTGCATGATGAGAAAGGCGTTGTGGGGGGAGAGCGCCGAACCGGTATTGCGCAGGGGCACCACCCGGCAACGGGCGATATAGGCCGCTTCGCCCAGGGCCTCGGTGTAGACCACCCCGTGGTAGGAGGGATCGGGCTCGTTGAGCATGGGGAAGCGCTCCTTGTTGGCCACCCAGTCGAACTTGCCCGAGTCGATGATGACGCCGCCGATGGAGGTGCCGTGGCCGCCGATATATTTGGTCAGGGAGTGGACGATGATGTCGGCCCCATGCTCGAAGGCGCGGCAGAGATAGGGGGTCGCCACGGTATTATCGACGATCAGGGGCACCCCATGGCGGTGGGCGATCTCGGCCAGCCGCTCCAGGTCCACCACGTTGCCGGCCGGGTTGCCGATGGACTCGCAGAACAGGGCCTTGGTCCTGTCATCGATCAGACCCTCCAGCTTCTGATAGTCGTCGAAGGAGGCCATGCGCACCTCGATGCCCTGCCGCGGAAAGGTATGGGCGAAGAGGTTATAAGTCCCGCCATAGAGCTGGCTGGTACTGACGATATTGTCACCGCTCATGGCGATACACTGAATGGCATAGGTGATGGCTGCCATCCCCGAGGCCACGGCCAGTGCGCCGATCCCGCCCTCCATCTCGGTCAGGCGCTGCTCCAGCACCGCTGTGGTGGGATTCATGATACGGGTATAGATGTTGCCTGGCACTTTTAGATCGAACAGGTCGGCGCCATGTTGGGTATCGTCAAAGGTATATGAGGTTGTCTGGTAGATGGGAACCGCAGCTGCCTTGGTAGTGGGTTCCGATGCGTAGCCGGCATGTAGAGCCAATGATTCTAGTTTCATGGTTAATCGTCGTCCTCAATCTCTGGTAATGGCTTGTTATTAATCACCCCGAGGGAGCAAGGAATTATGCCTCCCGGATAGTGTCTTATTTTTGATTTTTCTGCCCCTCGCGGGCATGTCGGCCGGTGATGCGGGCCTGGAACACTGATTTTTATTCACCACATTCCGCCCCATTTGCGGCATATCAATGCGGGATATGGCGTAGATCAGCATAGTAGCGTGAAATTACCCATTACACACGAGTTGTAACGATCCAGACAGCCGCTTATCCTTACGCGATAACGCATTTTGGTCTTTATATATGCAAGAGTACGCCCTAATCCTGATCAGCACCGTGCTGGTGAATAACTTTGTCCTGGTGAAATTTCTGGGATTGTGTCCATTCATGGGCGTTTCGCGCAAGCTTGAGACGGCGACCGGCATGGGCCTGGCCACCACTTTTGTGCTCACCCTCTCCGCCATCTGCTCCTACCTGGTAAACGAGTATTTGCTGATCCCCCTTGGCCTGGAGTTTCTGCGCACCATCGCCTTCATCCTGGTGATTGCGGTGGTGGTCCAGTTCACCGAGATGGCGATGCATAAAACCAGTCCCATGCTCTATCAGGTGCTGGGTATCTTCCTGCCGCTGATAACCACCAATTGCGCGGTACTGGGGGTGGCCCTGCTCAATACCCAGGAGCAACATGGGTTCATTGAATCGGCACTCTACGGATTTGGCGCCGCCATGGGCTTCTCCCTGGTACTGGTGCTTTTTGCCGGCATTCGCGAGCGGGTCAGCGTCGCGGATGTCCCTGAGCCCTTGCAAGGCAACGCAATCGCATTGATCACTGCCGGTTTGATGTCCATGGCATTCATGGGCTTCGCGGGACTGGTCAGCGTGTAAGGATCGCCCCTCGATGTTAGTTGCCATCTTCACCATCTCAACCCTTGCCGCCCTGTTTGGCCTGCTGCTGGGTTATGCCAGTATTCGCTTCCACGTGGAAGGGGACCCGATTACCGACCAGATCGAAAAACTGCTGCCCCAAACCCAATGCGGGCAGTGCGGTTTTGCCGGTTGCCGGCCCTATGCGGAGGCCATTGCGGGGGGTGAATCTGAGATCAATCTCTGCCCCCCAGGTGGGGAAACGACCATGGTCGCCCTGGCTGACCTGTTGGGGCGGGATCCTGTGCCCCTGGATTCAGATAATGCCCAGGAGAAAGCGAAATCCATCGCCCTGATCAAGGAGGAGGAGTGTATCGGTTGCACCCTGTGCCTGCAGGCCTGCCCCGTGGACGCCATCATTGGAGCCGCCAAGCAGATGCATGTGGTCATCACCGATGAATGCACGGGTTGTGAGCTTTGTCTGCCCCCCTGCCCCGTGGACTGCATAGTGATGGAGCCGATCCCCACGAGTACGAGCAACTGGCGCTGGCCCTTCCCACAGGGCGGCATGCAAGAGATCGCAACCGCCGAAATGTTCGAGAAGGCGGGCTGAATCCCATGTACGTTGAATCGAAAAAAGGCAAAACCAGGGAGCTTTGGCGTTTTCACGGCGGCCTGCATCTGCCGGAGAAAAAAGAGCTCTCATTGCAAAAACCGTTGCAACGGGCCTCCCTGCCAAAACGCCTGGTACTGCCGCTGCAACAACATATCGGTGTCCCTGCACAGCCCCTGGTGGCTGTTGGCGACAGGGTGCTGAAGGGACAGGTGATAGCCAACTCAATCGCCCCTGTCTCCGCACCCCTGCACGCATCCACTTCAGGTGTGGTGGTCGATATCGGCGAACATGCGGTCCCGCATCCTTCCGGTTTGGTGGATCAAGCCATCGTCATCGAACCGGACGGCAATGACACCTGGGCTGATCTACCTGAGCCGATCAGCGATTATAGATCTGCCGACAGCCAGGTTTTGCGCCAACGCATTCGTGAATCAGGCATCGTCGGTATGGGTGGCGCCACATTCCCTGCCGCGATCAAACTCAATCCGGGGAAACCGATCAAGACCCTGATCATCAACGGTGCCGAGTGCGAACCCTATATCACCTGTGACGACAGATTGATGCAGGACAATGCACAACGGGTCATGGCAGGTGCACGCATACTACAGCATATGCTGCAGAGTGAAGAGTGCCTGATCGCCATCGAGGACAATAAACCGGAAGCGATTCTGGCCTTGTTCCAGGAGTTGCGCGAAGAAGAGAATATCGAGGTTGTACGGATTCCGACCCTCTACCCTAGCGGTGGTGAAAAACAGTTGATCAGGATCCTCACGGGACGTGAGGTCCCCACCTCCGGATTGCCCGCCCAGGTCGGTGTGATCTGCCACAATGTGGCCACAACCGCCGCGGTTGCAGATGCGGTACTGGAAGGTCGACCATTGATATCCCGCATCGTCACGGTCACCGGAGAGGGGATCCGGGAGCCGGGCAACTTTGAAGCCCCGCTTGGGATGCTTGCCGGTGATCTGATCGCCCAGGCAGGGGGCTATCTGGAAAAACAGCCTCAGCAATTGATCCTGGGCGGTCCCATGATGGGATTTGACCTGACCACTGACCAGGTACCGATAACCAAGGGTGCCAACTGCCTGCTCTGTCCAAGCCAGCAGGAGAGTCCCCCGCCACAACCGGCCAGGGCATGTATCCGCTGTGGACGCTGCGCTGACGTCTGCCCCGCAAATCTGTTACCCCAGCAGATGTATTGGTACAGCCGCGCCAAGGATCTGGACAGGGTACAGGATTACAACCTGTTCGACTGCATCGAATGCGGCTGTTGCTCCCATGTGTGTCCGTCCCATATTCCCCTGGTTCAGTACTATCGCTATGCCAAGGCAGAGAGTTGGGCCCAGGAGAAGGAGCGGCGGAAATCCGAACACGCCAAACAGCGGCACGACTTCAGGGTATCGCGCCTGGAGCGGCTGGAAGCCGAGCGCAAAGCAAGACTGCGCAAAAAGAAACAGGACCTTAAGCGTAAACCTCCGGCCCAAAAGGGTGATGCATCCAAGCCGGAGACTAGCGTTGAGGATGCCAAACAGGCGGCTATCGAGGCGGCCATGAAAAGAGCTGCCGAGAAAAAGGCAAAGCAGCAACATACACCAAAAAATACCGATAACCTGACATCCGCCCAACAGGCGCAGATAGAGGCGGTGGATAACAGACGCAAGGTTGCCCGCAAGGAGAATGAGCAACAACAGGAGCAACCAGAATAATGGAATTCCATACCACCAGCTCACCACACACCAAGCGCATCAACCGGGTCGACAAGGTAATGCTGCAGGTCGTATTGGCGCTTATTCCGGGGATCCTTGCCTTGACCTTCTATTTCGGCTGGGGTGTGCTGATCAATATCGCATTGGCCATCCTCGCTGCAACCGCCTTCGAAGCACTAGTCATCAAGCTGCGAAAACGGCCGGTGTTGCCGGTTTTATCCGATTTAAGCGCAGTCGTCACCGCACTGCTATTCGCCATCGCAATCCCACCCTTGCTACCCTGGTGGCTGGTAATTCTGGGCATGGCCTTTGCCATCATCATGGTCAAGCAGATGTTCGGTGGCTTGGGCTATAACCCCTTCAACCCTGCCATGGCCGCCTATGTCCTGCTGCTGATCTCCTATCCGGTGGAGATGACCAGCTGGCTGCCGCCTTTCATTTTGGCCGAGCAACAGCTCAATCCGTCGCAGATCCTTGCTTACAAGTTTTTTGGCACTCTGCCGCAGCAGATGACGCTGGATGCCATCACAATGGCCACGCCATTGGATCAGATGCGCACCAACCTCGATCTGAATCGCATGATCAGTGAAATCCGGCAAAACCCCTTGTGGGGAGATTTTGGCGGACTGGGGTGGGAGTGGGTTGGTAACTGGTTCCTGATGGGGGGTATCTGGATGGTCTATAAACGCACCATCACCTGGCAGATCCCTTTAGCGTTTCTCTCCGGCCTGATCGGCATGGCTGCACTCTTCTGGCTGTTCGATGCCGAGAGCTTTCCATTTCCACTGTTTCATCTGTTCAGTGGCGGAGCCATTCTTGGCGCCTTCTTTATCGCTACCGATCCGGTCACTGCCTGTACCACCCGTGCCGGACAGTTGATCTACGGCGCCTCAATCGGGGTGCTTGTATATATCATTCGTACCTGGGGAGGTTATCCGGACGCCGTGGCCTTTGCCGTTCTGCTAATGAATATGGCAGCACCGACAATCGATTACTATACCCGTCCACGGACCTATGGACATGGCGAGGTGAAGCGTGAATAAACGACATGCAATATTTATCGCTGCCGCAATCCTTGCGTCCTTTGCGATATTAGGCACTTCACTGGTGACCCTGACCTATGCCTTCACCAAGGAACGTATCGAACTCAACGAACGTGAGACCCTGCTACGGTCTTTACATGCCCTTGTGCCGGCGGAGAGTATTGATAACGACATGATCGCTGATGTGATCACGGTAAGTGACCATGATCTGCTTGGCTCGGATGTGACAACTGTCTACAGGGGCCGCAAGCTGGAACAGCCGGTCGCCACTGTATTGACCACCATCGTCCCCAACGGATACAGCGGACCGATCAAACTGCTGGTGGCAGTGCGATACGATGGCACATTGGGTGGCATCAGGGTGATCAGTCACAAAGAAACCCCAGGGTTGGGCGACAAGATGGAAGAGTCGCGTTCCGACTGGGTATATAGCTTCAACGGTAAATCATTAACGAATCCACCATTGAAAAAATGGGGGGTCAAACGGGATGGCGGGGTGTTCGATCAATTCACGGGTGCCACAGTGACGCCACGGGCGATTGTCAAAGCTGTGAAACAGACGCTGCTCTATGTGAGAGACCATAAAGATGCGCTCTATGATCGATCAGCCACGATTGAGCAAGAGGGGTAAACGATGACTGAGATAAGATACCGCGATCTCATCAACGAAGGACTATGGCACAACAACCAGGCGCTGGTCGCCCTGCTTGGCCTGTGTCCCCTGCTAGCCGTGAGCAATACAGCCATCAACGGCCTTGGCTTGGGACTTGCGACAACAATGGTCCTGGTTGCCTCCAATACTACCGTCTCCCTGATACGCAACTTCGTCCGCCCGGAAGTGCGACTACCCGTGTTTGTCCTGGTTATTGCCTCATTCGTCACAGCCATAGAGTTGGGCATGAATGCCTATTTCCATGAGTTGCACAAGATACTCGGCATCTTCATCCCGTTGATCGTCACCAACTGCATCATCATCGGCAGAGCAGAGGCTTTCGCATCCAAGAACAACCTCTTCCGCTCACTGGTGGATGGCATCAGTATCGGTATAGGATTCACCTTGGTACTGCTTACCCTCGGCGCGATGCGAGAACTGGTGGGACAGGGAACACTATTCGATCAGGCGCACTTGATGTTTGGTGATGCAGCACAGGGTCTCACCATCAGGATTGAGAATTTTCCAGGTATGCTGATAGCGATACTTCCCCCCGGTGCATTCATCGGATTGGGACTCTTGATCATGTTCAAGAATCTAATCGACCAACGCCTCGCCGCCAGGTCGATTGAGACATCAGCGTATCCCGAAGGCACTGAGGGGGCAGTCAATACATGACTCGGTCCAGCAAACGATCCACCCAACACAAATAGACACAAATCGGTCGCAACATGCGGATCCATCGATTCTTCACTTCTCAAGAGCTGCGGACAGATTTACAAATCACCCTTGAGGAGGATCCGGCTCACCACATTCAACAAGTATTGAGACTTCGCTCTGGAGATGAGGTCGTCTTGTTCAACACTAATGGTGATGAGTATGCCGCAACCCTTATTCAAGTCACTAAGCAACAGGTAGTGGCCGGCATCGGTAATGCGCTCAGGCATGAAGCGGAAAGTCGATTGAGGATTCATCTCCTGCTTGGCTTGTCCCGCAGCGAGCGCATGGATTTCGCCATCCAAAAGGCCACTGAACTCGGGGTCGGTCAAATTACCCCGATTTTAACCGAACGCTGCGTGGTCAAGCTGAATGAAAAAAAGAGCACCAGCCGGCTAAAACATTGGCGACGCATCGTCATCAATGCCTGTGAACAGTCGGGACGCTGTCGTGTACCCATGATCGATAAAGCGCTGGATTATGCAGAGGCAGTGGACCATGTCGAGGCTGGGACCTCAATTTTGCTCGATCACCGCAGCCAAACAACCCTGCACCAGATCGAACCTCCCCAAACCAATCTCTGCATACTCATCGGCCCCGAAGGAGGGCTGACCAGTACGGAGCGTGAGTTTGCAATGCAGAGGGGTTTTGTCGGGGTTCGGCTGGGCCCGCGGATCATGCGTACCGAAACTGCGCCACTGGCAAGCATAGCCGCCGTACAAACCCTTTGGGGTGATTTCTCAAACTGAAACTCAACCGATATGCGGTGTCTCCAGATAGGCGGTTGATTGCATCTCTTTCAAGCGGCTAGCAGTGCGCTTGAACTCAAATTTCAGACGGGTACCCGTATAGAGTCTTTCCGGCTGATCCTCGGCGCTGAGAACCAGATTGACCTTTTGGTCATAAAAAACATCCACCAGATTAATAAAACGCCGGGTACGATCATCCCAGGTACCATCCAGATAGGGAATATCCGAGATAAACACCGTATGGTGACAGCGCGCCAACTCGAGATAGTCGTTCTGCCAGCGTGGCGGACCGCACAAGGCATTAAAGTCACACCAGATAACTCCGTTTGCATGCTTGATAAACCGGATCGGACGACCCGGGACAGAGAAGCGACCTCCACTCACTATCTCACCACTCACCAGACGCTCGAACTCCCGACTCATCATTTGCGCCGCGTTAGCGTCCAATGGCGTGTGGTAAACGGTTGACTCCTCGAACAGCTGCAGTCGGTAATCATCTTCTCCCTGCAACTCAATCACATGATTGTTTCGTTTCAGGATATCGATGGCGGGCAGAAAACTTTCACGCTGTATACCCCCGGGGTAAAGATCATCCGGGTGTCGATTGGAGGTTGTGACCAACGTTATCCCAGACTTTTCCAACGCTTCCAATAAGCCTCGCATCAACATTGCGTCGCCGATATCGATAACGTTGAACTCGTCGAAACACAGCACCCGCATGCGTTGTGTCATTTCAGCAGCGATTGACTCCAATGGGGCACTTTCACCCTCACGCTGCTGTAACTGTTTATGAATTTGCCGCATGAAACTGTGGAAGTGGTGACGTTCGATCCCGACTTCCTTGTAGTGTGTATAGAATAGATCCATCAACCAGGTTTTACCCCGGCCCACGCCTCCCCAAAGATAGATGCCCTCAACGGGTGTCTTGCGCCTTTGCCAAAACCAACCGCTGGATCTTTTTTTCCGCTGCAACTCCCTCACCAGCCGATCGAAGGCGGTGACTACAATCTCCTGATAGGTATCGGGCTTGAAACCGTTTTTTTGCAGCTGCTCTGTGTAGCGTTGATGAAGGGACAAGGGGAATGGATTGCTGGCAGGTGTCAGATTACGACATCCCGAACTTGTCGCTCGATCTCATCCAGGTCAGGTATCAATGCCGGACTCAGATCCAACTCAACCTGCTGTTTGATCAGTGG
>JBEVVS010000110.1:0-42452 GCA_040507005.1 Candidatus Thiodiazotropha sp.
GATGACCAACTGGCAGAAGACCGGTCTGTTGCAGTGGGAAGACAAGAACGGCGACGGTCGTATCCAGTACTACAACGACAAGAACGCCGATTTCGCAGCCAAGGCCGAGAGCTATGGTTGGAAGGGTAACGAGATGACCAAGGTCGACCGTGACATCATGGTATTGGCCAATCCGGAAATCGCCAATCTGCCCAACTGGGTTATCGCCCTGGTGGTTGCCGGCGGTCTCGCAGCGGCGCTCTCCACCGCGGCCGGTCTGCTGTTGGCGATCTCATCCTCCATCTCACATGACCTCCTGAAGGGTGTCTTCATGCCCGATATTTCAGAGAAGGCCGAGTTGATGGCGGGACGTATAGCTATGGCGGGCGCAATCGCCCTGGCCGGTTATTTCGGTCTCCATCCACCGGATTTCGCAGCTGGCACCGTGGCCATCGCCTTCGGTCTGGCGGCGAGCTCGATCTTCCCCGTACTGATGATGGGTATCTTCTACAAGAAGATGAACCGTGCGGGTGCGATCTGGGGCATGATCTCCGGTATCGGTGTCACCATGCTGTATGTGTTCCAGCACAAGGGCATCATGTTCATTCCGGGTACCTCGTTCCTGGGTGACCTGGGTCCGAACTGGTTCCTCGGCATTTCACCAAACGCCTTCGGCGCCATTGGTGCACTGGTGAACTTCGTGGTCGCCATCATCGTCTCCAAGGTCACGGCTCCGCCACCGGATCATATCCAGCACCTGGTGGAGGATATCCGTGTACCCAAGGGCGCTGCAGGCGCTATAGATCACTAATAAAAAAACATAAAGCTGTAACCAAGTGCCCCGCTTCGGCGGGGCCTTTTTAACTGCAGCAAAGCATCATCGGTGGTGACTATCCACCAGCCTAGCACCAGAGGGCTGCTGAATAGTTACAAGGTCAATTTTTTTCACCATACTACTGGAATTCAACTCCAGTCGTATGCGAGCCACATCTATGGAAATCGAACTGGTCGAGATTCGCGATTTTCTGGCACAACGCCCTCCCTTCGATGCCCTGCCCGAAGAGCAACTCAATCAACTTCCTAAATCCCTTGAAATTCGTTATCTGCGTAGAGGCAGCCTGTTTCCTCCCGCTGATTCGATAAAGGGCTTTATCTATATCCTGCGCAGCGGTGCCATCGAGCTTCGTGATGATGAAGACAATCTGGTGGAGAAACTGGCCGAGGGTGGTCTCTATACCACTGATTGCCAATTGATCGATTTCAGCCGTGTGACCCATGGCCTGGCCGTAGAGGATAGCCTGATCTATCAGCTCTCCTGCGATGTACTGAAGATGCTGCGTAAAACCGAACCGGCCTTCGATCGTCACTTTGCTGAATCGATCAGGGACCGGCTGAAACAGGCGGTCCGTACCTTGCAGGATTACGGGGAAGAGAAGAGTCCCATCGCCGAGATGACAGTTGAGGTCTCCGACCTGATCAAAAAGAGACCGGTCACCATTGATATCAACAGCACCATCCGTCAGGCAGCGGTGTTGATGAGCGACAAGAACGTCTCATCCGTAATGATCATGAATGGAGCACAATTGGCGGGCATTATCACCGATCGGGATCTGCGCAAACGTTGTATTGCCGCGGGTGTTTCCGTCGATCGCCCGGTGAGCCAAATCATGACCACAAACCTGGAGACCATTCAGGAGAGCACCATGGCGATTCAGGCATTGATGACCATGACTCGACTGCATGTGCATCATCTCCCGGTGAAACGGGGTGAACATGTTGTCGGCATGCTGACTGCTACTGATCTGGCCCGCCACCAATCCACTAACTCGGCCTTTCTGGCAAGCGATATCCGTAAGGCGGCCACTGTGGATGACCTGGCACTGGTGAGCGGAAGGTTGCCAGACCTGCAGTTCCAACTCGCCAATTCCAATGCCTCGGCACTGCACATCGGCGAGGCCATCTCCTCTATCACCGATTCATTGACCGCGCGTCTGATCGAGATGGCCGAGGCCGAACTTGGACCACCGCCAGTACGCTATGTCTGGATGTGCGGCGGTTCCCAGGCACGGGGGGAACAGACCTCGCATTCCGATCAAGACAACGCCCTGCTCATCTCGGATGAGATGAAACCTGAACACGCCGAGTACTTTGAGACCTTGTCAAAGCGTGTCTCCGACGGATTGAATGCATGCGGATTCATCTACTGCCCCGGTGATGCCATGGCGACAAATCCGAAATGGCGCCAAACCCTGCAAATCTGGCGTAAATATTTCAATACCTGGATCAACAAGCCGGAACCCATGGCATTGATGCTGTCGAGTATTTTTTTCGATCTGCGCCCGGTATATGGGGAAGTCGAGCTGTTTAACGAGTTGCGTTCCGACATTCTCAACAAAACTCGCGGTAACGGCATATTCACCGCTTTCATGGCGGCGAATGCCCTGCAACACCGGCCACCACTGGGGTTTTTCCGTACCTTCGTGCTGATACATGGTGGAAAACATGATGACACGTTCGATATCAAGCACCGGGGCATCGTCCCCATCACCGATATCGCCCGTGTGTTCGCCCTTGACCAAGGCCTGATGTCGGTAAATACCACAGAGCGGCTGGAGGCGGCGGCAGAAACCACCGTCCTCAGCCGTGACATGGGAGAAAACCTGGTGGATGCATTGGAGTTCATCGCCAGCATCCGCATTTTTCATCAGGCGGAACAGATCCGTAAAGGCATCAAGCCTGACAACTATATGTCACCGGAAGAGTTGTCGGATCTGGAGCGCAGGCACTTGAAAGACGCCTTTCGGGTCATCCAGGAGATGCAGGATGCCATGGAAAGCCGTTATCAGGGCGGACGTTTCGTATAGCTATGCTGACAAGATTCCTCAGTTTGGATTCCTTAAGAAAAAGAGCCTTGGCGAAGGCCGAACCGGGGATTCTGCGTGACTATCTATCGACCCCTTTAACCTCCAACAATACCCAATGCGAGGAGCTGTCGATTGTTTCCCTGGACCTTGAAACCACCGGTCTCGATCCGAAAAAGGACAAAATCCTCAGTTTCGGTCTGGTTGAGATGCAACATATGACCATCAAGCTCGGGACCGCTCGCCATCAGTTGATCACAGTCGATGAGGAGATCCCGGAAGAGTCGGCAGTCATCCACCAGATCACCGATGACCAAGCAGCAACTGGGGTTTCGATTCAGGAAGCCCTGCAGGAACTCCTGCAGCGCATGGCCGGCAAGGTAATGCTGGTGCACTATTCCGCGATTGAGCAGAACTTCATCGATGCGGCCTGCCAAAAGCTGTTCGGTGCACCATTCGTGATACCGATTATCGACACCCTGGTACTGGCGCAACGAATTTTTGAACGCAGAAATCACACTATCCAGGCAGGGGATCTGCGCCTGTTCAATCTGCGTCCGCGTTATAATTTACCGAATTACAAGGCACACAATGCCCTCAGCGATGCTGTCGCCACTGCGGAATTGTTTTTAGCCATGGCATCTGAAATGGTGCCACAACCCAACCAGTGCCAACTCAAGCGTTTCCTTACACGCTGACTGGCAATAGAATGGTGTGAATATGAAAAAATCAAGCATGCTCTATACAAAAAAACGGCATACAGAGAAATATCTGTTGTTGAGAATGAATAACCACCGTTGAGGAGAAACCAATGTCAGAAATTAAGACTTACCCCGTCCCTGCCGAATTCGCAGCACAGGCAAATATTGATGATGCCCAGTACCAAGCGATGTATCAGCAGTCAATCTCTGATCCGGAAGGTTTTTGGGGGGAACAAGCTGATAAATATGTCACCTGGTTTAAGAAGTGGGACAAAGTAGTCGATTGGAGCTTCAGTAAAGATGACCTGCATATCGAATGGTTCAAAGGCGCCACCCTGAATGTCTCCTATAACTGTCTCGATCGCCATCTGGAGAGCCGAGGTGACCAAGTCGCCATCATCTGGGAAGGGGATGACCCGCAAGAGGATCGTAAAATCACCTATCGAGAACTCCATGAAGAGGTCTCTAAATTTGCCAATGTTCTAAAATCACGCGGGGTTAAAAAGGGTGACCGTGTCTCCCTTTACATGCCGATGATTCCGGAGGCCGCTGTCGCCATGCTGGCCTGTACTCGCATCGGCGCCGTTCACTCTATCGTTTTCGGCGGCTTCTCCCCCGACGCCTTGCGTGATCGAATCCTTGATTCGGATTGCCAGGTTGTGATCACGGCGGATCAGTCGATGCGCGGTGGCAAGAAAGTACCCCTCAAAGCCAATGCCGACAAAGCCATTGCCCAGTGTCCCAATGTCCACACCTGCATCGTCGTCCAACGTGGCGGTGACCCGGTGGAGTGGAACGACGACCGGGATGTTTGGTATCACGAAGCCATGTCCAGCGCTTCATCCGACTGCCCGGCTGAGGAGATGGCTGCCGATGATCCGTTGTTCATACTCTATACCTCCGGTTCAACCGGAAAACCGAAGGGCGTTCTGCACACCACGGGTGGGTATCTGCTGCAAGCGGCAATGACCCACAAACTGGTCTTTGACTACAAGGATGGTGAAGTTTACTGGTGTACAGCGGACGTGGGCTGGGTCACCGGCCACACCTATATCGTATATGGTCCGCTGACCAATGGTGCCATCAGCGTTATGTTTGAGGGTATCCCCACCTATCCCGACATCTCACGTTTCTGGCAGGTGTGCGACAAGCACAATGTCGCCTCTTTCTATACCGCACCAACCGCCATTCGCTCCCTGATGGGTGCGGGTGAAGAGCCGGTGAAAAAGACCAGCCGCAGCACCCTGCGCCTGCTGGGTACCGTGGGTGAACCGATCAATCCCGAAGCCTGGGAGTGGTACTACCGGGTGGTCGGTGATGAGCGCTGCCCGATTGTAGATACCTGGTGGCAGACTGAAACCGGGGCCCACATGCTGACACCCCTGCCAGGCGCCACACCGTTGAAACCCGGCTCGGCTACCCGTCCCTTCTTTGGTGTGGAGCCGGTGTTGCTGGATGACCAGGGAGTGGAGATCGATGGCAATCCGGCCGAGGGCAATCTGGCGATCAAACATCCCTGGCCTTCGATGATGCGCACGGTTTATGGCGATCATAAACGCTTCTTTGAAACCTATTTTGCCATGTATCCCGGCTACTATTTCACCGGCGACGGCGCCCGCCGCGACGAGGACGGTTACTACTGGATAACCGGGCGTGTCGATGATGTCTTGAATGTCTCCGGACACCGTCTGGGTACCGCGGAGATCGAGTCTGCTCTGGTACTTCACGATCAGGTTGCCGAAGCGGCGGTTGTCGGGTATCCCCACGACCTGACCGGACAGGGCATCTACGCCTATGTGACACTGATGGCCGGTAACGAAGGGAGCGACGAACTGAAGGCTGACCTGGTAAAACTGGTACGCTCGGAAATCGGTCCCATCGCCAAGGTCAACCTGATCCAGTGGTCACCTGGTCTGCCCAAGACCCGGTCAGGCAAGATCATGCGCCGCATCCTGCGCAAGATTGCCGCCAACGAACTGGAGAACCTGGGTGATACCTCCACCCTTGCAGACCCATCCGTGGTTGACAATCTGATTGACAATAGGGAAAACAGATAGCACCTATAGTCGGGAGTCTGCTGCTAGCCCAATTTGCTTTGCGCGAGACTCCAGACACACCCAGAACACTACTGCTCCACCGGTACTGAATCGATACCGATGGGGCAGTAGTGAATTAGGTGTCACCACTGGCCGCTAGCTGCAGCCTGACAAACAGATACCAAGAACCGTTAAACAAACATCATTGAGTTCATGAATTTTAAAATCCCCTCTTTCTATAAACGCATCTTGGCATTCTTTGTTGTCATAGGTCCGATATTCTGGTTGGTCTTCACAGAAGACGGGCAACGTCGCACAGACATCGTTCTACTGACCCTGTGGGGCGAAGATGAAATCGCCTTGAATCTAAAAGCACTCGATAATCAGGTCAGTGAAGAGGATTTAAAACAGGTATTTCCCGATATAACCTGGACATGCAAGGATGAGTTGAGTAACTTCGGCAATCGCTTATGTGCTACTCGTATCGGCATATTCAATGACATCCCCGCTCACTATATAACCCTTTTCTTCCACGATCGCTGGATCAATGGGGTAAAGATCGGTTATCGCGGTAACTATCATGAACTGCTGAAGCAGCAGCTTTGGCAACAGCTTGGCAATCCGGCCAACAGCAATCCCCAGCTTCCGGTAATTGAGGGAATGGATTCGGTTATCCACTGGATTACCGATTCCGGCAATGTCATTCTCAAGGATTCGCTGCAAGAGGGTGATGAAGCTGCGCTACTCTGGCTCTCCCTCTCCATCATCCCAAACTAACTCGCCGGGTTGTCAGAAACCATATAGGGAATCATGTAAAAAGCGCTTGAAATAGCGCATGATCTGGCGTGGGATTACCCGCTCCGCATGTACACGCAGCTCATGAATCTCGTCTGTTATCTGTTGATCGTAGGATATCTGCGCACGTTCGATTACCTGGTGTACCGCATTTTCCAATACTGCGCCGTCACGATGCTTTATAACGCCGTAGATGGCCATCAGTGCAATCTGTTCTTCCAGTCCCAAATCGCATTGATTGTCGAGGATCGTCAACATGATCGTGGTCACACAATCTATTTGCAGCGGATCCAGGGAGATGGCTTCAGCCCAAACCGCCGCCGGGTGAGGCGCATCGAATGAGATAGTTGTATTTTCCACTAACACGACTTATATACCTGTAAAGAAGCCCACTTAATACACACACCGACAATGCTAGACCCATTTACGCTATTTACTCGGTAATTTTTCACACAGTCAACAAATATTACAAAATATCACTGTCCTGTAATGTGTATCACTTCTCTTCTGTAAGTTGCTGGGTTGAAAAACACCGGAGGATGGCAATCAGTTGAGATTCAATTGGAATCTGATCTCACCCTCTTGATCAGCGATTTCCAACTGGGAGTAGTCGCTCTTGGCAAGCTTCAGGTAGATACAGGGATAGGTAAGTGCCTGCATCTGTACACTGCCGGGTTTGGGTTGCAGCCACTCCAGGGTGACTGTTGCAGTATTGGCGGTGATATCAAGCTGTTCTGACAGCAAGCGTAGCCCGTAACCACCGCTGGGCTGTTGCCCCATATTGACCCGGATTATCCAGAATTGATCCCGATCCGTGTTGTTGTCGACGCTCGGTTTTGGGGATGAATCGCCAATGCTAACGCTATTACTCTGTTTCATTTCACTATCGGACACCAGTTGCGCACCCGCAGGCTGGTTGACACTGCATATATATCCCTTATCAAGCACACTGACTGCAGAGGAGGCCAATGTATTGCACCCAGAAACAACCAGTACCATCAGCCCAAGGCCTCCCCATCTCTGCCAATTGTATCCCGTCATGTATCGCATCATCCCACCATTCCCCAGTTATTTCAGTGTTGGAGTTACGCATCGCTGTCTAACTCCAAATCTACTCCACATCCAACCTTCTTAAAACCAGTGACCGGGTCGAATTTCCGAGGGATTGAGAACTCGGTGACTGATATTCATAAGAAGTGGTGAAATCCAGATCGACGATATCGCTCGATTCAACGTTGATGATGCTGGGTTGTGAGGCGGTTGCATATGCGCCACAAGACTCGCCGGCATCACAGACGACGCCATCCATATCCATGTCTGACCCGGCATAAATCAGGTAATCACCCGATGCCACCTCACTAAAGCTGTAGCTGACGTTCTCGCCAACCGCATCCACCATAGCCTGTTGCAAGACCTGGTTGTCATCACTATTCACCAGCAGAACATAGTGGATACCCGCATCACCGGTAATGGATATATCCAGGACCTGCATGATGACTTCAACCGTCGCGTTCGCACTGGCGGCACTGATCTGAATAGTCCCGGAATAGGTCCCGGCGGCCAGTCCGGATCGATCGACGATGGCGTTATAACTGCCATAACCCGAGCCATCCACCTGACTGGCTTGCAGGGTCAGCCAACTCATGTCTTCAGTGATCTGAACACTGCCCAGGTCACCGCCGATCTGTTCGATGAACAGTGTTGTATTCTGCAGATTATGAGAGAAATTCAGGCTCTGTGGATTGACACTCAATGCTGGATCCACGGGCACACCGCCCCCTCCCCGCTGTTGTGCCGCGTCTACCGCCTTGAAGGCATCGATCAAGCCATGGCCATAGAGATCGTCTCTCCCCGTGTCACCGAGATCGCTGGTCAGTTCACCTGCAGCCAGCATGCTATCGAACTCAGCAGGGGTCATAGCGGGATATACCGCTTTCATCAGCGCCGCCACCCCGGCGATATGGGGGGCCGCCATGGAGGTGCCGTTATAGAACACCAACTGATAGCTCAGTGTGTCGGATGAATCGTCTGCACCGGTACTCAATATGCCGTCTGGCTTTGAATCACCATTGAGATCCACGCGCAAATCACCACCAGGCGCCGCCACATCGATCATGGTGCCAAAATTGGAATAGAACGAGAGTTCGCGATTGATATCCACCGCGCTTACCGACACCACCCCCGGATAGGATGCAGGATAGGTGGGCTGGGAAGTGCTCTCGTTTCCGGATGCGGCAATAATGATGACACCTTCTGCACGTGCTGCAGCCACCGCTTCCCGTGTCGTCTGGCTATCGGCGTTGCCGCCAAGACTCAGGTTGATGATATCGGCTGGTTGCGCAGGCAGTGTTCCGGAGGCATTTGAAAGCCCAGCGGCATAGCGTATCCCTTCCGCCAGATCCAATGTGTTGCCCCCATCCTTACCCAATACCCGGATCGGCATGATCCTGCTCTCCCAAGCGACACCGGCAGATCCCAGACTGTTGTTCGTCCGTGCAGCCACCGTACCGGCCACATGGGTGCCGTGAAAGGACGAGGAGGCGCCATCCTGGAGAGCATCCCCCTCATCGTTGGGGTTGCTGTCTATGCCATTTCCATCACCGGCGCTTTCAGGATCGGAAATGAAATCATAGCCCGCGGTGAGCTGGCCGCTCATTTCCGGATGATCGAGCAGCACACCGGTATCGATGACCGCTACAATGACACTATTGTCACCCGTGGTGATATCCCAGGCCTGAGGCAGATTAATCTGCGGATAGTGCCACTGCAGTGTGTAATGGGTGTCATTTGGGATAGCCGAGGGGTGCACCATGTAGTTGGGCTCTGCAAAGTCCACGTCATCGCGTTTTCGTAATGCCTTGATTGCAGAGAGGGTATCGAGCTTTTGTTGCTGTTCCGCAGTGACTTGTGTATCGCTCAAAGTGCGCTCGGCCACCACTGTCGCCTGCTCCTTCAGGGTCAACCGCTGTACCCCGCCACTGTAGTTTTCAGTGTCGATCTGGAACTGCTGCAATAGGGGGTCCTCGATTCGGGCCTGCACTGAGAGTTCATTGAAACGAACCAATACCTCATCCGCTATAAAATCATCGGACAGCCTGAGTGCACCGGATGGTAGATCAGCTTGTGGCGTCAAACCCACGGAAAGCAGGTAGTTGGAGGCACCGTCGAGGGCATAGACATTCACGTAGTACTGCCCATCCTCAGGAATCACCAGTGATTCAAACTTGGTGACCCCCACAGAGGAGTCAACCAGAGCGCCGTTGAGGTCATACAAGAACAGGTCCAAATCCTCGCCGTTGGCAATATCGGCGATATTGAGTAAAAGAGTCTGCCCCGCCTGCATATCGATGAGGAAGTAGTCGTCCGTATCCCCTAAATTGTATGAGAGGCCAGGAAAACCTTCGCGAGGCTGATTGACATAACCACCTATATTGACAGGATTGGGCACCACCTGAGCAGCGGTGGCGGGATGATTGGGCACTGAGGTGGTCTCCACGTCGTTGACATCACTGTCGGTCACAACGAAGGAGGGAACGATCAAATTACCGCTGACGGTTACCCTTTGCTGCGAATTGATATCATCGCCATCATCACCTCCGCCGCCGCCCCCGCAGGCCGCAATGATGGACGCCACTGCCAGGGAGAGGCCGATCAAGGTCAATTTTTCCAATCGAATCATATTACCTGCTCCCAGATTATTCCTTGCTGATTCCCGATACGATAGAGGTTTCGATTGTAGATGAAGCCCTATCCATTGCAAAGAAGCCAGTTGCCATCTTTAGTTTTTTTTACATCTACGCCTCGATTGCCAGGGCAATGCCATAGAGGTCTGTTCGAGACCTTGAATCACACTGGTGCCGACGGATCAGAATGACTATGCTCAAAGTTGGATTTTGACTTAACATTATCCCCAAGTTACATATTTCACCCTGGTCTAGTAGAAACATGGGACGATACAAGCCGCCTGCCCCAGCGAAATCCCCCTATATTACCCAAACCGGGTATGAGCAGCTCAAACAGGAGGAACAGGAGCTATGGGTGCGCCGACGGGATGTGACCAAGGCACTGGCAGCAGCAGCTGCCGAGGGGGACCGGTCAGAGAATGCGGAATACATATATCGCAAAAAGGAGTTGCGCGAAATCGATTGGCGTATCCGTTATCTACAGAAAAGAATCCCGGTTCTGAAGGTCGTCAACCAGCTGCCGAGCAATCAACAACAGGTCTTTTTTTCAGCCCGGGTGTGGCTGGAAGACAAAGATGGGAGCGAACAGAGCTACCGGATAGTCGGTCCTGATGAGATCGGTATGCAGGCCAACTATATCAGTCTCGATTCGCCCCTTGCACAGGCCTTGCTGGGACGCAGTCTGGACGACCAAATCTCGGTTGAAACACCAGGTGGCAAAAAACACTACTGGATTGTAGACATCCGCTACGACGGTAATTGATTGAGATTTTCATCAATATCGCACTGGCCTCACACCACAATGGGGGGCTCATCCATCTTTGCCAGCTGCTCACGCAGGGTAAGAATATGCTCTTCCCAGAAGGCCATGCTGTCGAACCAGGGAAACGCCCTGGGAAAAGCCGGGTCATACCAACGCCGGCCCAGCCACCCCGCATAGTGAACCAGTCTCAGTGTACGCAAGGCCTCCAATAAGTGGAGCTCCGCGGGATTGAAATCGTAAAATTGACTATATCCTTCCAGCAGATCCGCCGCCCGTTCGCTCATGTAGCTGCGATCACCGGAGAGAAACATCCACAGATCCTGTATCGCAGGACCCATTCTGGCATCATCGAAATCGACAATCTGAGGCCCCTCGTCACGCCAGAGAATATTACCGGGATGACAGTCGCCATGTAAGCGAATCGTTTTGTAGGCCCCGGCTCTGGCATAGCACGCCTCGATGCGCTCGCAGAGATCGGAGAGCAGGGATTCGTAGGCAGTGACCAGGTGTGCAGGTATAAATCCATGCTGTAGAAGATAACCACTGGGCTCATGCAGGAAGCCGTCCAAGTCGATACCTGGCCGATGCTCGAAGTCACAGGTGGCACCCAACAGGTGTATCCTGGCGATAAAACGGCCCAATTGAATGAGATGGCTGGGATCATCCAACTCCGGTGCACGTCCGCCCTTGCAGGGATAGAGGGCAAAGCGGTTCTGCTCATGATAGACCAGGGTTTTGCCCTCCCTGTCAATGATGGGGGGGATGACCGGGATATCCTGCTGCGCCAGTTCAAGGGTAAATTGGTGCTCCTCCAGGATCGCCTGATCACTCCAGCGATTGGGGCGATAGAACTTGGCCACCAATGGCGGCCCGTCATCCAAGCCCACCTGATAGACCCTGTTCTCATAACTGTTGAGTGCCAGCATCTGTCCGCTACAGCTGACACCGGTCGACTCAACGGCATCCAGTAGTGCATCTGGTGTCAGGGCGGCAAATGCCTGCTCTTTCGAATCTGCTTCCATCTCTATCTTGATACTCTGAATTGAACCGCGGTTATTTTTGTTTGACTGCCTGTCATCAACAATAGTGCCTTAGTATGAAACAATGGCATTCTTGCAGTCTTGAACATGACCCATTAAAGTCCCTGGTTTATATCATCCCGGTCAATGAACTGCCTGGTACCGCAGATCACATGAAAAATCACAATCACACCGTTAGCCGATGGCAGGCAGCATCATGACATCAATAGACGATAGACTCAAAGCGCCAAACGATAACTGGCTGCAGCGTTGGCAAGATAACAATATCGGTTGGCATCATGTGGATTTCAATCAGCATCTGCTGAACCATTGGCACGCCCTCTATCTGCCTCAAGGCTCATTGGTATTGGCCCCTCTCTGCGGTAAAAGCAGGGATATGGCCTGGTTGGCCGGTCAGGGATACCGTATCCGCGGTATTGAATTAAGCCCACTGGCGATTGAGGCCTTTTTCAGGGAACATGCCCTGCACCCCAGGATTGAGCGCCTGGGCGATTTTGAGTGCTGGCGTGACGGACCCTACGAGATCTATTGTGGCGACATCTTTGACCTTGAACAGCTGGATAACAGCGATATCAATGCAGTCTATGACCGTGCCTCCCTGGTAGCACTGAATCCCGATCAACGGCTCCACTACGCACAGATGCTACAGCGTTTTCTCCCCGAACAGGCAAGGGTTTTGTTGATCACCATGGAGTATCCCCAGGGAGAGATGGACGGCCCTCCCTTCAGTGTCTCGGATGAAGAAGTCAGAGCCCTGTTTGCCCAGCGTTTTACCATCCAGCACCTGCATAGCTTGAATATCCTGCAAGATACCGAGCGATACCGGGAAAAAGGTGTCAGCCAGATGTTGGAACACGTCTATCTATTGAAGTAACCATCTCTCAAGGAAACCAGTTTTGGATATCAATGGTTACCGTTTGCCGGTCATCCGACAACCAGATCTGATCGTCCTGAATCGTGGCGTGCAGGGACATATTCCGCTGAGCAAGTGATTCAAGTTGCCCGTCTCCCACCACGGATAACATGACTATGCGCAAATTGGTGAATCGGCGTACCCTATCCTGCTGCTGAGACCACCAGACTGACGCACTTCGCTCTGCATACAGATAGACAATAACCTGTTTAGCCAATCCACAGGCGCGTCGCAGACGCTTCTCATCCAGTTGGCCCAATTCGATCCACAAATCAATCTCATTGCTCAGATTCTTGTTCCAGAGTTCAGGCTCGTCATCGGTGGACAACCCCTTGGTGAAGGTAAGGGCCTCATCCGCATTGAGCGCAAATGCGATCAGGCGGACCAACAATCTCTGGTCCGTCTCGGAGGGATGACGCGCCAAAGTCAGGTTATAGGTCTGGTAATGCCCCCTCTCCATGTCGGAGATCTGGAGCTCGGCTTTAAAAACAGTTGCCTTCAGGGCCAATATACAAACACCTTTATTAAGTTTACAGATTGTTTCAAGTTATTATGATCGCTTGTTCAGTGCAAATGCTAGCGCAATGTTATTCATCCACCTTGCGTCTTAGTGCTTTCTGTCTTCCATGTTTGGTTTTACTATCCAGTCGGCGTCGATTAGCTGCCCTTGTGGGTTTTGTCGGGATACGTTTCTTAGGGTTTGTACTAACACGCTTAATTAGCAATTGGAGTCTTTGCAAGGCATCCTGGCGATTTCTTTCCTGATCTCTGTAGCGCTGCGCCTTGATGATAATAGTGCCATCCTTATTGATTCTTTTATCATTCAGTTTCAATAAGCGGTGGCGATAGTACTCAGGCAAAGATGATTTGATTATGTCAAAACGCAAATGAATGGCAGATGCCACCTTGTTGACATTCTGCCCACCCGCGCCTTGTGAACGAATCGCGCTGATTTCGATCTCATTATCAGGGATTGAGACATGCTTTGATATTTTCAGTGCCATGGAACCAACTACCCAATGGTAATATTTTTGTTATGCAAAGCTGCCTCTGGCCTGTATCAGCACCTCGAGTGTTCTGAGCCAGGGGCCGGCTAGCATAGTTTGCCTAATACTGACGATATTTATGGATATTTTCCACCTATACTACGGTGATACATCAAGAAACAAAACCAGTAGAAAATGTACTTTCAAATACGAGGGTTGGAATGAGACATCAGCATAAATCAACTGTTCTCTTTACCGCGTTACTGTTGTCTATAGCGTTCAATGTTTCCGCTGCTTCCGTCAAAACGGAAAAACAGATCATCGACTATGAAATTCTGGTTGATGGGTTATACAAGCCTTGGTCTGTTGCATTCCTCCCTGAAGGCGGCATGCTCATCAGTGAAAAACGCGGCACCCTTCGCTATGTCAATCCTCAAGGAGAACTTGAGGAGAAACCCATTCGAGGCCTTCCACCGATACAGGAGCATCGTCAGGGGGGGCTTCTTGACGTTGTCTTGCACCCGGACTTCAAACAGAACCGTTTGATCTATTTCTCCTATACAGAGTCGGACGGTGGGAAACTTGGTACCACTGTGGCGAGGGGCAGATTGGAAGGGCGTAATCTAAAACAGTTGCAAATTATTTTTCGCATGGCCCGAAAAACCTCTGCACGCCAACATTTCGGATCACGCCTGGTGTTCGACCGGCAGGGACATCTCTATATTACGCTCGGTGACCGTGGTGATCGCCCACGGGCGCAGGATCTCAATGATCACGCAGGTTCTTTAATCCGTGTCAATGACGATGGGAGCGTGCCATCACAAAACCCATTTGTTGGCCAAGCCGGTAAATTACCTGAGATCTACAGCTATGGACATCGCAATATCCAGGGAGCAGCTCTGCACCCTGAAAACGGGAAGCTGTGGACCCACGAGCATGGCCCCCAGGGCGGTGACGAGATAAACATACCCGACCCCGGCGCCAACTACGGCTGGCCTGTTATAACCTACGGCGTAAACTACGTCAGCGGGACGAAAATCGGTGAAGGCACGCATAAGCCCGGCATGGTTCAGCCTGTCCACTATTGGGTGCCCTCCATTGGCCCGTCAGGCATGGCCTTCTATACAGGTGAAAAATTCAAACAGTGGAAGGGCAACCTGTTTGTCGGCTCACTCAAGTTCAACCAACTCGTAAGACTGGAACTGGACGGTGAGACCGTTATTCACGAAGAGCGAATGCTTAGCGGTGAACTTGGCAGGATTCGGGATGTACGGCAGGGCCCTGACGGCCTTATCTACCTGTTGGTCGATGCAAACAATGGGCAACTTATTCGATTGTTTCCCAAACCATAGGCTAGACCAACTATTGCTTAAAAGTTATATCAACCAACCCTTTGTCACATAATGCAATCACCGACCAAAGAAAAACAGTCTCGAGGTTTGCTGTGGATTTTGACGCTATTTCTCTGTCTTGGACCGGCATCGGTCGTTGCAATTGATGATAAAGAGTTACTCACGCGATTACGCAGTGGTGGTTACACACTCTATTTTCGACATGTGGCAACGGATTGGTCGATCCAGGATCGAGTCAGCAAAGCCGGGGATTGGTTGAGTTGTGATGTGCGTCAAATGCGGCAACTGTCGGACAGGGGGCGTGCTGATGCAAGCGCTATCGGTCAGGCGATCCGCAAGCTGGGTATTCCAGTCGGGCAGGTGTTAGCGAGCCCCTATTGCAGGACGATGGAAACAGCACAACTGTTCAATATCGGGTCGATTGAGTCAACCACTGCAGTCATGAATCTGCGCAGTGCCGGATATTTCGGTGGGCGGGATAAAATCCTTGCCAGTGCACAGCGCTTGTTTTCCACACCGCCTGCTGCTGGCGCTAACAGGATTGTCGTAGCACACGGAAATGTTGCTCGAGAGGCAACACCGGTCTACCCGGATGAGGGTGAGGGGGTGGTGTTGCTTGCGGACGGCAAGGGCGGTTTCGATGTGATTGCACGCATCCCCCTCGAGCGCTGGCGCCGGATGCTTGAAGTCGATATGGGCAATCAGGGCGATAGTGTCAATCGGTAACGGACAATGCGGTCGTTGCCGGAATCCGACAGCCAAAGATCGCTTCCACGTACTTCCACCCCTTCCGGGGTCCTGAACTTGTCGGGGCCGCGACCGGGACTACCGTCACCGAGCACCAGGCCAAGCTTTCCATCGGGTGTGATGAACTTGATCTGGTGGTTGTTCTTGTCCGCCGCGACCAGACTACCGTCATCCAGCAGATCCATGTAGCGCACGCCATCGAAGTCGTAGGACTCACGGGTCAACTCTCTTTTCACATCGAGCTCTGGAGTAAGCAGCAGTATGCGGTCATTGCCTGCATCAGCTAGCCAGATATCCAATCCATTCGCCGCCAGTTCCAAATCGTGCGGTGATGACAGTCCACGAATCTCATCCACCATCACACCTTTTTCAAACGCCACAAGGTTATTCGACCAGGCACCAGCCACATAGATGCGGCCATTGGGGTGGGCGAGGACGCCTTCCGGGCCCCTGATAGCTTTCGTCAGCTCACCGATCTGGGTGGCCTCGGTACCGTTTAGCGAGTAGATGATCACGCGGTTATTGTGGGTATCGGCGACATAGGCCCGACCCTTGGTATCGAAATCGATGTCATGCGTACCTGATTGATGGTCATCCCCAAATGCACCGATCAAGTCGAGTGTTTCAGGATTGAGGATGGCGATACGATTGTTGCCCACGTCAGAGACGAACAGATAACTTCCATCAGGAGACAATTTGAGGTCATGGGGGTTTGAAAGTACTGGCCTGCTGGCGTGCACTAGTGATGCGGAAATCTCCGCATGCAGTGGCCACCCTATTAGGCTCAACAGCAATAAGGCGACAATCTGTTGTCTCATGTCAACGCCCTCATCGACTGTGGATTGATGGTGCTGTCCAGACTATGCAAGATTCGCCGAGTGCTGATGAACGAATCCATTGAAATGTTAAGTGATCCTGTACATCCGTCTTAAACCTTTCACCATCAAGAGTGCGGCTTCAACACCGTTGTAGTAGGACTTATCCTCATCCAGGGCTGAGTAACCCAAACTCTCATAAAAACCGACTGCTGCACTATTTCTCGTTCTTACTTGAACAAACACATTATAGGCCCCGGCCGTCAAGGCAACCTCCTCCAGCCAGCGTACAATTTGCGAACCAATCTTCATGCGCCGGAAATTTCGTTTCACCGCCAGAAGATCCAGGTTTGATTGGTCCTGGTAGTAGGTCATAATCCCAAAGCCAACCAATTCAGCATCCGTTCTCGCCACCACGACATTCTTTGAACTATCGCGGATGAGTTTTGCCACCCTTTCCGGTGTATAGCGCCAGCCCAGGCCGTATTCAATATCGTTTTTCGACATCACCCCGATTTCAACGGCATCGGATAACTTCGCAAATGCTATGTTTATCCTGTTTACTATCACGGTTATTTAAATCTCTTTGGTGGACGGCTACTTTTGACGCCAGTTGCCCTTGCCATCCTGGTGCCAATACCCCTTGGGCGCCTCTTCCACCCACACCCGGGCAAAGGTATCACGAATATTCTTTTCCCATTGGGGCTGTCCATTGGCACGGGCGATCTCTGCATACAGTGCCTTGCGATCACCATTTTCATCCGCCACAAGTTTCTTCACCTTGTTTCTATCACGCAATGAAATCAGCTTCAGGTCGCGCACCTTCACCAGTCCATTATTGGTAAATCCAAGGGCGCCGGTGCGGTAGTGGGCAGCAAGACTTTTTTGCCTGCCAGACATGGATGCACGCAGTTTGCGTATTGCCGGCGATTCTATATCGATATTAGGCTGTGCCGCTTGGGCTGGCGGCACGAGGAAATCCACCACGCCAGTCATGGCACGGGACAGGGTCGATTGCAGAACGTCCCGTGAAGACTGCTTGTCGTCCTTTGTCGATTCTTGGTTCGGCACCGGTTTCTCATCTTCAGGTGCCTTCTCTTCCCCCAGCACATCGCGCACGATGGTACGCGCGGCCTCTTCAGCGGCGGCGGCGGGAAAATAGATATTGATGGTGACACAGGCAACCAGGCCAAGTGCCATAAAGGGATAACCAAGAAAACGCTTCAGCATCGTTTGATTCCTTAGGTATAAAAAAAATTCATAGTAGCGGCAGGGATGCCGCGTAAGCCCCGCCAGCATAGGGATCTGGTGTCGGGGCGTCGGAGAAAGACAACCGTCAGGCGCCGGGGCTAGAAATAATACCCGTTGTCCCCCGACGGACACTAGCCAAGACTATAATTGACAATGATATAAAGTGCCAAATCAGTCTCATGAGGCCATTCGCAACCTACCTCATTTCCATACCTTCGACACGTATATTTTTCAGGCGTTCCAAGAGTGTCTTCCAGGCCACCTGTCTATTCCTCGCAATCACGTCGATCCTTGGCAGACCTGAACCCTTGACCAGGTAGTAACCTCCATCCGGATGATCCATCCCACCCAACTCTGCACTGTTCCCATCCAGTTTGGCCCGCAACTCAATGCGGTTGTATCGAAACTCCTTGAAGATACCGAGAAAGGTGCTGGAAAGACCACTACCCACACCATTTCCCAATGAAGTCAGATTATCCACCGCCCGTTGACTGATGCGATGGGGGGTCTGGTCGTTGTCCGGGGTATTGAAGCGCGCATCAAAGGCGATCGGCTCCCAACTGGCGAGATGCAGACCGGCTATCTCCCCTTCGAGTCCCCCCTGGATGTGCCCGAAAGAGAAGGTTTGGGTAATCTGAGCCAGATCCAGACCGGACAGTTGCAGATCAGCAAACAGCTCCGGCACCCGGCCTAGCGGATCTTCGACCAAAAGCTTGCCCATCCGAATCGTGCCACCAAACACGTCGATGACCAGCTCCCCATCCATGCCCATTTTTTTCTGCCGATAGTGAACACTTGGAATGGTGCCATGGAGTTTCCCTTCCATAGACGGCCACTCGAAGGCCTCGGCCAATGCCTGGAGTGAGATATCCTTAACCTGAGCGCTGGTGGTGAACTGGGGTGCGTCTGCCAGCAACCCCTGGGCATGCAGCTGGTCGATTTGCAGACTTCCCTGCATCAGAGGCAGATCCACCGGTTGCAGCAACCTCACCTCCCCCTTTTGCGCATGGGCATGGATATCCACAGGCCCAAAATCGATGCGGTAGAGTTGCCCGCCCTGGATCGATAGATGCGACCTGTCGGGATGCTCCTCCCTGGTCCACGCCAAACGCCCATTCAGCCCATACAAGGCGAACAGACCTTGCCGGTCGTCCAGGTCGATATTCTCAAGACTGGCATCCAGACCTTGCAGCGCTCCATTTTTCAATCCTATTTGTGTGTGCAAGACACCTGAAGCCTCCAGATCATCCGCCATACTGCCTATCAGCAGCGGCTGGAGGATGACACTGTAGAGGCTACCCACACGATCGCTGTTTAGATCTATCTGCGCCTCTAATATCTCCCCACTGGAGATATCGACTCTGGCACTACCCTGTGATTCCATGACCTGTGGCACCACGACCTTTGCGGTATGAATGTGCAATAGATCTGCGCCTGTCATCCATTGGCCCCGACATTCAACCGTTAACGGTGCTTCAGCCACCTCCAGATAAAAGGGATCCGCATAGAACTGCCCCTTGCTCAACGAGAGCCTGACATCCCCTCGCCACTCCGATCCTTTTCGTTGCGCCTTAAGGTCTAGTCTCAAAGCGCCATCCTCGGCAACCCGCAACCCCTCCACATCCGCATAGGCAAACTGACCAACCCGGAGGGTCAACTCAGCCCTCTCCGGTTCAGCCTTGAAACCCGATAGTCGTGCGACCAGTTTAGCATCGCCGGAGAGATCGGAATCCTTAACAAGATCGGCAGCAAATTGCCGGCCCAAGCGCGCTAGCTTCAAACCCTCACCTCGCAGGGCAAGATCCCAGCGTCCCTGGTTGAGTTCGAGATCGATGTCTATCATGCCCTGCGCCAATTTGACGTCCTGAGCGTTTATTCTCAGCTGTTCACTATCTGTAAACTCGCCACTGACCTTCAGCACCTGGGGTCCATAAGGGGTATTGGCGATACTCAAACGGCCATCGATACATCGATAGGTTTGTGCTTTCAGTTGCAGTGGACAATCAAGGCTAATACCCTCAAATGCCCCGGGCAGTGCATCGTGCTTGAATGAAGCAGCCGTGAGATGGACGCTTAACTGACCCGTATCAATCAGGCCGATGTCGACGTCGATCCCTTGCATGCGCCATCCGCTGGCACTCAATCTTTCGATCGCCAGTCCCATTTTTAAATCCGCGTCCGCGGGGAACGGAAGCGTCTGTAGCAGAACCAGCCCGCCTAACCCTAGTGAAAGTATGTGATATTTACCCATGGAAATCGTGTTGCCTGGAGTACACTCCATATTACACCTCATTCCAGATCTTTCTTTCCCTTGGCTGAGGCTGTTTGGAGATTTATCACATGTTCACCCCGAAGAACGTCGCCATCCTGTTGATCCTGGTATTCATCGTTAGCCTTGCCTCATGGTCGAAACTTCGTTTCGTCGATGAAAACGATCATGTTGAGCAGCGCTGGCGCGTGGAAGATTACCCAGGTTTTTCAGATAAGGGGCGCGGCAGTGAGGGCCATGGGTTAGCAGAGTCCCCAGAAAAATAGCGACCTGGTGAGCGCTGATGAGACCTCAAATATTCTCGAGTATCACCTAATCACTCTATTTTCTTTATTAATTTCAAGGAATTATTAACCACTCTATAGTTCCGAAAATTATCCTCTAAGAAATCAAATTATCTATCTATATTATAATATGCTAATTTTCCACTCTAAGGATTCTCATTCGTACTGGAATCAGGATGCGCTTTCGGCGCAGAAATAAGGGGAAATTTCATGGCCAAGAGATCTTCAGCAAAGAAAAGCCCGATCACCTCGGAAGCAACCGCTAATCCAAAACAGAAAGAGAACCTGATTGAGATGGAAGGGAGATCCTCATCTCAACCGCTGCCGAATGAACTCAACAACAAAATCGGCAAGATCGACGCCGACCTGGATGATCTCAGAAGCGAGTTGAGTAAAACCAATCGCAGTGTCAAGAGTAGCCTCTCCCATCTCAGTGACAAGGGTAGCGATTTAACTTCAAAGGTCTCCGAAACCTATCAACAACTCGGCAATCTCGATGATGCCTACAAATCCCTATCGGATAAGTCCGCCAACATCAGTAAGAACATAAAGGCGATCTCCAAACAGATCGATCAGGTCAGTGATAAATCTGATACCGATATAGGCTTGCTAAGCGATGGCTACCAGGCCCTGATCGCACGCACCGATGAACTGGGAAAAAAATCAAAACAGACCACCCAAACATTGAATAAAAGCATCAAAGATAATGCAAGGATGCTGCAAGAACTCGAAAACGCATTGGTATCGGAGATCGACAGCCTGGCAAAAAGCAGCAAGCAGCGGGACCAAGATCTGGCTAACGAGAACCAAGAAATTAGCAACAACCTCAACCGGGCTGAAGAGGAGATCAAATCAAACCAGGCACGGATGCTGAAACTACAGGCGGTTGACCAGGCTTTGGAGAAACGTGTAACCGACGTGGAAGGTACTGCCGGAGAGCTCACCAAGAAGAGCAGGGAACTATCGAGATCCACAACGATGCTGACTAAGCGCAGCTCGGAATTAGCCGATGCCATCGATGATTTGCGTCAACACAGTGAGCAGCACAGTGGTCAGATCAGTGATCTTCAAGAGCGGGTTGAAAAAGGTGCCAAGGCCCTTGTTTCATTAATCATGTTGGAAAAACGCCATTTTCGAACCCTTGGCGGACTGATCGCATTGCTGGTTCTCGCCTTTGTCATTTTCATGGGCACTCAATACAGCAATTGGCGTTCAGAATCTCAGACCAATACGGCACTGCAATCCGAGATCAACTCTACCAATACTCAGCTTGCCACGACCGATTCACAACTTAGCCAGCTTGGCAAACGGACAGCAGAATCACAGCAAGTTGTAAACAACGAGATTTCCGCTATCAATGATCGCCTAGTCACGATTGGCGACCAGGTTGAAACCCTCGATGGTCGAGTCACGAATATGCGGCCGCATAAGACATTCGGTAAGGGCAATGTCATTCATGGGTCCAAATGGGTTGCCAATCAACCTGCAGAAAACCATACCATTCATCTAGCAACCGTCAGCGACAAGCAAGAAATGTATAAACTGGCGGAACGCTATCATACCTATTTGGATGACGAGCTCGCTTACCTGCCGGTAACCGTTAAGAGTACCCAGAAATATGCATTGATCTACGGCAACTTTTCCGCTGCGAATGACGCTGCGTCTGCATTGAACAGGCTGCCGCAAATGATTCATCGTCACCGGCCATCGGTACACTCCATGAAACAGGTGCAATCGTTTATCTCAGAGTAACAGGCTCAAGAGCCCAAGGGCGAGGGGGCCGTGCCGGCCGGCATGGTCCCCTCGCCCGACCTAACCTGCTTTACCCAGCCTACTCCCTGACCCTTATCTCTTGCTCTAGAAGAGAAATAGATCCACATCACTGAGGATTGTCATTGTCCCTGTTCATCTACTCTCTGTAGCCTAGGATCATAAACGGAGAGCAACTGATGAGTCTTGATCGTGGTACTAAAATCTATGCGGGAATTCTTGCCGGTATATGTCTTGGCCTGCTGCTTGCGTGGATAGTGACACTGGATTTCCGACTCGGCGAGATTGATGCCATGCTGAAACAGGATTCTCGGATTTCATCCTACCCCTACCCCTTCAGGACATATGAAATCAAAGGAAGGACTGCGGTTATGTCGTCCCCCAGATCACGAGAGATGCCTGCCGTCAGATTTATCAGCTTGATCAGGCCCGATCTTAAAAGCTTGGACGAACAACATCCAAAGCTTATCGAGGCACAGAAGGAGTTGGCATCAGTTCAATCCAAAGTGCGCGAACTGGTCCTCAGTCGGGAGGATATCGACCGGGTCAACTGGCGCCTAGACAAGGAATGGTTTGCCGGGAAAGGAATCTGGATTGATTGACAGGGGAAGATCTTGAAAAGCACAAGAGGACATACCACTGTCTCCGCTGTTACTTGTCTGCGGGCATTATCTTGAAGGTCTTGTCCTGATCCAGCTCCGGTCGATTACGCATGAAATCAGCGGTTTTAAAAAATGCCTGATAGAGCTCTTCTTGTAATCTCGCCTCCAGACCCAGGTCCGACATCGCTTGGCGCATACAGTGGATCCACTGATCCCGCTCCTCGATACCGATGCTGAATGGCAGGTGCCTGGCGCGCAGTCTCGGATGTCCATACTTTTGCACATATAAATCCGGACCGCCGAACCAACCGGACAGGAAAAGAAACAGTTTTTCCCGAGACATTTTCAGGCTCTTGGCATGTAGTTGTCGTAATTTTTCTAGCTCTGGCTGCTGATCCATCAAATCATAGAACCTGTCTACCAGTTGACGAACAGTTTTTTCACCGCCCATTCTCTCATAGGCTGTCTGATGCTGATTCATCAACTTTACCTTAATAACTACAATTGTGGATGGTAAATTATTTATACTAGATAGGATATAAAAGGAGTCTAACCGCACACACGGTGAGAATTCAAGAATGACGAATGACAACCCGCTTACAGCTCAACCAAAAGTGGCTATCAGCGCCTGTCTGCTCGGCCACAATGTTCGCTATGACGGCGGACATAAACAGGATCGATACATTCTCGAGACCTTGGGCAAGTATCTTGAATTTTACCCGGTCTGTCCTGAAGCTGAAATTGGACTGGGCATCCCTCGTCCCACGATCCGCCTTGTCGGCGACCACGCTCATCCCCGCCTGGTTGGCGTCTCCGATCCCAGCTGGGATGTCACCGCCAAGATGGAACAGTTTGCCCGCAAGAAGGCACAAGAGTTAGAAGATATTAGCGGATATATATTGAAAAAGGACTCTCCCAGTTGCGGTATGGAGCGGGTCAAGGTCTATTCTGAATCCAATCACCAGAGTATGCGCAAGGGCTCAGGTGTCTTTGCCAGAATAGTAATGCAGTACCAGCCGCTGTTACCCGTTGAAGAGGAGGGACGGCTCAATGATCATGTGCTCAGGGAAAACTTCATTAATCGTGTCTACATCTATCATCGTTGGAAAAATCTAATGGATTCGGGTATCACACCCGCCGGACTGATCGCCTTTCATACAGAGCATAAATATCTGGTTATGGCACATTCACAGGCTGCCTACCAGCGCCTTGGGAGACTGCTTTCCAATCTCTCTAACAAAGAGCTAAGTGCAATTGCCGATGAATATATTCAAGAGTTGATGCCGACATTGAAACGGCGCGTCAACCGCAAAAGACATGCCAATGTTCTGCAACATATCATGGGTTACCTGAAAAAAAGTATCAGCAGAGATGACAAGAGGGAGCTGACAGCCAGTATTGAATCCTATCGACGAGGCGAAACACCGCTCATTGTGCCGATAACCCTCTTCAGGCACTACTTCAGACACCATCCGGACAGTTACATGTCCAGACAAATCTATCTACGGCCACATCCTGACTCTCTAGGATTGAGAAATAGCATTTGAATCACCGATTCAACCATCAGGATATATGCTCTTACCCGGGTGCGGCTCCACCGTTATTGATACTTTCTCTTGATTCGATATCGTGTATGAACAATCGGGAATCAGCATCTCTCAGGCGTCGACAAACCTCTCTCCCCAGATTCATATAGATCAAAGTATACTGCTCCGAATTGGAAACATAGAGTTCAGCCAACTGTGCGGCTGTCACCTGAATGGCCGTACTGTCTGAGAGTGCCACCACCTCCGCACTGCGCGGTTTGCAGTCCATGAGCGCCATTTCCCCGAAACAGTCCCCCTCACCCAGTTCTCGGAGTTTATAGCGCTTCTCATGTGAATATCGATAAACCGCAACCTTGCCCTGCTCTATGATATAGATTGAATTATCCAGATCACCTTCACGAAAGTAGTAACCGCCTCTCTCCACGGTGATGATCCTGGCCTTGCGTAGAATTGAGTCGAGGGTGCTTTCGTTTACACCGCCGAATATTGGCATCTCCTGGAGAATTTTCAATCTGCCAGATAACATTCAGTAGCCTCATCAAAGTAATGTTCAACCATCATTGAAGAATGGTTTAGAAGATCATAATCTTCCCATCCAAGATGACTGATCCTCGGATAGTATGTGAATTAGGATAGACCAGATCTTACTCGTTAGACAGGCATCATCGATCAGCCATCCGTGCTATTCCACCTGGCGGCACTATCCTGAAGACAGCTCCCGGGGAGTTTGCTATAACAGTGTTGTCTAACCAACCAACGGATCGCCTCGGCTGTAGCGTTTCTTTGACACTTTCGGCACTTCAATCCCTTTATAACTGAGATGATACAAATAGCGTGAGCCAATCCTTCGGACTTATCATCATCGGCGATGAAATCCTATTCGGAGATAGAGAGGAGCGTCATCTCCCCTATTTCCGACAATTACTGGGTCACAGAGGACTGCAGCTGCATCGTTGCTGGTTTCTACCGGATGAGAAAATCCCGTTAATTAAACATTTCACTTTTTCCATGGCTGAAGCCGATCCGGTCTTTGTCTGCGGTGGCATCGGCGCCACTCCGGACGATCTGACCCGGGCCTGCGCCGCACAAGCTGCCGGGGTTGCCCTGGAATCTCATCCTGAAGCCGTGGCTTTAATTGAAAAGCGTTACGGTGACGAGGCCTACCCAACCCGGATACGCATGGCTGAACTGCCAAGGGGGGCCGAGCTGATTCCCAATCCCTATAACCAGATTCCCGGATTTTCTATCAATCAACACTATTTTTTACCCGGATTCCCGCAAATGGCCTGGCCCATGGCCGAATGGGTTCTGGATCACTTATACCCCTCCTCAATGGATCAGTTCAGCGTGCTTTCCCTGCAGGTCGTCGACACCCCTGAAAGCACCCTTGTAGCTATCATGGAGCAGGTCAATGAACGCTTTCCCAAACTGAAGACATTCAGTCTTCCCACCCTGGGTGCGAATGGTTATATTGAACTGGGCATTCGTGGCAGGGGTGACATCCTGCCGGCATTTCTAGAACTGAAACAGGCATTGCAAGCACAACAGATTCCGTTTCGGTAACTCGCTTAGGTGGAAAATCCGAGCAATGTGATTTTTTGTAACCTTAATCATTGCAGCGGATAGATCTTTATCGAGTAGAATACAATAATCACCCACAGTAAAAAGTAGGGAGAGACGTCATGAAAGTGGCACTATTGGGCGGCACAGGTTTTGTCGGTCACTATTTGACGGAGAAACTGCTACAACATGGGCATACACCCAGACTATTGGTCAGAGAGAATTCGTCTCACTCATTCAAACCAACCCAACCCTTCGAATGGGTAAGTGGGGATATCGAGGATAATAAGTCACTTAGGCGCCTACTGACCGGGGTAGACGCGGTAATCTACAACATTGGCATCCTCAGGGAATATCCCTCCAAGGGAATCACCTTTGAAAAACTGCAACACGAGTGGGCAGTCAAGACCGCCTCAGTGGCAAAAGAACAGGGGATTAAACGCTTCCTCTTGATGAGTGCCAATGGTGTCGAACTCGGTCTAACACCCTACCAGAAGACCAAATTGGCCGCGGAAAACCATCTCCCGGGCAGTGGTCTTGATTGGACCATTTTCCGCCCTTCCGTCATCTTCGGGAATCCCCATGGGCGGCTTGAATTCGTCACCATGCTAAAGCGGGATATCATCGACTCTCCCCTGCCTGCACCCCTATTTTACGAAGGCCTGATTCCCTCCAACCCCGGTGGTTTCGAGCTCTCGCCGGTACATGTGGAGGATGTGGCCGAGTCCTTTGTACTTTCACTCGACAGACCGGAGACCTACAGCGATATCTACACCCTGGGCGGCCCACAAAATCTGACCTGGAAAGAGATATTGAAAACCATCGCTGAAAGCCTTGGCAAACAGAAGCTGATGCTTCCGGTACCGGCATTCGCTCCCGCAATGGCTGCAGCCGCACTCGACAGATTCCAGTGGTTTCCCATCAGTCGTGACCAAATTCGCATGTTACTGAAAGGAAATGTCTGCAGTGGTGAGAAAATCTTCAACCTCTGCCAGATAAAACCACAGAGTTTTGACAAACAGAGCCTCAGTTATATCGTACAAGGCGATGGTTGATAAGGGCTGACCCGCAATATAAAAAAAGAAATTTAGTCAGCCCTCGTCCTTTCTTCAGGGATTGCGGGGTTCAATATTTTCAGAATCAGAAAACCGACCACGGCAGAAAGCGCTGAACCAAGCAGGATACCTAGACGGTCTCCCATGATGATGCTGCTGGTGCCTCCCTGTTCAAATGCCAGGGATGCAATAAAGAGACTCATGGTGAAACCGATACCGCACAGTATCGTCGTTGCATAGAAACCCGACCAGCTGGCACCACTGGGTAGCTTGGCAAATCCGAGCATAATGGCAATGCCGCAAAACAGCATGATACCTATCTGCTTGCCCAGAAAGAGGCCGGCGGCTATACCAAGTGGAATCGGTTCGAGCAGTGAGTCAAAGGTCAAACCCGAGAGAGAGACACCCGCATTGGCAAATGCAAATATCGGTACAATCAAGAGTGCCACCCATTGATGCAAGCCGTGCTCCACTTCCTTGAGGGGTGAACGTTGGCTGTCTTTGGCATCCTTGAGCGGGATCACGAGTCCTAGAATCACTCCTGCCAAGGTAGCATGTACACCCGACTTCAATACCGCAATCCAGAGGATCACACCAACAAAGACATAGGCTGAAACCCGGGAGACTTGCATTAGGTTCAAGACGAATAGCACCACAATTGCCAGCAGGGCGATAATTAGACTGGCCAAGGAGAGATCCGCGGTATAGAAGATGGCGATTATGATAATCGCCCCCAGATCATCGAAGATTGCCAGTGCCATCAAAAAGACCCGTAGAGAGACAGGCACACGCCTGCCTAGCAGGGATATAACCCCAAGGGCGAAGGCGATATCGGTGGCAGCAGGGATTGCCCAACCATTCAGAGCAGCCGGATCGCCGTGATTGAGCCAGTAGTAGATGGCTGCGGGTACCAGCATGCCGCCGATCGCCCCCAATCCGGGCAGGATGATCTGGTCCGGGCGGGAAAGCTCTCCCTCAAGAAACTCCCGCTTGACCTCAAGGCCGATCAACATGAAAAACACCGCCATCAGACCATCGTTGATCCAGAGCAAGAGAGGCTTGGCGAGATGCAGCTCCCCAATGCGAATCTCAACGGGGGTATCGAGCAGGGCATCATAGAACCAGCTCAAGGGTGAGTTCTCAAGCAGCAGGGCCAATATAGCGGCAACAATCAGCAGTATGCCGCTAGCAGAATCCTGGCGCATAAAATCCTGCAGCCACTTGGATATTTCGTTCGAATATTCTCTTTCTTTGTCCATCTACCGATGTTTCCGCTGGGTGTTGAGAATCGAAAAGCAATCCGTTGATCCTAACATTGTTCCTGAAAACAATGATATTTTTTAACCAACTTATCAACCAGCCGCCAGTATATGGAAAATGGCGCGAAAATTGTCAGCACAATAGCTATGGCATCTGACCAAACAGACCCTTGCCTACTATCTGAGATAAAAAAAGGGGTGCCTGGCGGCACCCCTAAAAAACCGGTAGAGACTACCGGCGGAGGATCATTCGATAAAAACTGTCAAGTACGTTCGTCCAACCACTCGCCAATTGCGGGTGGAACCTGTTTTTGCGCCTTTCCGCTGACATAGATACCGATATGTCCCCCAGGGAAGGAGAGCTCGGTATAGTCTTTTGTACCGGTCAGGTTGCGTAACGCACGGGAGGCATCAGGGGGAACCAGGTGGTCCTGCTCCGCATAGATATTGAGCACGGGACAGGTAACGTTCTTCAAATCCACAGGACGACCGCCAATTTCTACACCGCCCTCGAGAAAACCGTTATTCTGATAAAATTCCTTTATGAATTGCCTGAAGGTCTCACCCGCCTGATCCGGACTGTCGAAAATCCACTTTTCCATACGCAGGAAGTTCTTCAGCTGATCCTCATTCTCCAATACATCCACCATACTCAGATATTTCTGACCGGTGAGACTGAAAGGTTTGAGTGACAGGAAGGTCCAGTTCAGGAGTTCACCCGGTATATTACCCAGGGTATCGACCAACAGGTCCACATCCATATGCTGAACCCAGGCGGAGAGCATATTGTCCGGGGTCTTGAAATCCACCGGTGTGACCATGGTGATCAGGTTCTTCACCTTGTCGGGATGAAAGGATGTGTAACAGAGGCTGAATGCGCCACCCTGACAGATGCCCAGAATATTGATCTTATCCAGCTTATGACGTTTGCGGATCACATCCACGCAGCGGTCCATGTAACCGTTGATATAGTCATCCATGGTTACCGCACGATCCGCCTCATCGGGATAACCCCAATCGATCAGGTAGACGTCCTGACCTGCCTCCAGGAGATTGCGTACGGTGGATCGATTCTCCTGAATGTCCGTCATGTAGGGACGATTTACCAGGGCATAGACAATCAACGTGGGTACTGAATTCTGTACCACATCGGCGGGCGCTTCATAGCGGTAGAGAGTCAATTTGTCTTCCTTATAGACCTCTACCTTCGGTGTCACGCCGGTGTCGATCTTTTCGGAATTCAGCAGGTTCTCAACCCCCTTGCCCAGTTTGCGGCTATAGTCGAGCATCTCTTCAGCGAGCTGGTCGGGGCGTAAATTAAATGGTTGCACGTCTATTCTCCTCAGGTCCTGGTTCTGCTCGCACAGCACTTCAGCAAACAGGCTATATACTCATCTCACTCGAGTGGATTCACTTACCCTCGTCACTGCCTTTCAACTAGTCCTTCTTGGCAGCCGCCCTCTTTTTCGCCGCTGCCTTTTTCTTTGGCGCAGAACTCTTCTTCGTCTTTGTCGTACTCACCTCAGGCTTGCTGGTCGCTAAATCACGCATTTCGATCAGCTGCTCTTTCAGCAGTTCAATCTCGGCTTGCATGGCCTTGGTGTCACGGCGTGATTCCTGCAGACGATCCTGCAAGGTGCGCAACTCACGGCGGGTGGGCATATTCAAACCGCCCAACGCCTCATCCACCAAATGACCAAGTTTTTGCTTCAGCGCCATCAGGCTGTTCACCAATCGACCGTGAATCTTGGCGTATTCAGGTGTCATCACCTGTTCAGCGTAGACCTCTTCACTACTGCCGACCCAGAGATCATAGAGTCCACGGGCGCTATCTATCTGTTTGCCTTCATCTATCAGCGAATCGATCTTCTCTTTCAAGCGGTTGGCCGAAAGCAGGCCCAGGTTGGAAAAGAAACCCATGTATTCACCCAGGCAACGCTGGTATTCAACGACACGCTGGGTCAGTTGCTTGTACTGCCTCTCCTCCTCCCGGGTATATCCGAGACCGGGGGCACTGAGAAAACGATCCAGACCACCGCCATGGGGCATATTGCGCAGTAGATCCCCAGGCATCAGTGAGAGTGAGGAGATCATCCGCTGCCAGTTGTCCATCGGCATTTCCCAGAATGCCATCATCTTATGCAAGGCGTCGTCACCTGCGGCCTCTGTATTGCCGAAAACACCCTCCATATTTCCGCTGAACAGCTTCTGCAGATCGGCCACTGTGCGATTGGCTGCATCCATCCAGCTCTCGCTCTCACCGGCATTTTTGTAGTAACCCTCCGCCATACGGAAATAGCTTTGGGTCTGGGCCATCATTTTTTCCATGAAATCCCGTGTCATGTCAGTGGTGCCGGGGGACAGCCCCTGCCACCAGTGTTCCATGGCGCTCTCCATGGGCGACTTCGCGGGCTGTTTCATTCCCAATGCCTGGCGGCTCATATCGGTCCAGTTTTCCCAGTATTTCTGCTGGGTTTTCATCCAGTCCTCGTTCCAGAATGCAGATTCACTCATGGTTTAGTCCCGTGTTAGCGACATATCGTCGTTTGATATCATTGATTCAGAACGTGTCGAGACGAAAAAATACCTAAACTCAACACTCATGCCACAATAAGCTAGCAATAAAATTTGTGCGCTGCAACATTTTTTGCTAAAACATAGTCAGCAGTCAGCGTTCACAAGTTCCAAAAACAGAGGTGAGACGCCCCACATCGTCCGTTTTGAGCATGTTGACGGGCCATTTAATAAACATAAAACATGAGGATTACCCAACGTGAGTGAGAATATCGTCATCGTCGGCGCGGCCCGAAGCGCCATCGGTACCTTTGGTGGCAGCCTGGCTGGCATTCCAGGCCATCAGCTTGGTGCAACTGTAATCAAGGGTCTGCTTGAACGTACCGGTGTTAAACCGGAACTGGTGGATGAAGTGATCCTTGGACAGGTTCTGACCGCAGGAAGCGGCCAAAATCCCGCCCGACAGGCAGCAATAGCTGCCGGGTTACCGGTTGAAGCATCTGCCCTGACCATCAACAAGGTCTGCGGCAGCGGCCTTAAAGCGGTACATCTGGCCATGCAGGCCGTGGCTTGCGGGGACGCGGAGGTTGTTATCGCCGGCGGTCAGGAAAACATGAGTATGGCCCCCCATGTACTCCCCAACTCCCGCAAAGGCAGTAAAATGGGTGATTGGAAATTGGTCGACACAATGATTGTCGATGGCCTTTGGGATGCATTCAATAACTACCATATGGGCACCACCGCCGAGAATATCGCTGGAAAATTCAATCTCAGCCGTGAGGACCAGGATGCCTTTGCGGCCGCCTCGCAGCAGAAGGCCGAAGCAGCCTTGAATGAGGATGTCTTTGCTGACGAGATCATCCCCATCGAAATCCCGCAGCGCAAGGGCGATCCTGTGATTTTCGACCGGGATGAATTCCCCCGTCCGGGTACCACGGCAGAGTCTCTCGGCAAGCTGCGCCCCGCTTTTTCCAAAGAGGGCAGTGTCACAGCAGGCAACGCCTCCGGACTCAACGATGGGGCAGCCGTGGTGATGGTGATGAGCGAGACCAAGGCTAAGGAGCTGGGAATCACCCCCATGGCACGGATCGTTGCTTTCGCATCGGCCGGTGTCGACCCCTCAATCATGGGTACCGGTCCCATCCCCGCATCCAGCAAGTGTCTGAATAGAGCCGGCTGGCAAGTCGACGACCTGGACAGGATCGAGGCAAATGAGGCCTTTGCCGCCCAGGCCATGTGTGTGAATCAGGAGATGGGTTGGGATAGTGCCAAGGTGAACGTCCATGGCGGCGCCATTGCTTTGGGCCACCCCATAGGGGCGTCCGGATGCCGTGTGTTGGTCACCCTGCTGCACGAGATGAGACGCAGCGGCTCTCAAAAGGGTCTGGCCACCCTGTGCATCGGCGGCGGCCAAGGTGTCGCCATGGCGGTAGAAAAAGTATGAAGCCAACCTGAGATATGGTCAGACTGGCACTGAAAAAGACCGGTTTCAGCTGGCGGCGGGTTGAGTGCGGCAGGGCCGCACCCAATCCATCGCTCGCTCCGCAGACTACGCCTCAAAGGCCAAATTAGAGGTTCCGGTAGCTGATTTACCCCATTTCAGCGCCTTCTTGGTTATTCTCGGTGCCCGGTTTGGGGTAAACTGGACACTGTCAACAAACAGGAATAGTTGCAGGGCCATGTCTGAGCGCATCATCAAGAAATATCCCAACAGGCGGTTGTACGATACCGAGCAGAGTAAATACATAACCTTGACACAGTTGCGCCAGCTGATTATCAGCGGCGAATCGATCAAGGTAGTGGATTCCACCTCGGAGGAAGACATTACCCGCAATATCCTGCTACAGATCATCCTAGAGACTGAATCTGGCGGTGAACCCCTCTTCACAGCCAATATGCTCTCCCAGATCATCCGCTTTTATGGCGGCACCTTGCAGGGCATATTCGGCAACTATCTGGAACAGAGCCTCGGACTGTTCACTGCCCAGCAGGAACAACTAAAAAAGAATATGGGTGAAGATCCATTCACCGCCATGACCAATCTGGCCCAGAACAACATGAAAATGTGGACTGATCTACAGAAGGATTTTTTTGCAGCAGCAGGCTTTAGCACGCCGAAAAAAGATGATTCTTAATATTTCCTGCCCTATAGAATAATCTTAACCAATTGATATTATTAGCATAATATAAAAATCAACTGACTTTTCACCGCCAACGCATCCACTAAAAATATTTTTGTGCGCCGCACAAAATTCTCTTGACAGCCCCCTGTATCTGGACTATGCTGCACTGCAACAATGCTGCAATGCACAAACGATAGGAGAACCATCATGGCTAAAGCGAAAGAGAACATTGAGATGATTAGTGATTTCAACACCGCCGGTTACGAAAGTTTCCGTCAACTGAGCGACATCAGCCTAAAGGCCTGGAATCAGGTCATGGACGCACAGATGAGCACCCTGAACACCCTCATGAACACCAGCATGGAACAGATGAAGCTGGTTTCCGAGGCCAAGGACTATCATGAAGTCGTCCGTGGTCAGATGGATCTCAGCCGTAAACTGGGCGAAGATCTGATGAGCAAGACCCGCGAAGCTGTTGAGCTGAGCCAGAAGACCGGTGAAGATGTACGCGCCTGGTACGAGAGCAATCTGGCAGCCGCCAACGAGAAGATCAGCAAGGTCGCAGAAAAGGCTGCTTAATCGCGCCTCTACCCGATCGATCTATCGATAACCGGCGGCATATGCCGCCGGTTTTTATTGAGCCTGAATCTGTAGCTTGATCATTGATGAAGCACCCGGGCACTTTATTCGACTACTGGAAAAAAACTAAGGGAAGAGTTGTTTATTTATGAGGTTGAATAGAACTGTGTGCCTAACCGGTCTACTTGTTGCAGTCGTGTGAGTTGGTCACGCTAGAAATTTAGGCTAGCAGATATTGAGGAAGTACAAGAATGAGCTGTAAAGACAAACTCGCTGTAGTCACAGGTGGTATGGGCGGTATCGGCACCGCAATCTGTTTGCGCCTTGCCCAGGAAGGGGCAAAGGTTATCGCCACCTGTCACCCTGCGGAAGTTGACCAGGTGGATGCCTGGGTGAACAAACAAAAAGAACAAGGTGCAGAAATCGGCGTCGTTGCCGGTGATGTTTCCACCCCTGAGGGTGGATCAGCCTTGATGAGCGAGATTGTCGAGAATAATGGTCCGGTGGACATCCTGGTCAACTGTGCCGGTATCACTCGGGATTCGACCATGAAAAAGATGACATCAGAGCAGTGGGATGCCGTCATCGATACCAACCTGAGCAGCGCTTTCTACGTTACCAGTCCCGTTTGGAACAGCATGATCGAACGTGGTTTTGGCCGTGTCATCAACATCTCTTCGGTCAACGGTCAGCGTGGTCAATTCGGTCAAGCCAACTATTCAGCGGCCAAGGCGGGCATGCACGGCTTCACCATGGCACTGGCCTATGAAGGCGCGGCGAAAGGGGTAACCATCAATACCGTCTCCCCCGGCTACATCGAGACCTCTATGACCGCAGCCATGCGTGACGATGTTCGAGATGCCATCGTCAGTGGCATCCCCATGCGGCGTATGGGTCAACCTGAGGAGATAGCCCATGCCGTGGCCTTCCTGGCCGATGACTCTAGTACCTACATCACTGGTGCCAATCTGCCCGTCAATGGCGGCCTGTTTATCCATTAATCCAATCACTTCTCCCTCATTAAGTGATTATTTATACCCGGCATCCCCTGCCGGGTTTTTTTTACTTTTTTATTACATTATTCATTTGTGGATCTTAAATGGCATTTCGCCTTCTACGGGGATAGACAGGATGATCAGCAGTGACAGCTGCTGGAACGACTCAGATGAGCACTTGAGGTAGGACAGAGAATAGTTTTGGAAAGGCTGGTTTTGATCGGCTAGTGGGTACGCCTCGTTACAATTCAAGGTCGTAGGGATCACTACCAAAGGGGTCCGGCCATGCCGGATCATCGGGCCATGAATTTGGCTGGGTGTAGTCTTGCCACATATCACTTCTCCTTTTTCAACCCTTACTTATTTTCATGCAAAAAAATTGCCAAATCAGTAAGCTGTTGATTTTTTGATGACTTGTAAGTGATACCTGAAAAACTCGTTGAGCTATATGTAAAGATAATCGACGCCTAAGGTGTCAAAAAAGCAGCGATTTTGGGTAATATTCAACAACTGGCCTCTATCATATTGATTGATATATCCCTTGCATCCGCCCCATATTGTCAAACAATTCGACACCAAGACATTTCAACACCTGTGAAAAGTGTCTGTTTGGCTTGGCAATAGCTGCCCTCTTGCTGGGTCTACCTATTCGCAGGCACTGAAATAGTCGGAATCGTCAGCCAGGGCATCACGGCATTGGGCGCTGGCATAGGTGAACCCCCCGGGCACACTATGCATATCCTGCTGCTCCATTGAGACCAGCTGGCCAGCGGCATCACAAGCCTCTCTGGAAGCACATTGCCTCTCGCTGCCACAAACCTTCAGATGTAGTTTTTCACAAGGTGATTCATCAACGGTTGAACGTCTATCGCAGGCCTGAAAAAAGTTCTCGTTGCCTAAGGCCTCCAGGCAGTGAGTAGAGCTTTCAAGAATGTTTCCGGACCAAGTACTGTTTAATTCACTATGTTCCAATGCGAGCAATTGCCGTGCAGGATCGCATGCCGGGTGGGAATCACACTCATTATGCGTACCACACACCTTCTTCACCAACTGCATACATGCCGCATTCAGACGATCGCGTTGCTGTTCCCGTTGTGCCTCGATAATCACACGATCTTTTACAACAACCCCATCCCGCACGATGATCACTGCCCCGTTGTCGAGTTTATGAACACCGTCCCAAAGGGGTGTGCTTTCCCCCTCGTGGTCGCGGATCACCTTATTGGTATTGGGATCGATTGAAATGTGGCTGCCATCCTGCAGTTGACCCCGCCATGAAGAGCTATCGGCCAGTACAACCAGGGGCAAAATAATTACAAGCGTAATGATGTGGCGCAACAGCATGCTACTCACCCTGCATAATTCATCTGATTGGGCATCAGAATAGCATAAATTGTTTTTACAAAATGCGTCATCCAACCAAACTTCTACCCCCGGCGCCAGGCATGATAGCGCTCCACCCATGACAATAGGGTTTCAGGTTTATGAGCCCGTTTCCATGCGCCGGCTGCATATTTATTGGCCTCGAACAGTGTTGGGTAAATATGTATTGTGCCGAGTATCTTGTTCAAGCCAAAGCCATGCTTCATAGCTGCGGTGAATTCACCGATCAACTCACCCGCATTCTCTCCGACGATGGTGGCACCGAGAATCCGGTCCTTATCCGGAACTGTCAGGACCTTCACCATACCCTGGGTCTCCCCTTCCGCGATTGCCCGATCCAGTTCGGAGAGATCGAATTTGGTTACCTCGTAGTCGATACCCTTCTGCTCTGCCTCTTGCTCATTGAGACCCACCCGCGCCACTTCCGGATCGGTAAAGGTTGCGAACGGGATCACGGAGTAATCCACCTTGAAGCGGTGAAATAGGCCGAACAGGCTGTTGACCGCGGCGTACCAGGCCTGATGGCCGGCGGTATGGGTAAACTGGTATGGACCTGCCACATCGCCGCAGGCATAGATGGTGGGGATGGATGTCTGCAGGTACTCGTCTGTCTCGATGGTTCCGTTTGGATTAAGCGCCACATTCAACTCCTCCAGGCCAAAGCCGCTGGTATTGGGTTTTCGGCCTACCGCAACCAATACCTGGTCGAAGGGTACGTTCGTCTGCTCCCCATTATGTTCACAGATCAGCAGGTTTTCACCCTCCTGTTTGGTAAATTCCACCGCTTTGTAACCAACCATAAGGTTGATGCCCTCCTCCCTGAAGCGCTGTGTCACCAACTCAGCAACATCGTCATCTTCACGTATCATCAGCCTGGGCATCATTTCAACAATGGTGACCCGGCTGCCGAATCTGGCAAAGGCCTGGGAGAGCTCACAGCCGATGGGACCACCACCCAATACCAATAGTCGTTCAGGTAATTCACGCAGTTGCCAGAGATTATCCGAAGTCAGGTAGTCGACCCGGTCAATACCGGTTATCGGGGGTACGAAGGGACCGGCCCCGGTGGCGACAATGATGTGGGGAGTTCTTATTTCGATACCTTTGACCTCTACACTGTAGGGTGAGGTGATGCGCGCTTCACCCTCGATGACTTCCACACCCAATCCTGTATAACGCTCCACCGAATCGTGAGGCTCAACCGCTTTGACGACCTTTTGTACCCGCTCCATGATGTTACGGAAGTTATATTTGACATCGATGCTATCGAAGCCCCACTCCCGGGCCCTGCGGCTCTGGCCCAGGATGCGCGCGCTGCGGATCAACGCCTTGGAAGGCACACAACCCGTATTCAGGCAATCGCCACCCATCTTGTGTTTTTCGACCAGGGTCACCTCGGACTTTACCGCCGCGGCAATATAGGCTGAGACCAGCCCTGCGGAACCACCGCCGATTACCACCAAATTTTGATCGAATGCATCAGGGCGCTGCCACTCTTTCAAAACCTTCTGCTGCTTTATCAGAGTGACCATTCTTTTCGCCAGTAGCGGAAACAGGCCCAACAAAACAAATGAGCCGATCAATCCGGGAGAAAGAATGCCCGAAGCCGAATCAAGGGTAGCAAGCTGTGTCCCCGCGTTGACATAAACGGCCGTTCCCGCCAACATGCCGACCTGGCTGATCCAATAGTAGGTCCAGGTACGGATCGGTGTCAGCCCCATCAGTAGATTGATGACGAAAAAGGGAAATATCGGCACCAATCGCAATGTAAAGAGATAGAAGGCACCATCCTTGCGCATCCCGTCATTGATCGCCTTCAATCGATCTCCATATCGGTTCTGGACCACATCCCTAAGCAGAAAACGAGCAATCAGAAAGGCCAGCGTGGCGCCGATGGTGGAGGCGAAAGAAACCAGGACAAAGCCCCATAGAAAGCCGAATACCGCACCTATGGCCAAGGTCATCACCGCCGCACCTGGCAGAGACAGGGCAGTAACCGCCACATAAATGACAAAGAAAACCAGGGTTGCCAACACCGGGCTAGAAGCCTTCCACGAGATAATCCCGTCCCGCTGGGACTTGAAATAGTCAAGTGTCAGGACCTTGTCCAGGTCGAATAGAAAAAAGGCAAACACCAGCAGTGCCACAACAAGCAGGACAATCATTTTACGGGGATTCATAGGACTCTACCTTGCAAAATACTGTGCATTTTTTTTATTCAACTACGCACAATCCTAGCAGATGGATTCAATATGGTTCGTCCAGGACCCTAAGGAAAAGATAACAGAGGTTGGCGGAATTCGAGGTGACTCCCGGGGTGCTACCTTTTAGACCAGACAGGGGAGAGATAGGGGCATTTGAGCACCCTTAGCTTAGAAGCCTGATAATCTCCCGGGGAGAGACTCCCTTACTGAAGTGATACCGGTTGTTGCAAAACCGATCTCAGGGGTGCCACCTCTTGCAATATCGCACTTTTATCAGCGACTCCGGTGTAGGCTTTATGCAGCGCTTCACCATCATCATTGGTTTCCGGCAATACAATCCCGAGATGGGCTTTCAACTGGTTGATGCCCACAAGCAGCCGGTGCTGGGAGTATTGGTGGTCGTACCAAGTCTTGGTCTTCTCCCTTTTTGCCTCATATAACTCATTCTCCGAGTCCAGCAAGTCGAGTAAAGACCGTTTGCCGAGATTGAACTGCTTGGCGTAGGCATCCCGGGCCTTTTCACTGGCAACTACATGTTCCTGCTGATAGACCAGCTGTTTTTGCGTCACGTCATAGGCCGACCATGACAATCTGACGCTCTCTACAACCTGGCGATAGGTGTTATTACGAATCTCTTTGGCCTCATTGAGCAAATGGGCAGTCTGCCTGTTGCGTGCCTTGTCCTTACCGCCTGCAAACAGATTGTATCGCATGCGCAGCATAGCTGTGACATCGTCATCACGTCCCTCCACACCGTCCAGATCATCTCCGTACCTGGCCCCCACTTCGAAATCGAAACGTGGATAGTGGGCGCTTTTAGACGCCTTGTACTGGGCCATGGCGGCAGCCACATCGGCATCCGCAGACATCAATGTAGGATGGCTTTCAAGGGCAAGCTGGATGGCCTCATCCTGGGTGGGAGGCAGGGATTGAACCGCACTGTCAATCGGTTCGAGGGATTTTGGCAGCAGGCCTACCACACGCAGGAAGTTCGTCTCCGCATCCTTGAGATTCACCTCGTCCGATAGCATATTCGCAGAGGCGGAGGCGCGACGGCCTTTGATCTGTGCCAAATCAGAGTTTCTGCCAACACCAGATCTACTTCGCAGATCCACCTGATCATAGATCCTTGCATGCGCCTGGAGATTTTCCGATGAAAGCGCCATCAGGTCTCGATGCAGCAGAACCTGTACATAGGTCTCAACAGCTTTCAAGCCGAGCTCTTCACTGGCGCTCTCAAGTACTTTTCGTTGTGCCTGCACCCTTGCGCTTTGCCGATCAACCTCACTCTGGGTGGCAAATCCGTCAAACAGCATTTGGCTCAGGGTCAAGCTGGCTTCCTTACGGGTCAGGGAACGATAGTCGTCATCACTGGCCCGGGTGGTATTATTATCGGTCCGTTCATAGCCAGCTGCCGCATTCAAGTCGATAGACGGCTTATAACCGGACCTTGCCTGGCCCAACTCCTCAAGTCGGGACAGGTGCTGGTTAGACTCAACCAGGACCTCAGGATTCGTGTTGATCGCGTGTTCGACCGCTGTACGCAGATTCAATGCATGCACCGGGCCAAAAGCCGTAAGCGACAATGCCAGCAAACCAGATTTGAGTAAAAAACTGCCAACCATTGGGTACCCTAAATTTACAACCACTACAAAATTATTGTGAACCAGTTATCACTCTGTATCGGCATATCGGTAACTAACTTAAACCCAGAAAAAGGCTGTTCCGGCAGGGTCACCATCACGATTCCAGCGCGCTAACACGGCTTGAGTCACCATCACCCGGCACCTGTCCAATCCCTTACCCAGACACCCTAAATCCGCCTAATATTAGACTATTTACATTGAAAAACATACAGATATGGCCACACCAACAACCCTATACAGAGACTCTCTGCAAGGATCAAGCTGCAAGATGTAAAACTAGGTTAAATTGTGCTGTCTGGTTGTCACGCCACGCCATGAAAAAGGGCCCGCAAGGGGCCCTTTTCACCTAAAGGCGTACAAGATGGATGCGAATCATCATATGATCGTCACGGTCACCTGATCCTCGATCAACAGGGTAACACTGTCATCCGCATTGAGATACTCGGTAAAAGTATGACCATTCTGGGTGACACTATTACCGGATTCATGCCAGTCGCTGGTCAATTCCACACTATCTGAAGTGTCTCCCAAGATTTCCAGCAGATTATCGCTGTCGGTCATGGTCAACACGTCGTCAACGCTCAGATTCATGATATCGTGATTGCCGACTGTCAGGTCTATGCGTTCAACATTGCTGATACTGGATATGCTGCTGAAATCGAGATCGTCATTATCCGGTGCAATCAGGGTATCGAAGCCGGCGTCACCGGAAAGAAGCGTATCGGCGGAATCAAAGACCAGTGTGTCATTACCGCTTCCACCGCTTGATTGATCGCTGCCGGCTCCACCATCCAGATAATCGTCTCCGGCATTGCCATTCAAGGTATCGTTGCCTTCATAGCCCGCGATATACTCATTTACCGAGCCGCCCGCCAGGATATCGGCGACTGGCGAACCGTCAATACTCTGATAGCCACCGATGTTGATGGTCAAGGTCGCACTGGCCATATCGCCATCCTCATCCGTAATCGAGTAACTGAAGGTATCGGTAATCGTCTCACCTGGATCCAATCCATCCTTGGTCTCCCGGTTCAACTGGAAGGAATAATTACCATTGGAGTCAACTGTCAAGGTACCGTACGGGCTCGATGTATCGCCCCAGACAACATCGGTCGATGAGCCGTCACCACCCATTAAATTCGACACGTTTCCAGTCACCACAGGCAGTGGATCGGTGGAAATGATGCTACCCATGATCTCAAACGGGTTAACTGCCTGCTCGTCCGTCAGGATGGTCGATACGATATTCCCGTTTGTATCCATGAATCCATCCACCCTGACCTCATACTCCTGACCACCGATGGAGATCGTCACCGCTTGCGCAGGCAGGGTAATGATATCCCGTGGGTCTGCACCATCGTTTGGTGTCTCATTATGATCCATCAAGACATCAAACTGTACAGGGGTGACAATATCGTTGACCACCACATCCATCTCCAGGGTTAGGGTTACGCTGTCCAGCGTGGAGGAGTTGGCATAAATGGGAAAGTTGTTATGTGAAAAGTCAGCCAGCTTGAATGACTCACCGATCTGTACGCTAGCACCCCCCTCGGCATAGGTTGGGTTGTCCACCAACGTATAGCCCGATTGAGATCCGCCATACGGCGTACGCCCCCACATCAGATTGTCAGTATATGCATCTGTGTCGGTATCCTGTTGGGTTACATACCACGTACCATTGATGAATACAGGATCGGTCCAACCGGCAGCAAGATTCTGTATCGATAGCGAATCGACGCCGATATGCATATTGGCGGTCACACTGTTGACAGTTGGAGCATCGTCTTCAATCTGAACTGTCAGGGGTGCAGAGGCACTATCGGTACCATCATCCACCGTAACATCCACATCGAAGGAGATTACATCTTCCTGGCCCGCAACAGGATGATCCACCCTATCCGACAGGGTTACTGAATAATTTCCAGTCGTATCGATGGATATGCGAACCACTTCAGAACCACCCGCAGACCCTATCAAAGTATCAGTTCCATCACCTGTCCAGGTAATGGGTTGACCGTAGGAGGTCATGACGGCCCCAGGCTCTGACAAGGTCACCGTCAGAGTATCGCCATCAGGATCTGTTACAGCCATACTCCCGCTATCAACGAGACTATCTGTTGTATCTGTAGGTGATCCTATGGAATCGGGTACACCATTTATTAGGCCCTCTTCAGAAACCGTGGCCGTTGCAGGAGTAATTTCCGGGAGGTCATTCACTTCATTCACAGTGACAGTCACAGTGGCTGTGTCTGTGCTTCCAGTGCCGTCATCGATAGTATAGGTAAATGTATCGGTACCATTGAAATCCGCATCCGGAGTATAGACAGGATTACCAGTCACAGGATCAATAGTGACTGTGCCGTTGGCACCCTGGGTCACCGATACGATTTCCAGCACATCCCCATCCGGATCGCTGTCATTTGGTAAAACATCAACCGTTACAGGAACATCCTCATCTGTATCTATGTTGTCGTCAACAGCTACTGGAGTATCGTTCACCGCATCGACTGTCACAGTTACCGTAGCGGTATCGGTGCCGCCGTTGCCATCGTCAACGGTGTAGGTGAAGGTATCTGTGCCATTGAAATCCGGGTTCGGCGTGTAGACCGGGTTGCCGGAAACTGGATCGATAGCTACTGATCCATTGGTCCCTTGAGTCACAGATAGGACAGAAAGGGTATCACCGTCCGGGTCACTGTCGTTGGGTAATACGTCAACCGTGACAGGAGTATCCTCGTTG
>JBEVVS010000240.1:0-20528 GCA_040507005.1 Candidatus Thiodiazotropha sp.
GCGGCCGGCCTGGCGCAGCGGATTGATCAGAGCCATGGCAGAGCCATAGGTTTTCCCGCGTTGGAAATCCTTCCCGGCCAACACCCGGACCAGGCACGGGATCTGCTGCTGCAGCCCTGGGATGTGATTATTTTCATCAGCCCCAACGCGGTCAGCTTTGGGCTGAAACTGTTATCGGACCAGCGCTTGCGTGCTTCCCTGGGGGCGGTCGGGCAGGCAACGGCAGCAGCGTTGCGCCAGTGCGGGTATAGTATTGATCTGATGCCTGCAGATCGATATGACAGCGAGGGTCTGCTCGAGTTGGCCCAGTTGCAGCAGATGGCAGCTAAGAGGGTATTGATCGTTCGCGGGGAAGGGGGGCGGACCCTGCTGGGGGAGAGCCTGCAGGCGAGAGGTGCGGAAGTAGGTTATGCTGAGGTCTATCGGCGGGCCAAACCCTCAGTCGATCCTGCCCCTTTGCTGGCGCGATGGCAGGAGCAGGTCGATCTGGTGACTGTCACCAGTGTCGAGGTGATGCATAATCTGAAATCAATAATGGGAAAACGAGGCTGGCCAATGCTACGCCATACCCCGTTGCTGGTGATTAGCGAACGGATGCGTGTTGAGGCGAGAAAAGAGGGATTCGAGACGATTCTGCTTGCCACGGGTGCCGATGACGATGCGATCTTGTCGGCGATTCAGGGGTGGATAGATGGTCCCTCTTGATTGGCCCGTTCAATGGAGTCGAAGCTGCCTGGGTCGTCATTTCAGGATGAATGTTGGAGTTGTTGAGAGCTAACAGTATATGAGTGAGACAAGCAATCAATCTGGCAACAGCCAGACAGAGACCGAGGCGGAATTCACCGAGGCCATCGAAGGTGAGGTGGAGCGCATCGATGATGATGGGGGTAAATCCCTGCTTTCCCGTCTACCCCTGGTGATTGCCCTGGTGGCACTGCTGGCGGTGACCGCCGGACTGGTGCTGGGCTATGGATATTGGCAGGAGATGAAACAGAGCCTGGTATCCCTCAACACTGTCCTGGACAAGGCCAATCAGGAGCAGTCGCAATTTGCCCAGCAGTTGCAGCAAACCCGGCAGCAATTCGAGCAACAGCAACAGGTGATAGCGGCACAACAAACAGCCTTGGAAGAACAGGCAGAGAACATCAGGCGCTCACGTGAGACAGCCAAACAGCAGGGGGATCAACTCTACAGCTCCCTGGCCGAGATACAGACCCGCATGGGCGGCAAAGAGGGACAGTGGCGGGTGGCCGAGGCCGAATATCTGATGCGTGTCGCCAACCATCGTTTGAATCTGATGGGTGACCCGAACACTGCCCTGGAGGCGTTGAAATCCGCAGATGAGCGACTCACCGCAAGTGGTGACCCGGGCTGGTCGGGGGTGCGGGAGATGATCGCTGCAGAGATCACTCGCTTGACCGCTCTGCCGAAGCTGGATAGTGACGGTATCAGTGCCGAGTTGTCCGCCCTGGCAGGGCGTGTTGAAACCCTGCCCCTGGTTGATGAAGGATTGATTCAGGCACCTCTCACGGAACAGCCTGAGACATCCCCGGATGTAGCCGACAATGGGGGATTGCAGCTGGATAGATTGCTGGATGATTTTTGGCAGGGTTTCAAATCGATGATGGTGATCCGTCATCACGACCGTCCGGTGAGTGCCATGCTGCCACCGGAGCAACGCTATTTCCTGATCCAGAATCTACGCCTCAAAATAGAGAACGCAAAGGCGGCGATGGTGACACGCAACCAGACCCTGTACGCGGATAACTTGAGCGGCGCCCTCGATTGGATCGATCACTATTTCCAGACATCAGCCCCGGAGGTGGTCGGTTTCAAATCCCAATTGGAGGGATTGGCGGCGAAGGTGATCGCGCCTGAGTTGCCGGATATCTCCGGGTCCCTGCGTGCACTCCAGGAGAGGCGCAAAACATTGAACCGGGAGGGACTCCGGTGAGAACCCTGATCGCAGCATTCATTGCACTGCTCATGGCGGTGGCGATCACGCTCCTGGTGAAACAGGATAACGGCTATATTCTGGTCGGCTATGGCAACTGGACCCTGGAAGGCAGCCTGGCGCTGTTTTGCCTGGCCATTCTGGCGCTGTTTCTGATTGCCTATATGGCGATCAGGACCCTTTCACGACTCTGGCATATGCCGGAGCGGGTAGCCGAGTGGCGACACAAACGCCGCAACCTGAAGGCCAGACAAGCCCTGACCCGCGGCCTGGTGGAACTCGCTGAAGGACGCTGGAAGGTGGCCGAGCGACACCTGACGCGCAATGTCAGCCAGTCTGAGACCCCCCTGCTCAACTATCTGGCGGCGGCCCGTGCCGCTCAACTGCAAGGCGAACATACCCGGCGGGATGACTATCTACACTTGGCCCACGAGAGTATGCCATCCGCCGATGTGGCCGTGGGTCTGACCCAGGCTGAACTGCAGTTGGCTCATCAACAGTACGAACAGGCCCTTGCGACCTTGATGCATGTGCGATCCTTGTCGCCGAAGCATAATTATGTGCTGACCCTGTTGAAAAAACTCTATGAGAATCTCGGTGAGTGGAAAAAGCTGGAAGAGATGATGCCGGAGCTGAAACGCCGCAAGGTGATCAGCGACGTCGATTATCAGGCACTGGAAAATCGCGTCTACCATGAGCGTCTGAAACAGGAGTCCTCGACCCTCGACGACCTGGTTCGCTACTGGCAGGAGATTCCCAAGGGCGTCAGGCTGCAGCAGGGGATGTTGATCGATTATTGCAAATACATGATGGCCTTGGATGCGGGTTCCCGGGTTGAACCATTGATAGCGACCTCGTTACAGCGAGAGTGGAATGCCGAGTTGGTTTCGCTGTACGGTCATATCGAGCTTGCCAATCCCTCCCACCAGTTGGCGGTTGCGGAAGGTTGGTTGCAAAACCGGCAAGAGGATTCGGGGCTGCTACTGACCCTGGCAAGGCTCTCCCTGCAAAACAAGTTATGGGGCAAAGCGCGCAGCTATCTAGAGGCCAGTATAGGCATCTCGCCCTCAGCAGAGTCCTATCAACAACTCGGTCTGTTGCTGGAGCGTTTGGGTGACGACGATGCGGCCTTAGGCTGTTTTCGCGCCGGCCTGGCACTGGAGCACGCGGAACCGCAACGGGCCTTGCCCCCGATCACAACCCGGCCGGCATTGAGCAACAAGGTGGTTGGCGACGAGGTTCCGTTCACAGAGCCGCAAAGCACCTCAGCTAGATCCTGATCCACATTGAATTGTAAATTCTTTGATGTTTAGTACGAATATGCGGTTTATGACTAAAATAGTCGGTTGAATGGTTGGGTATTTTCATATATACAAATCTGATTGATTCTTGGGGTCTAACAAACCTGCTATACCCCCCATCAGAAGGAGTTGAATTCCAAACACGGATGATGCATAGGCGTGAGGGTTGTTTTAGCCATGTTCAGCCGATGGATGAAACAGATATTCGTTGCGGTGCTCTTAAGCGCGCCAACTCTTTATGCCGGGTGGGATGAGGCAAACCTGGAACATATAGAGGCCATGCTCCTTACCCCCGATTACGCGCGGGGTAAGACCATCTACGAAGCGTGTGCGATTTGCCATATGCCCGAGGGTTGGGGAACCCCGAATGGGGCCTATCCGCAAATCGCCGGGCAGCACCGTTCAGTTGTGATCAAACAACTGGCGGATATCCGCGCCAAGAATCGCGATAATCCCTCCATGTACCCATTTGCCATCGATGAAGCGATCGGCGGCGTACAAGCTATTGCTGATGTGGCTCTCTATATCGAGGGCCTGAAGATGACAGCGGCCACCGGTAAGGGCGATGGCGATGAGCTGGTGTATGGCGAGGAGCTGTATAAAAAGCGCTGTGCCGAATGTCATGGAAGTCAGGGGGAGGGGGATTTCAACTCCGCCTATCCGGCGCTCCATGGCCAGCACTACAACTATCTTCTACGCCAGTTGATCTGGCTTGATAACGGCAAGCGTCGGAATGGAAACAAGGAGATGATGAAAGCTATGAAGGGGTTAGATATGAAAGCGTTCAAGGCAGTATCGGACTACATATCGAGGATGCCGCCAATTGCAGAAAAACGGTCACAACAGGCCTGGAAAGATCGTCGATCACCGCAGAGATGAATAACATGAATACGCCTGCCGATAACCCGGGCGGGCCTGAGAAAAATGGATTTTCCGAGCCGAGGGAGCTGATATCCAGCTTCCTGTATATATTTATTCCCGCTTCGTTATTGCTGGGTGCGATATTTTATATCTTCTCCACCCAAACCCATGAGCATGAGCTGCAAACGACCCTGCTGCGTGAAGAGCTGGCGCTGAACAGCACCAGTGAATTGACCTCACTGCTATTTGAGCAAAAGCTCTCAGACCTGATGGTGCTCGCAGAAGGGGAGATACTCAGAAATTATCTCCACGATCAGAGCCTCAAGAACTGGATACGTGTGGCGCGGGAGTTCTCCAACCTTGCGCGACGCAAACCGAAATATTTTCAGGTGCGTTACATCGCCAGTGATGGCATGGAGGTGGTGCGTATCAATAACAGCGATCGCGGCCAGGAGATAGTCCCGCAAACTGATATGCAGGATAAAGGGGATCGATATTACTTCCAAAGGGCCATCGAGTTGGAAGCGGGAGATATTTATCTATCACCCCTGGATCTGAATGTAGAGCATGGTGAGATCGAGCAGCCGATCAGGCCGACGATCCGCTTTGCCACCCCGGTAATCGATGGTTATGGAAATAAACAGGGCATAGTCATCATCAACTACTCACCGGATGAGCTGTTGCAGGGGGTGGCGGGTAATTTCAAGGCCTTTCAGGGTCATGCTGTGATGCTTAACAGTCGTGGTTTTTGGCTGCAGGGTGCCCCGCAAGAGCAGCTGTGGGGATTCATGTACGGCAGTGAAGATACCTTCGCCAAGCGTAAGCCGGATGTCTGGGCCGCTATCTCAGCCGCTGCCAAGGGCACCTATTTTACCAATGACGGCGTGTATCTGTTTCAAAAGGCATATCCGTTGGACCAGCAAAGGTTGGGGACGCTGGAAAATATCGACAAGTCGATTACCCTATCCGTCAGCGGCAGGGAACAGCGTTACTGGATCTACCTTTCCCACATCTCCAATAGCATGATCGAAGAGCTGACCGCGAAACGGATGTTGATAGCTACCATCACCTACCTGCTGCTGTTTTTGGTGACCGGGGTGATAAGCATCATCTTCGCTAAAAACAGTGTGCAGAAAAAGCTCGCCTTTCGTAAGCTTCAGCAATACGCCACCACCGATGATTTGACCGGTCTGGCGAACCGGCGCGAGTTGGATAAGATCGCATTGCGTGAGTACAAGCGAGCAACCCGTTTTTCGAGAAACTTCTCCGTATTAATGCTCGACCTGGACCACTTCAAAGTGGTCAATGACACCTATGGACACAACATCGGAGACAAGGTGCTGAGACATGTGGCAAACATCTGCGCCGCTCTGATTCGCGGTCAGGATTTTCTCGCCCGTTACGGTGGCGAGGAGTTCACCATCCTGTTGCCGGAATCGGATATCAGGAGTGGCGGCATGTTGGGGCAGCGGATTTGCGATGAGATCGCCGCCAAGCCCTATCAGCATGGCACCCAGTCGATCTCAGTGACTATCAGCGTCGGTGTAAGTGAAATCGAAGATGGTGATGATGACGTGGACGACCTCATCTACCGGGCGGACAAAGCGTTATACGAGGCGAAGAAAAGGGGCCGTAACCAAGTGGTGATCTGTGCTGCCGGTGATTTCATCTCGCACCTTGCGATGATCAACGAGTAAGCTGCCGGGGTGTTTTGCTGGCGATTTCCTGTAGCGCCCGGGTGCCCGTATGGATGCCTGTCTTGGCGGCGGTTTGCAGCAATTGCTTGGCCTGCAGAGACATTTCCCGGTCATTTTTACTGCCTAGGTGTTGCGCCAACAGCCGGCCCCTGGCGATAAAGAAATCACTCCAGGGAAGCGGCTCATCCCTGGTGTATTCCGCCAGGGCATCTGCGTAATAGAGTATCCTCTCCGCTTCATGCTTGTGATGATGCACCTCGATCATGTTTTGATAAAAGTGCAGGTAGTTGTGGCTGAGACTGCCCTGATCCAGATAGCGTTGTCCTTCACGTATGGCATCTTGGCGCTGTTTCTCGTCTCGGGTCACCCGCGCCAGCACACCGAGGATAAAAGGCGCGGTGTGGGTCGGAACGGAATCGAGCGCGGCCCGATAGGCCCGTTGCAGATAGTCGATGCCCTCATCCAGGTCTCCCATCAACACCTTGGCCTCGCCAATGGTGGCAAGGTTGTCACCATAAAATCGACTGGCGCTGAGTTGTTGCGCCAGGGTAAGCCCCAATTGGCCATAGTGTACCGCCTGGTCGATCTCTTGGGTGAACAGCAGCACCAGGCCGAGATTCATATAGGCCGCCATCTCGGCTCGCAAGTTGCCGTATTCCGCGGCTAGCTTGGCAGCTTCATGCAGGGTTTCCAGCGCATCCGGGACCGAGCTGGCATACAGTTGGGTCAAGCCGTACATGGAGAGGTTGCCCACCTCCTGGGGCAGCCGCTGCCCGTCCTTTGCCAGTGCCAGGCAGCGTTGGAAATGGTTTTGCGCCGTTGCAATTTGTCCCTTGGCGTAATAGGCATCCGCCAAGCCGGCCTGGACGCGAATCTCCAGCAGTGGATTGTCGGATCGTCCGGCCAGGGATTCAGCCAGCTTATGTGCTTGCAGGCACTCATCGGTGCGGGCCAAGGCGAACAGGATGTCCCCGCGACGATAGTGTAGTTCCGTGAGTGCGGCAGTGTCTTCGCTGGACTCCGCCAATGGAGTGGCCTGCTCAAGAATGTCCAGGGCCTGATCCAGATTGTCCAGGACCGTCAGACCGGTGGCCTGACCGAGCAATGCCCGGCATTTGAGAGGGATCTCGTGTGCCGATTCCGCCGCACGGGAGAATGCCCGGATGGCGCTTGAAATTGCACCTGCCTGGATCATCAGATCCCCTTGCAGACAGTTCAGTTGCGCCCTCACCTGTTCTGTTTGCGCAATTTCAGCACCACGGCCAGCCAGTGATTTCGCCTGTTCGAAGTCAAGCATCCGGATAGCCGTTTGAGCTGCGCCGAGATAGGCCTCCGCTGCATTTTCGTTACCGCCAAGGTCCAGATGCCTGGCATACAGGGCCGCATCACGCTCTGCATACCAGGCGGCGGCTTTAATATGCAGGCTGCGTCGATGAGAGGCCAAGAGTGAATCATAGATGGCATCGCGCAGCAGGGCATGGGCAAACAGATACCCCTCTCCTTGGGGTTGCAACAGACGCTGCTCGAGCAGTGCGTCGGGTCGATAGTCTTGCTTCTCGAGCAGCTGATCCAAGGCGTCCGGTTTGAACCGCTGCCCCAGCACAGCCGCAGCCTGAACCGCCTGCCGGTCCTTTGCATCGAGCAGATCGAGTCTCGACAATACCAGGCTGCGGATCGAATCGGGTACGCTCTCCCCGGGATCTGCGCCGCCCAGCAGCAGCTGTTCGAGAAAGAACGGATTGCCAGCTGATCGCTCGATGCATCGGGTGACGAACGCTGGCTCCTGGTCGCTGATCTGTTGCGCCAGGTTTTGTGCCTGCTCCTTCGGCAACGGACTTAGATCCAGGGTGGTCAAGGGTGCCCCATGCATGGCGCTGCGCCAGGCGGGGTCGAGGGGTTCACCTTCGACCCTTGAGGTGATGATCAGCAGGGCCCCATGGCTGGTCACGGCAGCGGCAATCTCAGCGATATGAGCGAGAGTAGTCTGGTCCGCCCAGTGGATATCCTCCACGATCAACAATCGGGGGGCGCTCCGGGTGGCTGTGGCGAGTATGCAATGCAGGATCTGTTGCCTCCCTTTTTGTTGTGCCTCGTCGCCGATGCTGTCTGCCGAGAATATCGGTTCAGCCATCATCGGCAGATGAAACAGGTGTTGCAGCAGCTTCGGGTGAATGGCGGGGTTCCACTGGGACTCCATGGACGCTTTGACAGCGGCCTCTATCTGCTTGGCTGACGCATCGCGGTGGAGTCCCATCAACTGGCGCAGCAGGGAAGGGATGGGTTCTGCCGCTGCTTCCATACCAAAGTCGAGCACCAGGGCCTGATGGGGTTCGACGCCCATCTCAATGGCCTGTTGGCTGATCTCCCCTAACAGGCGTGTTTTGCCCATGCCTGCTTCACCCCGCAGCAGATAGGTCTCACCTGTCAGGTCTTCGCGACAGGCTTCCAGGGCGGTCTTGAATTGTCTCAACTCCCGCCCTCGCCCAACGAAGGGGGGCAGGTTGAGTTGCTGTTCATGTCCCGGCCCGATAGCCGTGATGGCCCATGCCGATGCATCTCGCCGCGTCGCCTCCACGTTTAGACGCAGGCCAAGGTAGGCGGGATCGGTGAGCAGAATATCCCCGGGCTCTGCCGAGCGTGCCAACTGTTCCACCTGGCTGAAAACCGCGCCGGAAACGCTTCCGTCGGGATCGTTCAATACAGAACCCGTGGCGATAGCGCTTGCAAGCTCGATGGGGATATGACCCTCATCCGCGGGATTGGACAAAGGGGAGAGTTCGAAGAGTAGCTGAAGTGCCTTTTCACACTCATTGCCGTGGGCCTTTTCAAGGCCGAACAGGATGACAATGGTATCCCCGTGCTGATGATGGAGTACCCCGCTGTAACGGCTGAGCAGTGGCTGTAACCGTTCCAGCAGCCGTTGTTTCAGCCGATGCAACTCCTCGGGATCCCCTGCTGCCACTAAATCCTGATAGTGCCCCAGATGCAGGTGAGCGACTGTCACCGTGCGCATCAGCCGGGGGGGCGGGGCAGACGGGGTTGCTGCGGATTGCTGCTGTTTCGCTTCAATAGCGGCGGGTGGCTTGGAATCAGCGGCTGGGCTGTCATTGCGTTGGCGCAGAATCTCACTGTACAGCTGTTCGGTTTGGGCCTCCGGCGAGATACCGAGTTCCCGCTGCAGCAGGCGTCGGCACTGACGATATTGTCGCAGCGCGTCGGCGGGTCGGTTAAGCCGGGTGTAGAGCTGCATCAGTGTGCGATGGGTCTGTTCCTGGAGCGGATCGCTAGCCAGCAGTTTTATGCCCAGGCGAACTCCCGCTTCGAACTCTGAATTTTCCAGGTAATGGTCCAGCAGTTTACACATCCCGCTGGAGGCGAGCTCCCGATAGTGACTGCGCTGGGTCATCAGCCACTCCTCATAGTTGTTGGAGCGGGGATTGAAGCCCTCTAAAAACTCTCCGCCATAGAGGGATACCAACCGGGTAAGGTGTTCGGGAGAGTCCCCCTCCCTCAAGAGGGTGTCGAAGGCCCAGGTGTCGGTGTCGATATGACCGCGCTTGAGTGTCACGCGCTCCTGATCGGTGAAAAGCGCGTCTGCATGATTGGCCAAGATCTTGCGCAGACCGCTGAGTGCCTGACGCAGACTGTGGCGTGCCTGAGTATCGCTGCTCTCCTCCCACAGCAGCAGCGCCAGCCTCTCCCTGGGTTGGGGTCTCTCCTGGTGTAATGCCAACCAGGCCAACAGGGCCTTCGCTTTACGCGCCCTCAGGTCGATTACAGTGCCTGTATCGTCAGTCAGCTGAAAGCCACCGAAGAGAGACAATTCCATGCAAGGCTCCGGAGAAGTAATTAAGTTGAATTTTGACGCCCTTTTGACGCTTGCCGGACGGCTGCTGTGACACCTGCTGGTTAAATTAGCACATAACGCATCGATAACAGCGTGAAACCACTTAATTTAGTGAACTATCAGAGGAGATAATTATGTGCCAACCAGTAAACCTGCCCGTTGTGGATCAGACAACACCCAATGATCAAGCTGCCCTCTTTGCCGAGGAATTATTGCAGATACTCAATCACGGAGCGACTGCGCTGATGATCTCCATCGGTCACCGCACTGGATTGTTCGACGCCATGGCCAAACATCCACCAGGCGGCAGTCATAGACTCGCCGAATTGGCGGGATTGAATGAACGTTATGTGCGGGAGTGGTTGGGCGCCATGGTAACCGCCGGTATTGCCACCTACGCGGCCGAAGATGGCAGTTACACCTTGCCGCAGGCCCACGCAGGATTGCTGACAAGAGATGCCAGCCCGGACAATGTTGCGGTATTTGCCCAATACATCCCGTTGCTCGGGCAGGTGGAAGACGACATCATCGACTGCTTCTACAACGGTGGCGGTGTGCCCTACGCCCGGTTTAAACGGTTTCATGAAGTGATGGCAGAGGATAGCGGGCAGACGGTTGTCAGCGCCCTGTTTGAACACATCCTGCCCCTGATCGACGGACAACTTTCCCGTCTGCAGGATGGCATAGACGTGCTGGATGTGGGCTGCGGCCGTGGCCAGGCCCTGCTCGCATTGGCAAAGGCCTTCCCAAACAGCAATTTCACCGGTTACGACTTTTCCAGCGAGGCCATTGACTGGGCGCGTCAGGAGACCCAGCGGCAGGGATTGAGCAACCTGCTGTTCGAGGTCAAGGATGCGGCCACCATTGACGAAACCGGGGAATATGATTGGATCGTCACCTTCGATGCCATTCATGATCAGAAATCTCCGGATCTGGTGCTGTCAGCGATAAACCGGGCACTGCGGGATGACGGCGTCTACCTGATGCAGGACATCAAGGGATCGAGTCATCTGCACAATAATCTGGATCACCCCATCGGGCCGCTGCTGTATACCCTCTCAACCATGCACTGCATGACGGTATCCCTGGCCCAAGAGGGCGCCGGCCTGGGTACTGTGTGGGGTAAGGAGTTGGCCCTGCAGATGTTGCGCGAGGCCGGTTTCCAGCAGGTCGAGGTGAAGGAGTTGGAGCACGATTTCCAAAACTACTTCTACATCATCAGAAAAAACTGAGCATCAGGCTCTTCATATAACTGCACTAGGTGGGGCCATGCCCCACCTTATCCATTGCATGTGCTCCGGCTACCGGTCATGTGCATAGATCAAGGCGCTGATCCCTGTCCGGCCTGTTCACGACTCGGCACACTCGATACATCGGGTGATCGTGGGGTCGGCGTTCAGCCGGCGTATATCGATTGCCTGTTTACAGACAAAACAGTAACCACACTCGCCCGCATCGATACGCCGCAGGGCCCCCTCTATTCTTGACAGCTGTTGCTGGCGTCTTCTGGCGGTTTCCTGGGCCACCAGTATAGTCAACAGCATCGAGGAGAGGGTGCCGATCAGGACCTACTCCGCCAAGGCAGACAGTACCTGGATTACCACCTCCAGGCCACCGCTGCGGATGTTTTTGTATACCGCCTGCTCGGAGACACCCAGGTATTCAGCGATTGCCCTCCCATTTTTGCATCCGTTGGCTCAACAGGCGCAATGTGCCCTCAGCCAACGGCGCCCAATTTTCAGGCAGTCCATCAAGGTGAAACAGGTCGCCTCTATCCTTAAGACGGTTGATGCCGTCCCGGGCCCGGTAGAAGGCCGGGCCATCCATTCCCACGGCCTGGTCGGGATTCAGATCGGTGACGATACTGCCAAGCCCCAGGGAAAATCGGACTTGGTCCGGGTGCAGGGCCGCCATGATCTGGATGATGTCGACGAAACCCCGGTCTGCCTTGTCGAAGACCACCTGGAACTCATCACCAAGGGTCAGGGTATAGGGCGACACGGGTTTTGGCATCCGCTCATTGAGTCTCTTCAGCAGGGCTTTGAGTCGAGTCTGGAGACCTTTGCGATCCGGCGAGTGACGGGAGGCGACGAGATCGCCGATCACAACCAGGTAGGACATGGGTCAACCACTTTGGTTGTTAGAAAGGGTGTAGAGGGGCCCTGGGTGGGTCCTGGTCAGGATGACCGGGTTTTAAGTCCCTGTCTTTTGTTTGGTTGCGGCGGCACCATATTCAAATGAGTCGGAATAGAGCTCTTCTCCGGCCAGGCCATGGCTGAGAAAGGCCTCTTTGCCGGCCTCGATCATTGGCGGCGGACCGCTCATGTAGACTTCATGGCCACTCAGGTCGGGATGATCCTCGATGACGGCCTCGTGTACCCAGCCGGTCTTGCCTGACCAACCGTCATCGGGTTCAGAGAGGACAGGGGTATAGGAGAAATTGGCATATTTGCTTGCCCATTGCAGCGGCAGTTCGGGCAGATAGAGATCGCTCTCGGCGCGTACCCCCCAGTAGAGATGCATGGTGCGTTGAATCCCGATCTGGAAGGCGTGCTCGATAATACCCTTGAGCGGGGCGAAGCCGGTCCCGCCCCCCATCAGGATGATCGGCTTTGTTGACGCTTCCCGCAGATAGTAGCTGCCAAGCGGCGCCTCGATGCGCATGATGGTCTTCTCCTCCATGTCACTGAAGAGTGCGTCGGTGAAAAGACCGCCGCTGACATGACGGATATGCAATTCGATAAAGTCGTCATCATGGGGCGCGTTGGCGATGGAGAAAGCGCGTTTGGTCCCATCCCGGAGGATAAAGTTGAGGTATTGACCGGCAAGAAACTGGAGACGCTCCCCCTCAGGCAGTTTCAGGTAGAGCCTTATCACGTCTTCATTGAGTCGTTCAATGCGGTCGATCTTACAGGGCATGGTACGGATCGGGATATCCTTGGACTGGGCAATCTCTTTAACCTCAATACTGAGATCCGTAGTGGGGGTTGCCTGGCAGATATAGCACTCTCCATGACTGTCATCGGCCATCACCGGGGGTATCCCGTTGGGATAGTCGACCTGGCCTGTTGTCAGGGTCGCCAGACAGTCCCCACAGAAACCGTTGCGGCAGCCATAGGGTAGATTGATACCCTGTCTGATGGCGGCGTCGAGAATGGTCTCACCCGTTTCGACCGAGAATACATGACCACTGGGGTCAACCTGCACTTTAAAACTCATGGGATAGCTTCTCTTTCATGAGTCGATACAATCGGCTTAACAATACGTTATCCTCAATCGACCTTCATTGATTATAGGTTTGGTGGGGAATTCTCTCCTATTATTGTCAGGAATTAAACCGGGAGTCCATTGGGTTATGGGTGTGACCATAGTGGGTTGTGGCGATATCGGCACACGGCTGGCGTTGGCCTATAGGGACGAGGGTGTGGCCGTCGCCGGATGGGTGCGCACGCCACAGAGCGCGGAGAAACTTCGGGATAGTGGGATAGAAGCGGTTCAGATCGACTTGGATCAGCCTCTACTGCCAAGCAGTGAGTTTGAACCGGGTTGGCTCTACTATTTCGCACCGCCGCCTGCACAGGGTGTGGATGAGAGCCGGGTTGCCCGCTTTATCGAGGGGTTGAAGGCCTGGCCTCTGCCGCAAAAGGTGGTCTACTTGAGCACCAGCGGTGTGTATGGTGATTGCCAGGGGGAGTGGGTGGATGAAACCCGGCCACCGTCCCCCTTGGCGGATCGGGCGAAACGGCGCCTGGATGGTGAGCTGCGTTGGCGGGCCTGGAGTGAACAAACCGGGTGCCCGTTGGTTATATTGCGGGTGGCAGGGATCTATGGGCCTGGCAAACTGCCAGTGGAGCGATTGCGCAGCGGGCAGCCCATGGTGGCCGAGGCGGATGCACCGATCACCAACCATATCCACAGCTACGATTTGGTAAAGACAGCACGCATCGCCATGCAACGAGGAGTTTCGGGGGAGGTCTACAACGTCTGCGACGGTGCGCCGGAGCCGATGACCCGCTATTTCAACCAGGTGGCCGATTTTCTCGGCTTGCCGCGACCGCCGGTGATCAGCCTGGAGGAGGCGCAGCAACAGCTCTCACCGGGGATGCTCTCCTATCTGCGGGAATCCCGCAGACTCAGCAATCATAAGCTGCTGCATGGGCTGGGGGTCGAGCTGGACTATCCCGATCTGCGGAGAGGTCTGCCGGCTTGTGTATAGAAAAACCTGCTTAGACTTTGAGATAAGAGGTAGGTGGTTGACGGTCATCTTTCGGAGTAGCGGCAGGGATGCCGCTGGAGCCCCATGAGCAAAGGGATTTGCTGTTGGGGCGGCGTAGAAAGATGAGCGTCAACCACCGGGATAGCTGGTTAAAAATAGCTGGATTATCGAGTTAGACCTTCAGCCATTTGAAGAGCGGATCCCAGAGAATTACATCCTTATACACCTGTGACGGGGCAAGCTCGAAGATCGCCAGGCCTTTCTCCGCAGAGCGGATATAGTTTTGACTCTCCCGCAGATGGGTGATGAAGGGGATCTTGAGATGACCCAGGTAGGTCTCCAGATCGTGGTAGATACGTGTCTGTTCCTTGGCCCGGTTGGCGACTATGCCTATCCGGGTCTGATTCTTAGACACCCTGCCGCTGGCCAACAATTCTGTCAGGAAACGGCTGCAGGCGCGCATATCGATCGGCGAGGGGAGCACGGGCAGGATCAATGTGTCCACTCGCAGCAGCATCTTGTTGATGGCCTTGCCGTGTATCCCCGCCGGGGCATCCATGATCAACAGATCGGTCCCTTTGGCGGGTCTGACCGGTTCGTTTGCGGCATTGATGGCCTGGATATCGGGTATGCCATCGTAGTCCTTTCTTGCTTCCAGCCAGTCCATTGTGGACTGCTGTGGATCAAAGTCCGCCAAGGCGACCCGCTTACCCTCATCGGCGTACCAGGTGGCCAGGTTGGTAGCGATGGTTGTTTTGCCACAACCCCCCTTAGCATTCATCAACATGATTGTGCGCATTACTATTCCCTACCTTATTAGTGGTTTCTGCTAGTTTAGTCGATCCCGAGCTGATCCCAAATCTCATCGATGCGTTGTTTGACGCTCGCGGTCATGGTGATCGGCCGCCCCCATTCTCTATCTGTCTCGCCAGGCATCTTGTTGGTCGCATCAAGACCGATTTTCGAGCCGAGGCCGGATACCGGTGAGGCGAAGTCGAGATAGTCGATGGGAGTGTTCTCCACGATAGTGGTATCCCGTTCTGGATCCATGCGGGTGGTCATGGCCCAAATGACATCCTGCCAATCCCGTGTATTGACATCATCGTCCACTACGATCACGAATTTGGTGTACATAAACTGGCGTAGGAAAGACCAGACCCCCATCATCACCCGCTTGGCATGTCCAGGATACTGCTTCTTCATACTCACAATTGCAAGCCGGTAGGAGCAACCCTCAGGCGGAAGATAGAAATCGACGATCTCCGGAAACTGTTTCTGCAGGATCGGTACGAAGACCTCGTTCAATGCCACCCCCAGTACCGCCGGTTCGTCCGGCGGACGACCGGTATAGGTGCTGTGATAGATGGGATCCTGCCGATGGGTAAGGCGCGAGACGGTAAACACGGGAAAACCCTCGACCTCGTTGTAGTAGCCGGTGTGGTCCCCAAAGGGACCCTCCTGGGCTATGTCGTCGGGATGGATGTGACCCTCGAGCACGAACTCCGCGGAGGCGGGTACCTGAAGGTCTGACTCCAGGCATTTGACCACCTCGGTGCGGCTGCCTCTCAGCAATCCGGCGAAGGCGTATTCCGAGAGTGTATCGGGTACCGGCGTCACGGCGCCGAGAATGGTGGCCGGATCGGCACCCAGGGCGACGCAGATGGGAAAAGGTTCTCCAGGATGGGTTGTCTGCCACTCCCGATAGTCGAGGGCGCCGCCGCGATGGGCCAACCAGCGCATGATCAGGCGATTGGGTCCGAGCAGCTGCATGCGGTAGATGCCGAGATTCTGACGTGACTTGCTGGGGCCGCGGGTGATCACCAGGCCCCAGGTGATAAGGGGTGCGGCATCCTCCGGCCAGCAGGTTTGAATCGGCAGCCGGGTCAGGTCGACCTCATCTCCCTGTTGCGAGATTGCCTGACAAGGTGCGTTACGCAACTCTTTGGGGGCCATGTCGAGTACTTTGCGGAAGACCGGCAATTTGTCCCAGGCATCCTTCATCCCTTTGGGCGGGTCCGGCTCCTTGAGATAGGCGAGCAGTTTGCCGACTTCCCGCAGGGCCTCCACACTGGATTCTCCCATCCCCATGGCAACCCGTTCCGGGGTGCCGAAGAGGTTGCCGAGCAATGGATAGGGGGAGCCCTTGACCTGCTCGAACAGCAGTGCGGGTCCGCCGCGGCGCAGCGTGCGGTCGCAGATCTCGGTGATCTCCAGCTTGGGATCCACCTCGGTACTTATACGCTTCAGGTCACCGCGGGATTCAAGCTGGTGGATGAAATCACGTAAGTCTTTGTACTTCATAGCCCTGCAGCTGCAATGTGTCACTCCGTGACATTACCAGAGGCAGCATAGAGGTCAAGTAATACCCGACTTCAGCGCTAAGTCGGTCCTGACGACAGATTCACAGATCTGTTGGATCAGGGTTTGCGGGGATTAAAGAGGTCTAGTTGGCTGTCGCTAGGAATAGTGTATATATCCATGTCACGAACAGGAGACCTACCGTCATGCGAATCAATCGACATGACAGGGACGTCCTGATAGACCTGCTGCGGAACAGTGAAGACAGGCTCATCGATCTCATACTCTTATATGCCACCCAAGAGGGCTACACCCGCTATACCTCGACCCTGAAAGAGGCCTGGAGGCTCTCCATCGAAGGCTTGAGCAAGGCGATTATCGAGGTGGTCGAAAGGTCTGACATGGTGCCTGAACTGAGTCCGGATGAGGACTATGCCAAAGATCCCGCTACTCAGTTTGGGGTCATAGAGGCGCAGCGTCACCGTGGCAGGGGGGTCAATCTCTCGATGTTTCTGGGATTAATGAAATACTACCGGCAATCCTACCTTGACCTGCTGACTGAGTCCGGTGGATTCGACTACCCAGAGTCAGCGGAACTGCTGGTCAGGCGTTTTTTCGATCGCACAGAGCTGGCCTATTGCGATGAGTGGGCCGGGACCGATGCCGAGGCGCAGATCATGGTGTTGAGCCGCAATAATCTGCGACTGGCCTCTGAGAAGAATAAATACCTGACTCTGTTCGAAAGCCTGTCATCACCGGTGATCCTGTGTGACGAGAACGGTAAAGTGGACAACTATAACAACGCTGCCGGGCGGTTATTGTTGGGCTGTGATACCCCTGGCAGTCGCTATTATGCGGAGCATCGGAATGATCTGGAGCCGCCCGGTTTGCGCCATGAATTGGGGAAAATGAAGCAAAAGGGGCTGGATCACTGGGAACTGGAGAAGCGCTATACCACACCGGAGGGTGACAGGACCTTTGCGGTTCGCATCGAACGCATGCTCGATGTGAGTCAGATGTTTTCCGGTTATACCATTATCTTCAATGACATCACCGAGGCCATACAATGGGGTGCGCAGCTGGCCCAGATCAACCGTGAGCAGATGGAGCTGATCGAGGATCTGAACTGCACCCGACAACACTTGGTACAGTCGGAAAAGATGGCCGCAATTGGCCAACTGGCATCGGGTGTGGCCCATGAGATCAACACCCCAATCCAATACATTGGCGAGAATATGCAATTCATGCGGGATGCCTTTGAGGATCTGCTTGAAACAGCCAAGGGGTACCTGAATCTGCTCTCCGCCGTGGAGGGGGGAAATGTCCCCCGGGATCTTGCGGCGCAGGCACGTAGCGAGGTGGAGGATGCCGATCTTGAATATCTTTTTGATGAACTCCCGGTGGCCCTAAGGCAATCACTGGAAGGGGTCGAGAAGGTCTCCGGCATTGTCTCGGCGATGAAGGAGTTTGCACGGCCCGGCACCAACGACAAGGTCGAGACCGACATCAATGCGGCTGTCATGAGTACCCTGGAGGTCTCAGCCAGTGAATGGAAATATCATGCAGAGATAGAGACAGATCTCGATTCGGCATTGCCCCCCGTACCGGTCGTGCCGAATGATATCAATCAAGCCTTGCTGAACATAATCGTCAATGCGGCCGTGGCGGTAAGGGATTGTGTGGAACACAAGGGTTCCCATGGCAAAGGAAAGATCAGCTTGAAGACCCGCCGGGATCAGGATTGGGTGGTCATCGAGATTGGCGATACCGGTTGCGGTATTCCCCCGGAGATTCAGTCTAAGATCTTCGATCCCTTCTTCACCACCCGGGATGTGGGCCAGGGAACAGGGCAGGGACTTACGGTGGCTTACCTGGCAGTGGTGAAAAAACACGCCGGCAAGATCGAGTTATTGAGTAGCTCGGAGCAAGGCACGCTGTTTGAGGTTCGTCTACCCATCAGGCCTGGCATCAATGAAGCTGCGGAACGCAGGCTGTGGCGCATGAACAGTCGCGTTCAGACAGATCATATTCAACCTGGATGACAGGCTTTTGAGCCCAGCCTCAGTGTTCTGCTGGATGGCCTGCGCTCAGCAGGATTGAGGGATGTGGTTGAAAAAATAAATTGAGCCACTAATATAAGAGAAATCTAATATACTTATCGGAGTCCCTATAATGAGACTTTTACTGGTTTCTCTTATGTTCGGCCTTGGCTTGCTGCCCGCACTATCGGTGGCTGAAACAGCTGAACTGGAGCGTGTCACGGTGGCGAAACGGGAGGCGGTTAGGGAGTTCTGGCTCGACGGCGTGGTCGAGGCGATCAACCAGACCACCCTCTCGGCCCAGACCCGGGGCCAGGTGGAGGCGATCCTGTTCGATGTGGATGACTATGTGGAGCAGGGCCAGGTGGTGGTGCAGCTGAAAGACACCCAGCAGCAGGCCGGACTGGATCAGGCCCGGGCCGACCTGAAGGAGGCCGTGGCCCGTTTGCAGGAGTCCCAGGACAACTTCAAGCGCACCAAGGACCTGTTCGGGCGCAAGCTCGCTTCCCAGTCGCAACTGGATAAGGCCACCGCGGCGCTGAAATCGGCGAAGGCCCGCCGGGAGGCTGCGGATGCCCGCCTGGCCCAGGCCAAAGAGCAGTATGAATATACCCGCATCAAGGCCCCCTACAGCGGTATTGTGACCCATCGCCACGTGGAGGTGGGAGAGATCGCCTCGCCGGGCCAGAAGCTGATGAGCGGCATCTCCCTGGATCAGCTGCGGGTCACCGTAGAGTTGCCCCAGAGTCTGATTCCCGTGATCCGCAAACAGGGCAAGGCGCGGGTGTTGCTCTCCACCGGTGAGGCCATCGAGGGACAGGGACTCACCATCTTTCCCTTTGCGGATCAGAGCAGTAATACCTTCAAGGTCCGGGTCGATCTACCCCAGGGCATCGCCGATCTGTTCCCGGGGATGTTTGTGAAGACCGCCTTTGTCACTGGGGTTAAAAAAGAGTTGGTGGTCCCGGCAGGGGCGGTGGTCTATCGCTCCGAGGTGACCGCGGTCTACGTGGTGGGCAAGCAGGGCCGGGTCCATTTCCGGCATATCCGCGCCGGCCATCCGGTGGCGGGTGAGATGCTTTCGGTGATCGCGGGCCTCTCGGAAGGCGAGCAGGTGGCCACCGACCCGGTGGCCGCTGCCAAGCTGTTGAAGCAGCAGTTGGCGGAGGGCCAGGATGGATAAGTTGGGCCTCTCCGGCGCTGTTGCGAAACGCTTCCTGATCACTGAAATCACCCCGCTGTTGGCCCTGGTGGGTCTGCTGCTGGGCGTCTTCGCGGTGCTGGTGACCCCCCGGGAAGAGGAGCCGCAGATCAACGTCACCTTCGCCAATGTCTTCATCCCCTTTCCCGGCGCCACCGCCACCGAGATCGAAAATCTGGTGGCCACCCCGGCAGAACAGGTGTTGTCGGAGATCGACGGCATCAAGCATGTCTACTCCACCTCCCGCCCGGGCATGGCGGTGCTGACGGTGCAGTTCCTGGTGGGTGAGGATCGTGAGGACGCCATCGTGCGCCTCTTCAGCAAGGTCTATGCGAACCAGGACTGGCTGCCCCAGGGGCTGGGTGTGGGGCAGCCGATCATCAAGCCGAAGGGCATCGACGATGTGCCTATCGTCACCGCCACCCTATGGTCGGAAGACCCGCAAGTGGGCGCCTACGAGCTGGGCCAGGTGGCCCATGCCATCGAGTCCGAATTGAAGCGGGTGCCGGGTACCCGTGACATCTATACCATCGGCAACCCGGACCGGGTGGTGCATGTGCTGCTCGATCCCCAGGCGCTCTCCGGTTACGGCATCGATCTGAGCGATCTGCGCAACGCCCTGCAGGCGGGCAACCATATCCGCGACAACATCAGCGTCACCGCGGACAACCGGGAACTGCTGGTACAGGCCGGCACCTTTCTGACTTCCGCGGAGGAGATAGAGGCCCTGGTGGTGGGTGTGCACGAGGGCAAGGCGGTCTATCTGCGCGACGTGGCCAATGTGCAACACCAGCCCGATATTCCCCAACAGTATGTCTGGATGGGGGTGGGGCCCAAGGGTGGGGCCAAGGATCTGCCCCCGGGGGGCAAGTTTCCCGCGGTAACTATCGCAGTGGCGAAGAAGGCGGGCACCAACGCGGTGGATATCTCCAAGGCGGTGATCGATCGTTTCCAGCAACTCGAAGGCGTGTTTATTCCTGAAGGTGTCAACGCAACCATCACCCGCAACTATGGGGAGACAGCCGAGGCCAAGGCCAACAAGCTGATCACCAAGCTGGCCTTTGCCACCCTCTCGGTGGTGGTGCTGGTGCTGTTGACCATCGGCTGGCGCGAG
>JBEVVS010000240.1:20538-39239 GCA_040507005.1 Candidatus Thiodiazotropha sp.
CTGGGGCTTCACCCTCAACCGGGTCTCCCTGTTTGCCCTGATCTTCTCCATCGGCATCCTGGTGGATGACGCCATCGTGGTGGTGGAGAATATCCATCGCCATCTGCAAATGGGGGGCAAGCATCTTCTGGAGGCGATCCCCAAGGCAGTGGACGAGGTGGGGGGACCCACCATCCTCGCCACCTTCACCGTCATCGCCGCACTGCTGCCGATGGCCTTCGTCACCGGCTTGATGGGGCCCTACATGAGCCCGATCCCGATCAACGCCAGTACCGGGATGCTGGTCTCCCTGATCGTGGCCTTCGTCTTCACTCCCTGGCTGACCAACCGCATCCTCGCCAGTCAGGCGGAACATATCGCCAGCCACGCCCATGACGAGAATCAGGAGACGGCGCTGACCCGTTTCTTCAGCCGGGTGATGAGCCCCTTCCTGCTCGGCAGCCGGGGTAATCGTATGCGCTGGGTGCTGTTGGCCTCGATCATGCTGTTGATTGCCGCTTCCCTCGCCCTGGTGGCGACCAAGTCGGTGGTGATGAAGATGCTTCCCTTCGACAACAAATCGGAGTTACAGGTGGTGCTCGACATGCCGGAGGGGACCAGCCTGGAGCAGACCACCCGGGTATTGGATGAGCTGGGCGACCATCTGGGACAGGTCGGTGAAGTGACCGATTATCAGGTCTATGCGGGAACCGCCTCTCCCATCGGCTTCAATGGACTGGTGCGCCAGTACTATCTGCGGGAGGGGGCCCACCTGGGCGATATCCAGGTCAACCTGGTGGACAAACAGTTCAGGGATCGCAAAAGCCACGAGATCGCCCTCTCGGTGCGAGAACCCCTGCAGGCCATCGCCAGAGAGTACCAGGGTAATGTGAAGGTGGTGGAGGTGCCGCCGGGACCCCCGGTGATGTCACCCCTGGTAGCGGAGATCTACGGTCTCGACTACGAGGGCCAGACCGAGGCCGCCTGGGAGGTGCGCAAGGTGTTCGAGAATACCCCGGACATCATCGATGTGGACGACAGCGTGGAGTACCCCTCGGCCAAGTTTGTGGTGCGGGTCGACCGGGCCAAGGCGGCGCGACTGGGGGTTGCCCAGAGCACGGTGGCCGAGGCCCTGTCAACGGTGCTGCATGGTGAGGACGCCAGCTATCTGCATGGGGAGAACCTGAAGTACGCGGTGCCGATCCGCATCGAATATGCCGAGGCGGACAAGGCCGATCTCGACCAGGTGCTCTCCCTGCGGGTGCGCTCGATGAACGGTGAGCTGGTGCCCCTGTCGGAGATCGTGCAGGTGATCCCAAGGGTGCGGGAGTACTCCATCTACCACAAGGATCTGCTGCCGGTGGTCTACGTCACTGGCGACATGGCCGGTGAGACCGACAGTCCCCTGTATGGCCTGTTCGACATCTCAGGCCAGCTGGGGGACGGCGACATCGAGCAGTGGTTCCTGCAACAGCCGGAGAATCCCTACGCCTACAGCCTGAAGTGGGACGGAGAGTGGCAGATCACCTACGAGACCTTCCGCGACATGGGCATCGCCTACTCGGTGGGGCTGCTGATGATCTACCTGCTGGTGGTGGCCCAGTTCCGCTCATACCTGGTGCCGTTGGTGATCATGGCGCCGATCCCCCTGACCGTGATCGGCATCATGCCGGGGCATGCCCTGCTCGGGGCCCAGTTCACCGCCACCTCCATGATCGGCATGATCGCCCTGGCGGGGATCATCGTGCGCAATTCCATTCTGCTGGTGGACTTCGTCAATCAGCAGGTGCGCGAGGGGATGGCCCTGGAAAAGGCGGTGGTCAATTCGGCGGCGGTGCGGGCCAAGCCCATCGCGCTCACCGCCATCGCGGCAATGGCGGGGGGATTCTTCATCCTCGATGACCCGATCTTCAGCGGCCTCGCGGTGTCGCTGATATTCGGTCTTTTCGTCTCCACGGTGCTGACCCTGGTGGTGATCCCGGTGGTCTACTATGCGGCGATGCGTAACCGCATCGAATTTATCCGTGCCAGCGAATAGTGTCTAAAAAATACTAATCGGCCCGCCTTGTCAGGCGGGCCGGCTTGGTCTCGCCCATCCTGGACTCCGTTTCCAGCAAAATACTAAAACACTTCATCATCTATAATTAAAGTAAGAACTGAGCCGAGATTCGGTTACCTTTCGGAGAGAGGTTTGCATTCAGCCAATTAGGGAGAAGCGCTAGAAAAGATACTTACCATTCCACTGAGGCTTTCGCTTTGAAAGAACGAGAGCAAGGCTTTTTGATCACACCCCGTCTGCCGATAGAGAGCAAGCTTCTATTGGCATCGTCCGCAATTGTTGTCGGCATCATTGTATTCATGGTTTTCTTCTACAACTCCTACTCACAAGGTCTTGAGAGGGAGCGGCAATACATGACGAAAAACCTCTCGTCAGCGGCTGTGGGGGTGGCTCAATATTTCTATGATTTATCACTCACAGGAGAGATGGGGACCAAACAAGCGCAACTGCTTGCCATGAATACCTTGAAGCGATCGACCTATGGTAAGAATGGCTATTTCTGGATCAACGACGGTAAGGGTAAAATGATCATGCACCCGTACCGTGCGGACATAGTGGGACAAGTACTGCTCGACATGAAGGATATACACGGAAAGCTCTTTTTCAAGCAGTTTATCGAAATTTCTAAAAAAGGGGGTGGTTGGGTCACCTACTATTGGCCGAAACCACACACCGTTGAAGAGTACCCGAAAATCTCTTACGTCAGTTATTTCGAGCCATGGGATTGGATTATTGGCACCGGTGATTATATCGATGATATGGAGGAGAATATATTCAAGACTTTCGCCCAAGCAGCAGGGCTTTTGTTTGTTATCTTTCTTGCGCTGATCATTGGCACTGTGTTCATCAGCAATCATTATGTTAAGCAACTGGGTAATCTTGCTATACGGGATCCTCTGACCGATCTTTATACCAAACGTTTCCTGTTTATGATGCTTCCGCGCATATTGGATAAAAGCAAACGCCTTAAGGAAAAGTTATTGACGGTTATATTCTTTGATATCGATCATTTCAAAAAAGTGAACGATACATGGGGTCACAACATTGGTGATCAGGTGCTGAGGCAGGTTGCAGGGGTTTTGGATAAAAACACCCGCCCTGACGATTATTGTATTCGTTATGGGGGTGAAGAGTTTGTCCTGCTTGGTTTTTACGCTGATAAAGAGTCGTCCATAAAGACCGCCGAGCGAATAAGAAGTGAGAGCGCCGCGCTTTTGTTTGATGGCGGCCATGGAAAATTCGGTGTGACTGTCAGTGCAGGGATTGCATTCCATGATCATGCGGGCGAGACCTTCAGCGATACCCTCACCCGCGCCGACAAAAAACTCTATGAATCGAAGAAAGCTGGACGAGATAGAGTAACGGTTTAGAATTCCCGAGTTGTATCAGGCTGTCGAAGTATTGCTGGACTGCTCGCTCATATGTTCCACGGTATACAGGTGGGGAGTAAGTTTACGGTAAATCTATGATTTAAAAGCCTATAATAAATTCGTCGAAATATATAATCTGTATTTTTTGTGCCTTCGAGACCCAATATCAATAATTCAGTAGAGGCTGGCCGAGGTAAGTTTGATGCAAAAGTATCTGCAAACAATCAAGCATTCTATGCAGACTCGGTTTGGGCTATACAATACTGTCCCTGTCAGTCTGAGTATCTGCCTCCTTGGCTTTGTTGCACACTTTTCCTTCATATTTCTATTTGACTACTGGGGCGTCCCGTTACTCTCGTATTTTAATATTTTCAGCTCCCTGCTTTGGGCCTGGGCGATTGTAGAGGTTCTGCGCGGTTATACTTATCGCTCGATCTATATCGGTTCTACTGAGGTATTGCTGCATGCCGTATTTGCCATGTCTGTATTAGGCCAGGACTCGGGATTCGATCTTTACCTATGGCCGTTGGCTGCATGGTTGGCATATAACCCCAACATTATCCGCAGATTTGCACTCATTGCCGGTCCGGCAAGTATCATTTTATGGGTCATCGGGCGTATCTACTGGAGCCGTGCTGCGGATATCGATATATCCCCTGATACGCTTGATATGATGTTGCGGGTAAATGCTGCAATAGCGGGTATTGGATTTATTGTAAGTATCGCCAGCGCGCGGGTTTTAGTCGACAGGCACAGAAAGCGACTGGCGGAACAGGCGCGCAGGGATGAGTTGACAGGTTTGTACAATAGACATTACCTGACTGAATTTATCAATCGATATGAACAAGAGGATCTCCCGGAGAGGCGGGCGTATGCGCTGATACTCACCGACATTGATCATTTCAAAACCATCAATGATCGATTTGGGCATGAGGGTGGTGACAAAGTACTCGAAGCCTTTTCCAGATGTCTGCAGAGTAATGTTAGAAGAGATGACCTGGTGTGCCGCTGGGGTGGTGAAGAGTTCATTATTATTCTGCCAAAATGCTCCCTAAAAGAGGCCACATCAAAGGCTGAAAGAATACGAAAGGAAATCGCTAATGAGATCATTCTCGATAATACGACAAAGCAGGTATCTATTACGTCGAGTTTCGGTGTCACCCTGAGTACCTCAGGGGAGTACTTTAAGGATTTGGTTTCAAGAGCGGACAAACTGTTATACCAGGCAAAAGAGTCTGGACGGAACCGCGTTGTCTCCGGATAGGGATGCTATTTTTCGGATAATCTATTTGCTACTGATCTACCCATCAATCCAAGCGCATATGCACCAGCGCTGCGAGATCACCATTCGGCATGTTGCGTTGCTCGATATCATAGGGTTTGAAACCGAGGGATGAATACAATAGCAGTGCAGTCGTATTGAATGCGAAGACCGATATATAGGCAGTTGAAGCATAATGTTCGAAGATCAGGCCGCACATATGGCCGACAAGCTGTCTGCCGACGCCCTGGCCCCGGTAGTCCCTGGATATGACCACATTACCAATAAAATATCTGTTGCCGGCGGTATTTGTGTATATATTGGCAAAACCGATCACCCGATCGTCATCGAGTACAACGGTGAAGTCGCTCCGCTGCTTGCTGAGTCTTTCCAGCTGCTCCCTGTCGAAGGGCCAACTGCCCGATGGAAAAATGAGGTAGAGTTCCTCCGGGGATGTGAAGAGTGCCATTATGCCCTCATAGTGAGATTCATCCCCGGCAATAATCTTAAAGCTGTCTTGTGGTTCGTTGTTGGCAGACACCAGTACCGATTACTCCTCAACCTGTTGAAGGTGTTTTAGCTCAAGCCACTCCTCTGGTTGCATATTACTGATTCGCGCCCAGTTGTCATAGGTTTCGTAGACAAATACCCGCTGCCCCTGCTTGTAATGGCGGTTGTATCTGTTGGAATTGGGCGCCTCGGCGGCCGCCACGGTGTTGGCTATGATCTTGTGCACCTTGGGCAGACGGTGAGTCATTCTATGGATGATGGTGCCGGGTTGTTCGGCGTGGCTGTAGTGCAAGGCAGTGCTATTGCTGCTCGGACTTTGGTCGATGCGGCAGGTCTTGTTGAGGGCGATGCACCCCTTGCCGCAGGGCTTGCCTTTGATGCAGTTTCTCGCGTGGGCGAGTGTTAGAGTGCTGATGGTCAGGATAGGGACGAGGGTGAGGGCAAGTGTTGGCTTGATATCCATGTGTGAGTCCTTTCACTTTTGTTAGGCCAAGGCGATCCGGCGATGGCGGATTAATATGTCGACTTCGTGTCGCTGTTTCAGACGGGCACTTCACGATAGCCATTGATCGGCGAGCAATCAATGGATGAACTGATTGGGTGTTTAATTACCATCAGACTCAAATTGCCGACTGGCCGCTTTAATGGGGCTACCAAGAAGCGTGTTTAGAAGTGGTAGGCCCCATGTTGATCTTGAGTTGTTCGGGTTTTATGGGGCTAATCCTGAGCGAGCCTGGCTATCTCCGCCAAAACCCTATCCCAGGCAGCTCTTTGGCTGCCGTCACTGTACCTTATCAGACCCATTGTCTCGTATGACTCAACGAATCGAAGGATAAAATCTTGCGGCAACCCTGCAGCAGTGAGCGGTTGATTATAATAGGTGTCCACCAGGACGGGGTCCCAGTCCACCAGTTGGAAGATAAATGCTGCCTTAAGCAGGCCTTCATTGTTCATTCGGGTAAAAAAGGTTTCAAAGAACTCGGCTTGCTTTGTTTCTGAGGCGTTCATCAGCGAAGTTGTTGTGTCATAACCCGCGGAAGCCCCCAGTTCCTGAAACACAATATATTTCTCTCCTGCAAGGGATATGATCTGATCGATCTCGTTATTGATCGAAATTGGGCTGTCGTCGAAGTAGGATTGAGTATCGATTGCATAGTAGTTGATCGATACGAAATCGGAATTTTCTATCAATGGTGTATGAAATACATGGCCTTGTTCGCTATTCCAGTAGGCGATGGTCATTGTGATGGCGAGCTGGTCATCGATAGCGTGCGAATAGGCTCTGGCATGGGCGAGAAAGTTGACGATATGCTCCTCTTCCAAGGGGTTGTCTATGATGTAGTTACCCGGTTCGTTACCAACCGCCAAGGCCCAGCCTCCGTGTTCTGTAATCAGGGGCACTGCCCAATCGAGCAAATTTTCAAATCGTTCTAGGATAACGGGATCGTCGAAATGTATGCCATTGACAAGTCCTGTTTCAGAACCGGAGTCTGTGAGATCTTCCGGAATGGTATAGCCTTCGCTGTCAATTGTTGAGATGAGTACGAAGGGCTGCAGACCGCTATCCTCCATCTCTATCAGCTTTTCTTCTAATTCAGATCTATCATATTGGCTCGGCAGTGGTTCCAGACCAGACCAGTCTACTTGGATGCGCGCCACCTGCATGCCGGCATCGATTGCATCGTCCCACTTCTGTTGCATGGCAGTGTCTGTTGCAGCCGGCTGAGTGGGATTAAAGCTCGTGTACATACCTAGGTGTTTACCTGAGGATAGGAGTGGAAGTTGTGAGGCGGGTCGGGGATCTGAATCTTGATTGTTATTCGACGATCCGCAGCTTGTTACAGTTATGAGGATGATGAGTGACAGACAAAAGTCCCTAACAAAAGTCATTGGATCCCACCTTGTTGATTTTCGTTATTCCCTTGGGCTTAAAAAGTCAGCTGTTATTAATTTGCCAAATTGAATTCAGACTGACAAGCGTAAAGGGTCACAAATTATCAAGAAATGATCTCCGCACAAGCCATAGATGATCGATAATCTCTTCATGATATTGACAGTGCCAGTTATTGTTCACATTCAGGGTGTGAATATTTAACAGACTCTTCTGTTGTATCTCCTTAGCCTAAGTCGTGTTGAGCGATGATGCTCAACGTTTTACTCAGTAAGGAGACAATAATGGTTAGAAGGCGTTTGTGTATGGCATTGGGACTTGGTGTTTCTGTGCTGGTTTCAGGGGGGGTGCAGGCCGCCCGACTCGATTTATCATCAGAGGTGGCACTGACACAGGTCGACACGACCAATGTTGCTAACACCCGCGTCGCAGTGGAAGAACGAAAATGGGTTGCCCTGGATCAGGGTCAGGAACCTGGCAGCGAGGCAGAAGTAAAGCTCAACAGCAAGGCCTCCAGCAAGCTGCGTAGTGTATTCGATATCACAATCCCAGGTTTCTGGGTGACCAGTAAGCGCGGCGATGACGGTCGCGTCTATCAACAGATCGAGATCCCTGGCCTGGGTAGCCACAATGAGTTGGGCAAGCCCGATCTGCCCAGTTACAAGTTTCGTCTGGCCCTGCCTTTCAGCAAGGGCAAGGTGAGCATGCATGCAGAGGTACAGGAGCTGCGGCGCTTTGAAGATGTGCTCGTCTGGCCCCAGCCGGTACCGGAGTTGGATGGGGTAAAAGAGAGCGGCACGCCGGAGCAATTCGTCATCGACCGTGAAACCTACGCCAGCAAGGGAAGCTGGCCGGGTGCGCTCTCACCCGAGGGCTATGAGATCGGCAAGGCCCTGCGGGGAATCCCCGCCATCCAGGGCGAGGCCTGGCCCGTGCAGTGGGATCCGGCCAGTGGTGAGTTGCAGGTGGCGAGTAAAGTTACCTATATCCTGGAGCACCTCGGTGAGGAGGAGGAGTTTGATCCCATCACCCAGGAGCGTAGCAAGTTGGCCGAGAAGACTTTCATCAACTGGGAGATTATACAACCGGACTTTGGCCCAAATTATAAGTTCTACACCGCCGATTATCTTTTCATCTATCCCGACAGCAGCTATGCCGACGAGATCAAACCCCTGGTGGATCAGAAAAAGGCCCGTGGTTTCAAGGTCACCGAGATGAATGTGGCGGACGATATTGGTGCATCCACCTGTACCGCCATCCGTAGCGCCATCCAAGCCTGGGAGGCATCTGTTCCCTTCTCCCACGATGCCTATGCCCTGCTGGTTGGGGATACCGACGTGATTCCCCATTGCACTTCGCCGGATGGGGATCAGACCGATGACCTCTACGCCTCCACCGATGGTGACGATCTGGAAGAGGAGATCTATCTCGGACGGCTCTCAGTGGACAGCGAGACCGATCTGGCCAACCAGGTGGATAAGATCCTCACTTATGAAGATCATCCCAGCCCCTTTTGCTGTTACAACCGGGCAGGGCTTTGGGCCCATGAAGAGAACGCGCCACTGAAGTACGAAGGTGCCCATGAAACGGTGCGGACCTTCGCCTATACGAACCCACCGGTGTTTCAGACCTTCTACGGTTCTCAAGTAGGCGTCACCGATTCCGATGTGGTGAACCGGGTAAACAACGGCGTTGGACTGATGGCCTACCGGGGGCATGGCGACTTTGACGCCACGGCTACCAGTTGGAATCAGGACGGTGAATATTTCGACAATCTCGATGTCGCGACCCTGGCGAACCCCCTGGCACGTTCACCGGTGGTCTGGTCCTTCGCTTGCACCAACTCCAAGCTCGACGTCGATGACTCTATTGCGGAACAGTGGATGGAACTGGCCGGCACCGGGGCTGTGTCTTACTACGGTGCCACCCGCACCTCCTACACCATACCCAACCATACATTGGACGAGTGGATGTTCCGCGCGGTGTATGACGAGGGGTTGCTGACCCAATCCCACGCCATTGAACGGGGAGAGGCGCAAATGGCAGATCTCAAAGATCCGCAAAATGCCTGGATGTATCTGTTGCTTGGTGATCCGGATATGAAGATCCGTACCAAGAATCCTTACACCATCAAGATTGAGATTCCGGAGTTGATCGAGATCTGCAAGTTATGCGAACTGCCGATCCGGGTGATGGACGAACATGGTAAGCCGCTATCCAACGCTCTGGTTGGACTATGGAAGCCTGCAGAGCGGAGTCTACCCAACATGCAGGGTGAGACCTGGATCAACGGCTATACCGATGAGAAGGGTTCGATCACACTGCCATATACCGCCCTCAGCGAGGGAGAACTCTACTACTCGGTAGAGGATGGGGCAGGTAACGCGGTGTTCGAAAAGGTCCAGGTCGTGAAGTAGACCTGGGGACAAAGTTGTCCTCCACCTTGCCCTCCGCGCCCTGCGGAGGGCTTTTTTATGCAAACTAGGAAGTGTCGGATACGCCTTGACTTAAGATTAGAGTTCACTCTTCTCAGTGTCAGGTATTGCATCGATATTCGCGCCTTTTATGGCAAACACAATGGCTAGAATGAATGCAATAAATGATCCGCTGCCGATAAATAGAAGCCAGGCAAGTCCAGGTCCGTCATCGCCGCCAGGCCAACGGTTGAGGGCGAAAAAGAAGGGAACGAACAGCAGCCAATGCATTGAGACGACAGCCCAGTAAAGGCCCCTCCTTAATCGATCGGATTGGGCGGCTATGAATGCCAGTATCACAATCAGTCCCGAAGTGACGATGAACGGCAGGGTAGAAACATAGAATTGATTTGCAGTTGAAGCAATCAATAGACTCGCAGCGAAGAGGATCAATGACCAAGCACCGGTAAAAAACAATCCTGGTCCCAATGGTGTCACGCCTCTCTATTTTCGTTGAGTTATGATGCAGTGCTGATCAGGTGTTGAATCGCAGCACATGAATCCCTTCGCCACGCTCGTGGACGTAGGCCATACGGTTGACGGGATCGAAGCCGAGGGTCCGCACCTGGGCCAGTTCGTCTATCCAGGTAACGTCTGTGTTGCGCAGGCAGAAGTCCATGTCGAAGGTGGCATAGGGGCGGATGTTGTTGAGTGGGCTCTGATTGCCGTCGAAGGCCTGCTTGAGGTCGCGGGCATCGTAGAGGTAGAACCTGTCATTCATGGTGCCGCCTGTCGCGTAGGTGCCCTGCCAGCCGCCGGTAATCGCCCCGCCTGTGTCATAGAAGGCGTCACTGCCGCCGCAACCGTAGGCCATGAAGGTGCGTGTCTCGGGCAGCACGATGGTGCCGCGATGGGTGCTCATGCCGTTCCACACGTCGCTCTCGTAGCCGGGGGTGAAGGGGTAGCCGCTACCGGCGATGTCCGTATAGTAGCAGGCATTCACCCCGGGAACCGTCTGGCTGGTGCTGCCCTGCACAGCGTCGGGGTTGAAAAAGTGAAAGCCGGGGCCGTAGCAGGCGTTGTTCATCAGGGACATATTGCCACCGCCACCGACAATGGCCTGGTAGCCGCCGAATACGCTCTGCCATGCCGGTGGAAGTTCACAACCCATGCCGTTGCCGACGATGCGCTGGTTCACCTCTGTGACCCGGTAGGGTCCCCATACGGTGTCGTCTGAAAGGTCGAGGCTTGGCCGTACGAACATGCAGGAGGATGTGGGATCGTTGATGTAGAGGCCGCCCACGGTGATAATCAGCCGGCCGTTGCTGACCAACATACCCGTGACAGGGGCGCCGTTGCCGAACTGCCCGTCATTGACTTCGGCCTGACGGTTCAATCCGCAGGCTAAGGTAAAGCTCTGCAGCAGGCTGGCCGTATTGTATGGTGCCGAGAGGCTGGGGGCCGGGATGGATATCTCCGCAAGCACCGTGTTCACACGATCATTGTTGGTGGTCGATCCGGTGAGGAACAGGGAGTTGTTCGCCGGGTTGTAGGCGATGCCGCCGCCACCCTGGTCCGGTGAGCCTTGGAAGCCCTCGTGGGCCTGCCCGCCGATGGATCCGCCACCGCTGGGGAGTGCGAAGCCCCCCAGGTATTCTATCTTCGAGGTGTCGTAGAGGGGCAGGTCCAGCTGCTCGCCGAGGGCGGGCAAGACGCGGATCGTGAAGCCCTGTAATGAACTTGCCATGGGGTGACTCCTGTATCTTCTATCGGGCGTCCCTAACCATTGCCGTCATCGGCAGTGGCCGTATAGTCGGCCGATGCGGTCTCTGCGGTGGGGGTTCCGCTGATTATGCTACCGTTGAGGGTGACACCGTCAGGGAGTGCCCGGTCGAGTGAAAACGTCAACGCGTCCCCGTCCGCATCGGTGACATAGTCATTGAGATCGATATAGACGGCAACGCCCACGGTCCAGGTCTGGGCCGGAATCGCGCTCCACACGGGCGCCTGGTTATCGGAGGTTGGGCCATCGCCTGTTCCGTTATCAGGCGTTCCTTCATCAGACGTTCCCTCATCAGGCGTTCCGTCATCGGCCGGTGGGTCGGTATCCTCGGAACCGCAGCCCATGAAGGTAATGCCCATGGCGATATAGCCGGTGGTGCGAATGAATTGGCGGCGGGTTTGCAGCTTGGTCATGATCCTGGTCCTTGCGCACGCATGCTCGTCGACAGCTAGAGCCTATTAGCGCAACCCGAGTATAGATTGAATGAACCCTGCTCTTGAAATCAATCATTTGAATATTTGCCGGAATTCACATAATTGGCTGATTTATTCTCCTACCCTTAAATTCCTGATCCGCAAGGCCGGCCAGCTTCCGATATGCAAATATGAGATCCATCGATAACACTCGCCACAGATATCGTGATCAGTGAATAATTCAAGCAATCAATGAGTGCATAGAGGGTCCGATATACTACACTGTAGTTAGTAAGGAGACTGCCAGGCGGATGGCGGTCACAGGAACAAACAGACGCTAGATTGTCCACGCGAGTTGTTGAGATGGAATTCACTACCGACAAACAGACGTTTGCCCGCAGCCCCCTCTACAAGCATGAGGCTGCGGCCCTGCGATTGAGATTTCTGACGCCCCTAGTGGCGGCAATCGTTCTGTTGGTCATGGTCATAGCGGTCAGTCTCTTCTACTTCGAATCCGAGAGCCGTAACCATGGCCTGATTCACCAGCGCCTGACGCGCACCCAAACAGTGGCGAAGGAGATTTATGAGAAAAGCGTCATCAATGACGCTAACGCCCTGCGCGCCATGATTGACCTTTTGTTGCGTAATCAAGAGTTGGCCGAGTTGTTCAGTCGCGGTGACAGAGAAGCGTTGTTTACCTATGCAAGTCCAATCTTCAAGGTGTTGAAGCGAGACTATAACGTCACCCATTTCTATTTTACCGGGGCAGACAGAGTAAACCTGCTGCGAGTCCATGCACCTGGGCGCTTTGGTGATGTGATTGACCGTGTCACTACCTTGCGCGCAGAACAGAGCAATACACTCTCTTACGGGGTGGAGCTCGGCCCCCTTGGAACATTTACACTGCGCGTGGTTTCACCCTGGTACAGCAAGCAAAACGGACAGTTCATCGGTTACATCGAGCTTGGCATGGAGATCAATCATGTAATAGAACGGCTGAGAAATACTTTCGGCTACGATGTTGTGGTGATGATCAATAAAGATTTTCTGGACCGTGCGAAATGGCAAGAGGGTATGAAGGTACTGAGAAAAACCATGGATTGGGATCAATATCCAAAGGTTGTCACCAGCGTGGACAATCCAAGGGAAATACCCGGTATATTGAATGAACGATTCAGAAAGGGAATGCATGGTCCTTGGAATAAAGTTATAGAAATAGAAAACAAAGACCGGTCATATTGGTTACTCACAATGCCGATCAAGGATGTACGGGGGCGTGATGTGGCTGAGATGAGCCTGCTTGCTGATGTCTCTTTTGAGATGGATGTGGCGGAGCGCACGGCATTGGCGGTGGGTATCACTGTGTTTGTGCTGGGTGCGGCGCTGATTGTCTTTTTTTCCATGCAGGCAAGTCGGGTCAGCCGGCGCATCGAGGAGGATGAAAAAATACTCGAACAGCTTGCGACGCAGGACAGCCTGACCGGTCTTTACACGAGGCGGATGTTTCATGAGCAACTCGACTCTGAACTTGCCCGCTCGAAGCGTTTTAATCACTCCATGTCGTTGCTGTTATTGGATATTGATCATTTCAAGCAGATTAACGACCAATATGGGCATCTTGCCGGCGACAGGGTCCTTCAGACAATCAGTGCCCGGTTGAGCAAGGAGTCTCGTGGCATCGACTATGTGTGCAGATATGGTGGTGAAGAGCTTGCGATTATCTTGCCGGAAACCGGCATTAAGAATGCGCATAAAATGGCAGAGCGCATGAAACGAACCATATCTACATTGCCATTCGACCTGGGTGATGCGGACTCAGTGTCGATTACGATCAGTATCGGTGTGGCAACCTATCCCTTGCACGGCGATACAGAAACATTCCTCATCGCTGCTGCGGACAGTGCCTTGTATGATGCCAAGGAGCAGGGACGCAATCGGGTCTGCATATACACACCAATCGAGGAGGGTGCGTTATACACAGAAGATAGTCAAAGCACGGATCTATCTTGAACCCATCACCTGTATGGCCAGGTTGCGCTGACGCGGGCCATCCATTTCCAGTACCAGAATTGACTGGTAGCGCCCGAGAAGCAATGCTCCGTCAGTCACTGTCACCACTTCGCTATTGCCGAGCATCATTGCAATTAGATGTGAATGTGCATTTTCAGGTTCGTCAGGTGGTATGTCTTCTCTAAGGTGTAAGTCGTTATGCTTATAGGGCTCATCAGGTGGGGCAATGGATAGGAAGAATTTTTGGATGTCATCAAAAAGGCGTATTTCGTTTTCATTGACTGCGACCGCGCAGGTTGTATGCATTGAGGAGATTGAAACCATTCCCTGTAAAACCCCTGATTGACTGACTAGGTCATCTATTTGCTCGGTGATATCTATCACCTCGAATGAGTGGCTTGTGGGAACCGCTATTTGGCTGCTGTAAACTATCATCTTATATTTCTTGCTTTGATTATATTCTAATAAATTCATTTAAAAGCAGTATTAGGTAATTATTTACACATATTCAGTGAATTATTTACTCCCCTATGTAACTCTTTTCCATTAGGTTGGTTGAGCGGCTCATCTACATGAAAACACCATGAGTGACCATATGCAGTGATGGAGTTTATTTTTACCTGATATGGTTCTATGTTTTGAATAGCACTATTCCATTGATGATCTTTGTTGCCAATTATAGCTGACAGCATGTCATGCGACTAAATCGACATCATCTCTCTTTTTCCGATTGTTGTTTAGTACGGATAGATGAGCCAGGTTTAGGATGCTCTGATAAGTTGGGGATCAACAGCGTGTTCGAAAGGTGTTTGGTGTCAGCTGGTATTGGAAAGTGAAAGCTGGAGAATAGAACATGGAGGCTGTTATGCGTAAATCTTTAACAGTTTTAGTTGTCTTGCTGGTCCTTGGTATCACTGGTTGTACTAACGGCATCAGCTATATACGAGGTCACGATATCGGCTACTTTGTCTGTGATAGCAATCGTCCCATCATCTCAGAAAATAATAGCGACGCCTATGACTGGTCTCCGGATGGCAGATATTTAGCACATACTAAACGCAATGCGAGGACAGGTCGTAATGGCCTGTTTGTGCGTATTATGCGGAACCGTGTGGATCGGCAGATGGTGTCGCACACAGTTACAGACGTAAATTTTACCTTTGATTGGTCACCGGATGGGGATGCGATCGTGTTTGAACACAATAACTGTCCGGGGTGTAATGGCAATATCTCCAGGGTCGAGATGGATAACGGGGTCATCAGTTTGCTGACCCCATTGACGAGCAACGACAGTCAACCTGCATGGGCGCCGGGGGGGGATAGAATCGCCTTTGTCAGTGAAAGGAGCGCTACCGGACTGGATATCTTCTGGATGAACAGCGACGGTACTTCACGTACGAGGCTGACCAATAGCGAGGAGAATGACAGCTACCCGGTGTGGTCTCCGGATTCTACCCGTATCGCGTTCATACGCAGGCAGACCGCTTCGCCATGGCGAGCCAGCATCGCCACCGTTGCCCGCGATGAAACGGGTGGTGCTGTGATGATGCTGGTGACAGGGCTCCAGGATATTGGCAGCCTGAGCTGGTCACCGGATGGTTCGAAACTGTTGTTCCATGGGCGGGAGGTCGGTAGGGACCGAAGTGCTATCTATACGGTCAATTCCGATGCCAGCAATCTCACTCAAATTTCCAACATCAGCAACGGCATTTATCGGGAGGTTGATGACATGTTTCCAAGCTGGTCGCCGAATGGCAGCAAAATTGCGTTCACCCGTTCCGCCAGGTTCACCCTGGATGATGGCATAGGGTATTCTGTGCAAGGCATGTTGTTTCAAATGGACGCCAACGGCATGAATAAGCGACGTCTCGGTGACCTGGAGTTTAAAGCTGTGACTGCATGGCGCCCAAGTAAGAATTTATGTTTATAGGTATTCAAGCGAGCCAATCATCAGTGCTAGGCTAATGCCCAATCCCGACTTTAGCGGGGATATTTGGTGAGATTTAATCTCAGTCACGCTTTTTTACGATGGCCATTGCGAGTAGCACCAGTGAACATAGGATCAGAATCCCGCTAAAAACACCATACCCCAAGATCAGTAGCAAAAGGCTGGTCAAGAGGGTCAACGAGAGTGCCAGATAGAAGTAATAAAAGCATGTTGCAGCGGTTGCTGAGGGGGTGCCGCCCGCAGTCATCCTGTTTGATTTTACAATCAACAAGCCGACCGCCACCAGTATGTTTATGGTGTTTAATCCCAACAGGGAGAAAAAGATGATGACTTTGGGGATGCCTTCGATCTGTGCTCTAACGACAGATGGTTTGATATCCCTCTTTAGCTCCTGATACTTGTTTTGCACTAGCGTTCGATTGACGGTTTCCGCTTGCATCAGGTCTTCAAGCAGCTGAAGTTCACCATTCAATCGTATTCCCTCGGCCATCCTGTCGCCAACAGGGAGTGCTCTAGGTGCTAAGAAGAGAATCGCGATAGATAATAGGGCCGATAAAAGAATCCAACTAAGTGCAATTTTCATGATTCATGGTCCTTCAAAAATCAATTGTTCGTCGGTCAATGGTGATTGACTGTAGAGAAGCCTGAATTACTCCCGCGACTTCTGTGATTGCAGAGTGAGGTATTTTGCGATGGCGATTACAATGAAGATTAGTGAGAGGGCGATGAGTATTCCACTCAAAACGGTATAGCCAAAAAGGAGTAGGACTGAGCTGATTAAGTTTACTAACCCAAAAGCGAGTAGATAGGAATAAAACATCCTTAATGACTTGATGCTAGACATCTAACTATCCCTTATCTTTTAGTATCATTTCAGAACAAGTAAGCATAGTTTATCTCAAGCTCTGTCTGTTCCATATAGAGCGTGCCTGTCTGTCCACTGGTATTCGGATTGGTGCCCTTGACCTCTTCCCTGGGTGAATACATGAGTGACAGACTGATCTCATGCTGCTTGGAAAGCAGACGCGTGAAGCCGACGCTGTAGTGATCCCGCCCCACCGCCGGCGCCAGGATATTCAGCAGCGCCTGGTTCGGGGGGATGATCTGGTTGCCGTGGCTATAGCCTGCCCGCAGCACGGTTTGGGGGTCGTACTGCCAGCGGATCCCGGCCTTGAACACCTTCGCATCCCGCCAACCACCGCCGATACCCTCATCGGCCCCCAGGATCGGGGCCATCAGCGGGATATCGTTGGGATTGCCCACCGAGGCGACGTTGCTGTAGTAGATGCGTTGATAATCGAGCGCCAGTTGCAGCTCGTCACTGAGCTGAAACGATGCGCCCGCCTGGAAACTGGCGGGGATATCGAAATCCCCCTGCTCCGCGAACAGCCCGCGGTAGTCGTCGAACTCGGTCATGCGCAATCGGGACTGGACGCTCAGAGCCAAGGCGAGTCTATCCACGGGCCGGTAGTTGACGCCGAGATTGATGCCGAATCCGTGAGCGTAGTCAAAACCGTTGTTGGTCACCTCCTCGGGATAGAGGGAGACCGGGCCAAAGGGATTCAAACCCTTCGCCCTGAAGGCCTGCAACGCAACGATCGGAGCGACACCCAGGGCCAGTTTGTCGGAGACCCGGTGGGAATAGGGCAGGTGCAGCGCCATTTGATAGAGATCGACCCCGGTGGGCGCTGTCGCCTCCCAGCCCGGACGTTGGAAATATCTGAATACCTGCGCATCGTACTCCGTATTGAGTCCGTTCATCACAAGCGCGACGCCGATCGCCCTGGATTCATCCAACCGGCGGCTGTAGGCGAACTGGGGAATGAGAAAGAGACTGTTTTCGCTGTCGTAGGTCATGGGGGGGATCTGTACCGGCCCCGTCGCATCGTCATTGGCGCGAAAGCCCCGCTCAGGCAGAAACAGGGAAGCCCCCAATTCCAAGCGCCCGCCCACCATTACCAGATTGGCGGGATTCAATGCCCCGCTCGCGGCATCCTCCGCGAGTGATATCCCGGCGCCCGCCATGCCTTTGCTTTTGGTGCCGATGCCGTGAGAAAAGTAACCGTTGGTGGCGTGGAGGTTTGCGCTGAACAGCAGCAGCAGGAGAAGGAGTGTTCTTTTCATGATTGCTCCAGGGGAAGTACATCAGACAGCTTCGGCGTTAATATAACCGAATCTCAAAAACAAATACGTTAAATATTGTTTGGGTGTTCCCCCGCTACTCCTTAATTTGTCCAAAGCAGCGTCATCCGCCTCCATCGGCTGCAACTACTCGGATTCCAAATCCAGTAGCTGATCAATGATCACGTGCATCTCCTCATCTTTACCCGAAAAGGACCTGAACTTGTGCCTTTTTTCTTTATGATAATTCACATCAAGCTGCAGACCGGGATAGTCGTTGCAATCACCGCCTATGCTGTGCTGTTTGGGCGGATAATCGGCGACGAAGGGGGTTGAGATGATTGCCAGGATTGCATGGATGAGCAGTAATCAGCGGGAATAGGGGAGGGTATGTCTAAGGCTCCATGTTGCTGTTATTTTGTTGAATTGCGAAAAGGAGTATAGACTAAATAATTGAGACAGAATAATCGTGTCAGAGAGCGATAGACTCGAATAATGGAAAAATTGTTCTCTGCCCCCTTTTTGTTGCAATCAGTATGAATGACGAGATTCCGCAAAACGGCAGCCTGAGTGTTATCGACGGTGTGGAGCGCATCTACTACGACGGCTATTGGATCAAGCGCTACCATGCGCCGGTGGACAGCCTGACGGATAAAAAACTGCTGATCCAGTCCCTCACCCGCCGCCTGTTCAATCACATGGAGCATGGCATCAATATCCCCGGTCGCCTGTTGGACAAGGTCAGGGCGGATTACCTGGCTGAAACCGATCCCGGCAGAAAGCGCATCAGGGGCGCAATGCTGGCGGGTGCGTTGTTCAACCGCGCAGCGGATATCTTCAACCAGCTGGTCGAGCTGGAAGCCAGCGGTGTGCAGATAAAATCCGACAACGACCTGATGCACACCTGCGGAGAGTGCCTGCAGGAGGCGCTGGAACTGGGCA
>JBEVVS010000163.1:0-39134 GCA_040507005.1 Candidatus Thiodiazotropha sp.
ACCCTCAACCTGGCCCATCTGGCTCAACTCGCACCGGAGCAGCTGAACGATAAATTGGGCCTCACAGCCTTTCTGAGCATATTGATCGGAGTCGGCGTCAAGGCCGAACTCTTCCCGGTCAATACCTGGGTGCCCGAGATCTACGCCACCGCCTCGACACGGCTTTCGGCATTTCTTGCCGGTCTGTTATCCAAGTTGGCGCTGCTGATCATCCTGCGTCTGCTGTTGTTGATCTTCCATCAGCCCGAAGCGACCCAGGTGATATTGATTCTTGGCATTCTGGGCGCGATCAGCGGTGAATTGGCGGCCTGGCGCGCCAAGGAGATGCGCCGCATGCTGGCCTTCTCCTCCATCGGCCAGCTGGGTGTGATGTTCATCGCCATGGCCCTGCCGGACGGCAAGGGGATACTGGCTGTCCTGGCCCTTGCGATTCACCACCTGATCATTAAATCGGGATTCTTCATGCTGGCCGAGGATTGGGGAGGCGCACTGGAACGATTACGCGGCAGTGCGAAACGGGCACCCCTTGGGGCTGCCCTGTTCGTGCTCTTCTCCCTATCATTGATCGGCATGCCGCCACTGCCCGGATTTTGGGCAAAGTTCACGTTGATCACCGAACTGGCCGGCCAGACCGAACCACTCTATCTGATCGGGCTGGCGGTTTTCCTTTTGGCCACTGTGATAGAGGCCAGCTATCTGTTTCGGGTTGCAGCCATACTCTATCAGACCGCTCCCCCTGAAACCCTCGAGGAGGAGATACCCAAGAGCCAGGGTCTCTCACTGGTGACCGCCACGCTGTTCGGCGTGGGATTGATCGCTGTCGCAATTCTGATCGCACCCGTTGGCGACGGCCTGACCGCGATCGCCGCAGAGCTGCAGGATGTGGATCTGTACATCAGCACCGTTAGCCCCGGAGGCGGCCAATGATCCTGACCCTGTTGGATGAACTGCTGCTCTTCTCCGGCGCCACCCTGTTGGTGGCCCTGTTCATCGGCCGCGGCCTGGCAGCCGGTTGGATGGTCACCATCCTCTACGCCGGTCAATTGCTGGCACTGTTGAAGATGGCCGCACTTGGCTATGAAGGTGGCGCCATAGCCTCTTCCCTCTCCTTCCAGGTCATGGGGCAGACCCTGAGCTGGCGTTTCGATTCATTGAGCTGGTTCTTCGCCCTGATTACCATCGGTTCCGCCCTGCTCAGCAGTTGGTTCTCCTGTGGCGCCTGGGAGCGCGACTATATCAAACAGGGCGGTAACATCTGGCTCTTCCATACCGCGATGGCGTTGAATGTCTTCACCATGCTGATCCTGCTCGCCAGTGGCGACCTGCTCTCCCTGTTTATCGGTTGGGAGTTGGTAAGCTGGGCCGGTTTCCTGCTGATGGCCCTGGCCGGCGGTGTCGCCACCAAGGCAGCGATGCGTTATATCACCTACGCCATGGCCGGCGGCATGGCGATCTTCGGCGGCATCGCCCTGGTCTACAGTGCATCCGGTTCGCTGCAGCTGGAAGCCATCATCGCCGCCGTCGGACAGATCAGCACCACCAAGCTCTGGTTATTGGTAATCCTGTTTGGCGGCGGTTTCGGTATCAAGATGGGACTCATGCCCTTTCACCTATGGCAGGCGCCTGCCTACGCCGAAACACCTGGACCCGGCAGTGCCTTCCTCGGTGCGATCTCGTCCCGCATGGGTCTGTTCGCCATTCTTCTGGTGCTGGTAAAACTGTTTGGCATCGTCAACATCGATAACCTTAAAGTACCCTTTACCCTGATCGATGCCCGCGACCTGCTGGCATGGCTTGCGGTGCTGACCATTATTCTTCCCACTTTTACCGCCATGAAACAGAACGATGCCCGCCACCTGTTGGCCTGGCACGGCATCGGGCAGGGGGGCTACATGTTACTGGGTATCGTGGTGGCGGATGCCATGGGTGGCGCCGGCGGTCTGCTGCATGTCTTCAACCACGCCACCTATCAGGCAGCCCTGTTCATGGCGGTTACCGCGGTGATCTATCGGACCGGCACCTCGGACCTGAACAAGCTTGGCGGTCTGGTGGTGCGCATGCCGCTCTCGTTCATGGTCCTGCTGATCGGCATCATCGGTCTGGCGGGACTGCCGCCAATGAACGGTTTCGTCTCCAAATGGCTGGTCTACCGTTCCCTGCTGAACCAGGGCATGCCACTGCTCTTCCTGGCGGCGGTGATCGGCACCTTGGGCACCATCCTCTCCGTGTATAAGCTGATTCACAATATCTTCCTGGGCCAGCTGAGGATGGAACACGAAAATGTCACCGAGGCCCCATGGAGCATGATGATCCCGATGCTGATTCTCAGTGCCATCATTTTCATCACCGGTCTGCTGCCGGGCATACCCCTTGAATGGATTGCAACTGTGTTGCAGACGGTCGGCCTGCCTGTGCCGGACTACACCCTGGGCGGCGTGGAGTCGAACAGCGGCTCACTGGACATGATCTGGGTAATCGGGGTGCTGTTCGCCGGATTCGGCATCGGCGCCCTCATCTTCTACTCCGCCGGGCGCAGCAAACGGGTGCACCAGTTGGACAACTATGCCGGCGGCCACTTTCTCTCCGCCGATGTGCGTTATCAGTACAGCGATAACTTCTATGCCGGCCTGATGCATCTCATCGGCGGCTGGTACCGGGGCAGTTTTCTCTGGTTGGAACGGGGCATAACCTCAATGATTGAATTTCTCTCCCTGGGCATGCAAGGTCTCTACCGACGGGCCAATGCTGAGTTCTATCTTCTGAGTACGGCGCTCTTCCTCATCGCCTGGGTGGTGGTCTGATGTCTCCCATGGAACTGCTTATCGAACTGACCCTGATGCCCCTGGTCGCCTTCATCGTCGGCATGATGATGGTGCTGATGATGCGGCGCATCGCCGCCAAGCTGCAGCGACGCATCGGCCCTCCCTTCTTCCAGCCCCTGTATGACATCGTCAAACTGCACAGCAAACAGACTCAGGTCTCCCATGGCCTGATCCATGACATCGGCATTGTCATGGCGATGGGGGGCTATATCGCTGCCGAGACCCTGCTTCCGGTACCGGGTATGAACGGCATCGCTGAAAAGGGGGGCATCATCACCCTCCTCTACCTGATGATGATCCCCTCCCTGGGACTGGCCCTGGGGGTGGGTCAATGTGCCAATCCCAACGGCTCCATCGGTATCGCCCGCGCCCTGACCGCGATGCTGGCCTACGACATCCCCCTGGTGATCGTCATCTTTGGTGTGGCCTACGCCGCGGGCACGACAAATCTCATCGATATCATCGCAGCCCAACAGGCCGGCGGCTTCGAAACCTGGGGTGCGGTACAGATGCCCCTGCTGGCCATTGCCGGTCTGATTGCCATGCACGCCTCCCTGGGCAAGCAGCCCTTTGAGATCTACATCGCACCGGCAGAGATCGCCACCGGACCGATGGTGGAAATGGGCGGCAAGTATCTCGGCGGCCTGTTCGTGATGCAGTGTTTTCAGCTCTACACCACCTCTGTGCTCTATGTCAGCCTGTTCCTGGGTGGCGGTACCACCTGGTTCGATTTCCTATTGAAGAGTTTCCTGGTGTTGGCGATCCCGGTCAGCATCGCCTATCTGTTCCCCCGCTATCGCACCGAGGATCTGCTGCGATTGATGTGGAAATGGCCGGTGATGTTGGGGCTGGTTGGCATTGCTTTCATCATGTGAACATTTACAAGGAGTTTTAAGTCATGAGTTTTGAGTTTTTAGTTAATGAGTACGCTTCGCGCACGTATATTTTTAAAGGCGTGAGTGGAGCGAACACCGACAACTCAAAACTAAAAACTAAAAACTCAAAACTCACACCCGCCGCTTTTGGGTATATGCGATGACATCAATCAACAAGATCCCGGTAATCGAAGCGAAGAAAGGAAACCCCCTAGCGCGGGTTTTCGATGATCTCGTGCGCTTCTGCCGTTCCCGCTCCCTCTTCATCCTGCACTACTGCACCGGTTGCGGCGCCATCGAGCTGCCACCGGCGATGACATCCCGTTTCGACATGGAGCGGCTGGGGATCCAACCCATGGTCTCCCCCCGTCAGGCCGATATCCTGTTGATCACCGGCTATGTCTCCATCAAGACCCTAAAGCGGGTGATCCTGACCTACGAACAGATGGGCTCCCCCAAGTATGTCATCGGCATCTGTTCCTGCACCGTCAACGGCGGCATGTATTGGCAAAGCTACGCCACCGCCAAGAAACTCGATGAATACATGCCGGTGGATCTCTATATCGCCGGCTGCATGCCGAGGCCCGAAGCGGTCATCACCGGCCTGCAGCAATTGATGGATCGTATCCACACCGGTGAGGCGAACAGCTGGGAGGACTACTTCCGCAACTACGACTACTATCTCGGCAACCAGCAGAAGCTGTTTGGCGATGACTGGCAGACGCCCACCGATATCATCACCGAAGCGAAACACTACGACCTGCTGAGTGAAGGCACCCTGGGTGAACACACCCGTCTGCTGGAACAGCACCAAAAGCCATTGGAGGCACTGGACATGCGCCTGGGTCATGACCTGAAGGAGCCTCTCAAATGAGTAAGGAAATCGCCCACTGGCTGGATGATCTGCTGGAGGAGATCGAAGGCATAGTGGTACGCCGCAAGAGCAGCCGCCGTGTCCGCGTGGATGTCCCCGCCGATGCCCTGCCCGCCCTGCTGGAGCTGCTCCAGGGGCGTGCCGGATACATTCACCTCTCCGCCATCAGTTGCGTGGACTGGATCGATGACGATGAGTTTGAGCTGGTCTATCACGTCTGGTCCTATGAGAGCCACTCCCTGGTCTCCGCCCATATCCGCATCGCCCGGGAGCCGGGGGTCTATCTTTCGGTCTACGACCTCTACCAGCCCGCCGCCTTTTTCGAACGGGATATCCACGAGATGTACGGCATCCACTTTGAAGGCAGCCCGAATATGGAGAAGTTCATCCTCACTGAGTGGGACGGACCGCCGCCGATGCGCAAGGAGTTCGACAGCGAGGCCTACATAAACGAACACCTGAGCTGGCAGGAGTACAACCCGGAATGGCTGCAGGAGCTTGTCGCCGAGGGAGGGGGGGTGATTATTCCGCCGGAGGAACAACGGTTCAGCCAGAAGAAAAAATAGGATATTTAGTTATGAGTTTTTAGTTTTTAGTTGAAAGTGTTCGCTTCGCTCACGCTTTTCTGAATCGGTATGCGCGAAGCGCGCTCATTAACTCAAAACTGATAACTAAAAACTCAAAACTTACGAGCACAGCGAGTATGAGACCTGAGAACTACGAAGCCCAACGCCAGCCGCCGAGCAACGAATTCGAGCTCAACTTCGGCCCCAACCATCCCGGTATCGAGGGTAACTATGCCTTGAAGGTGAAGCTGCATGGGGATGTGGTGCTGGAGGCCAAGGCCGATGGCGGTTACCTGCATCGGGGTTTTGAAAAGCTGATGGAGCAGCGGCTCTGGATACAGAACATCGCCCTGGTACCGCGTATCTGCGTACCCGACCCATCCCCCATGGAGCTCTGTTACTCCATGGCGGTGGAACAGCTCTGCGGCCTGCAAGTGCCGCAACGGGCAAACTGGATCCGGGTCATGCAGTTGGAACTGTCCCGCATCGCCGCCCATCTCTTCACCTTCGGCGGACATGCCGCTACGACAGGCATGTACAGCACCATGTATTGGGGTGTTGCGGACCGCGATCTGGTTCTGGATCTGTTCGAGGAGTTCACCGGGGGGCGGGTCTACAGTATCTACAATATCCCCGGCGGAGTGCGGCGGGAACTTCCCCCCGGATTCCTGCAAAGGGTAAGGGAAACCCTCGATTACATCGAGTCCCGTCTCCCTGACTACGACGACCTCTTTTTCAAGAACCAGGTCTTCGTCAAGCGCGCCAAGGGCGTCGGCGTATTGAGCCAGGAGCAGGCCCTCGCCTGGGGGGTTACGGGACCCAACCTGCGCGCCACGGGTCTCGAATTCGATGTCCGTAGGGACGATCCCTATTTGGTCTACGATCAACTGGATTTCGATATCCCCACCGAAGAGAGCGGCGACGCCTGGGCCCGCACCCTGGTACGGCGGCATGAACTGATGGAGAGCATTCGCATCCTGCGCCAGGTGATCGAGATCCTGCCGGATATCCATGGAGCGATCCGTGCGCCCATACCCAATCCCCTGGCCTGGAATGTTCCGGCGGGAGAGACCTACACCCGGGTCGAGTCTTCCAAGGGGGAACTCTGCTACTACGTGGTCTCGGATGGCGGCCCAAAACCCTACCGGGTGCACGTCAGGGGACCCTCGTCGATGCATGCGGTACAGGTTTTGGAAAAGCTATCGGTGGGTTCGCGTATCGAGGATATTGCGCAGACCATGTTCTCCCTTGATGCTTGTCCACCGGAAGTAGACCGGTAGCTAAAGAGTTTTGAGTTGTGAGTTTTTAGTTTTGAGTTAAAGAAGGGTCACAAGGAGGTGGCTTGATGAATGAGATCAAGCATATTTCGAAGAAAAAGAGTTTCGAATTTGCGGTAAGAGTGGTGAATTTGGCCAGACACTTGCAAAGGGAAAAGAAGGAGTTTGTGCTTTCTAAGCAGGTGCTGCGTTCAGGCACCAGCATTGGCGCTAATATTGAAGAGGCACGTGCGGGCGAATCAAGAAAGGACTTCAAATCAAAGATGTCAGTTGTTTCCAAAGAAGCGCGTGAAACTTTGTATTGGCTCAGATTATTGAAAGAGACAGATTATCTTGAACAACGCATCGCTGATTCATTGATTCAGGACTGTGTAGAGTTGGTGTCTCTGTTGACATCCATCGTCAAAACCACAGCAATGGCAAACACAGCATGAACAACCTGTTAAATTCGAAAGACATCTATTTTGCACCCAGGTAGATAAGGCGCAGAGAACCCTGATATGAGCGACCCAACTCAAAACTCAAAACTCAAAACTCAAAACTCGGCGCCCATTGCGCATCAAGACAACGGCTCCATCCTGGCGCCGCTGAAGGCGCTGCAGTTCTTCGCCCGCAAACCGGTCACAGTGCCCCTGGAACCCAGACCGGCATCCGCCAACTATCGCGGTTTTCACCTCAACGACCATGAAAAATGCATCGGCTGCAGCTCTTGCCAGAAGGTCTGCGACAACGCTGCCATCACCATGGTCAAGGTCCCTCACCTGCCTGAAGATCCGGTAAAAGGCATACGCAACCTGCGCCCCGCCATCGACTATGGACGCTGTTGCTGGTGCGCCCTGTGTGTGGATATCTGCCCCACCGGGTCCATATCCCTCTCCCGGGAGTATGTCCATACCTGTACTCAGGAGGAGATCGACAGCTATTTCATCCTGCCGGATGAGACCGGCATTCATGGTAAATACTATGGTCTGGGATGGCAGAAGAGTGTCGACTCCGACATGCTGGACCTGGATCGGCAACCGATGCAGGAGATGGAACCGGCAGCCAGGATCGATAACTTCAATGAGATCGTGCATGGCTACAGCGAACAGCAAGCGGTGATCGAAGCTTCCCGCTGTGTCCAGTGCGGCATGTGTAACGATGCCTGCCCGACCCATATGGATGCACCCGAATATATCCGTGCAATCTGGCAGGGAAAGCCTGAAGAGGCGGTGCGCTGGATCTATAAAAGCAATCCCTTCTCCCATGTCTGCGGTCGTGTCTGTACCCATCGCTGCGAGGATGCCTGTTCCATCGGCCGGCGTGGCGAGCCGGTGGCGATACGCTGGCTCAAGCGCTATGCCATGGATGCGGTGGACCACGAGCGGATCAAACAGATCGCTGCCGAGGAGAAGGTCGACTATCTGAGCGGCAGACGGATCGCCATCATCGGCGCCGGCCCCGCCGGCCTCACCGCCGCCTACGACCTGGTTCGCAAGGGCCACCAGGTGACCGTTTTCGAAGCCAGGGATGCGGCCGGCGGCATGCCCAGATACGGTATTCCCTCCTATCGCCTGCCCTACGATATGCTCGACCGGGACGTTGATGTCATCACCTCGTTGGGGGTGAAGATCCAGACCAATACCCGGGTCGGTGTGGATATCAGCATGGATAAATTGCAGGCCGATTATGACGCAGTGGTGTTGGCCATGGGCCTTCACCTGGGACGTTCGACCCGGATTCCGGGATCGGATCACAAGCAAGTCGTAAAAGCGGTGGATCTGTTGCGTATGATCACCAACGATGAAAAGTTCAAGCTGCCTAAAAGGGCTGTGGTCATCGGTGGCGGCAATGTGGCCATGGATATCGCCCGCAGCCTGGCCCGTATGCAGAAACGCACCCAGGGCCAGGTGGCTGTAACCGTCACCGCCCTGGAGGAGAAGGACCATTTCCTGGCCGATGCGGTTGAAGTCAAGGAGTGCCTGGAAGAGGGAATCGAAATCTTCGATGCCCGAGGTCCCCAGGCCTGTATTGTGGAAAGGGGACGCCTGAAGGGTCTCAAGACCTGGAAGGTTCGCTCCATTTTCGACGACCAGGGACGCTTCTCCCCCGCCTATGACGATACCGACGAGCTGATCCATGAAGGGGATATGGTGATCGAGGCCATCGGCCAGATGTCCGATGTCTCGATTCTCGGAGAGGCCCTCAGTGAAGAGCTGGAGTGGAACCGTGGACGCATCGGGGTGGACGAAAACGGCCATACATCGGTCGACTGGCTGTGGGCCGCCGGTGACTGCGTCAACGGACCGGATGTGGTGCATGCGGTGGCGGATGGCCATCGGGTGGCGGCCAGTATCGAAGCATGGCTTGATGATAAATAGTTTTGAGTTTTTATATACCGGGGTTGGATATGAAAGAAGGACACACCAGCAGTCACGACAGGCTGCAATCAAAAAAGAGCCTGAGCGAGATCCTCGAAGTGGCGATCGAGTTCGAGCGCACCGCACGGGACTTCTACACCGCCCTGATCCCCAAGGTCAGCAAGCAGATCCGCTACCTGGTGGAGGAGCTCGCCGACGAGGAGCAGCGCCATTTCGATCTATTCAATGAGCTCAGGTCGCGACCCGATATCGAGCAACATATCCAGGCGATGGTGGAGACCCCGGCCAGTGATAAACGCTTTTCCGATTGTATACACCTGCCGGAACTGGGAGACAAGCCTGACGATCAGGCGGTGCTTCAATACGCCCTGGGACGGGAACATGCCGCCATGGAGCAGTATCACGCGTTGGCCAAAAGTACCGAGCCGGGACCGATTAAGGATCTGTTTCTCTTCCTCGCCAACGAAGAGACCCTGCATAAGAGCCAGCTGGAAAAAATCTACTACGAGACGATTCACAGCGGCGGCGTTTGATCTAGCTCAAGCAATATGAGAATTAGCTTATTTGCTACATAGTTAGAATGGTTCTAGTCTATTATTGATGTAGTAAATGGAACGCTACACCTCTTGGTTGGCAAACTGAGATGGACTCTGTTGACCATATGCATAGTGTGCTCATGGCAGAACCCTGTGCAAAGCAGAGGATAAGATGAAAAAAAATCTTACCCGGGAGGCTGTTCAGCCTGTCTCGTTGCTCCTTGAGTTTTTAACCGCGGTTTCAATCTTACTACTTTTATTCCTGTTATTCGCCCTGGTCAAGCCAGTCTCGGCAAATAGCACCAAGTCTTACACCTTGGATGAGGCGATAGCCACTGCGCTGGAAAATAGTCGATTGAAGACCATTTCCCAGAAATCGGTCGCGATTGCCGAGGCCCAATACCGGCAGGCCCGCTCCACCTTCTGGCCGACACTCAGCCTGAATGCCAATTTCCTGCGTCGGGATGAGACGGTGATTTTCGAGTATCCGGCTCAACGCTTCGATGTGGCTCCAGGTATGCTGCCACCGGTGGAAGTACCCACCCTGGATATAGATACGTTGGGCAGGGACACCTCCCACTACTCCCTTGAAATGACTTACCCTCTCTATACCGGGGGCAAACGTTCGAGCCTGATTGAACAGGCGAGGCTCGGGGTCGATATCGCCACCAAGGAAGTGCATAGAACCAACCTGCAGATTGTGCAGGATGTGAAACGCTACTACTATGCCGCACTCTATACCCAGCAGCTTGCGGCACTGGCGCAGGATATCACCATCTCCTTCGAGGTTTTGAGAGACATCACCCAAGCCTTCTACGACGGCGGTTCCGATTCAGTTAACAAGCTCGATCTGCTGCAAAGCAAACTGGCCCATGCCCTGGCGGATTCGACCTATCAAGAGCTGACGGCCAAACACCAGGCCGCGCTGGCCGCACTGGCCTTCACCATGGGCCTGGAGTGGCAAGAGCAGATCCAACTCGCAACAGCTGACTATCCCGATAGTGCAATCAATCTGAAACTCGACCAACTGATCGAACAAGCATTGAAATTCAATCCCCAAATCGAACAGCTGGCGCTGGCAGTCAAGGCCTATGAGGCGAAGGCTGATGAAGCCACGAGCGACCGCTACCCCACCATCGGCCTGATGGCCTCCATCGACGAGTTCAACAACGACCTGGAGGGTGGCCTTAGCGTCGATGAAAATGAACACTCCTGGCAATTGGCCATCGGCATGCAGCTGAAGCTGTTTGACGGCGGGCTAATCAGAAATCGTGTCTCTGCCGCAAAAGCGGAACAGGCGCAAAAGGAGCAGCAAAGGCTACTGCTCAGCGAAAGCACTGCCACCCAGATCAAACATCTATTCCTGCAGACCGGCGCTGCCCGTAAACAGGTGGACATTACCAAACAGGCAGTCGAGACCTCTCAACAAAACCTCGATCTAAGCAATCGAGCCTACCAGACCGGCGCCGTCAAAACCGAAAAGGTCATCCAGGCAAACCTATTGGATGCCATGGTGCGTGCCAACCATGCCCGCGCATCCCATGATCAAGCACTCCATTTGGCTGAAATCGCCTACCTTTTGGGGAGCGAGATTATCGAGTAGTACGCAACATTTGCTGCATCGTGAACATTTATCCCGGTAATCACAACGGATTGAACTGGATCATAGGATTGATACTTTTGGCGTCTGCTTCAGCAATTGCCAATGAGCAGACCATTTTGCGCGTTGGTGGCAGCGCGGAATCGATCTACGACACCAAAATCACAGACGTGGAGATTCTCATCAGCCTGCTATTCAATGAGATGTTCGCGGAGCAGGACAAACAGCTCAAGATCAAGATCTACGAATCCGATCAGATGTTATCGGATCAACTAGTGACCGGTAAACTCGATGCTGCGTTCATGAACCCACTCTTCTACTTGGATCATGTCAATCACCTGAACAAAGATGTCACCTTTGCTGTACGGCATGGACCAACCATCAAGCCAAAATATGTTTTATTAGTCAGGCAAGACAGTAACATCGATAGTTTGGATAAGTTACGCAACAAAAGGCTGATCGTCCCTTCAGGACATATTATGGGGAAACGCTTTCTGGATGTTGAATTGCTACGTTCCGGACTACCTATTTCAGAGGAAATTTTCTCAGAAATACGTTATACAGGGGAATCGAATGCCGCTATTATCAATCTATTTTTCGGTCAAGTCGATGCCGCGTTGGTTACAGACTTTTCCTATGAAGTTGCAAGCGAGTTGAATCGCCAGATACCCCAGACACTGCAAGCCATCCTCACTTCTAAACCGTTAGTCCATATGTTGATTTCCGTGCGCAAAGGCTTACCTTCCGAGGTAATCGAAAAAGTACTGCCGTTTGCGGACGTTCTTCATCAATTGCCACGTTTGAAATATTTACAAAAGACATTTCGTTTTGAGGGTGTGATCAGAATCAATAACGATGATTTACATGATATAGATATACTCAATTCAGAATATTCCCAACTGAAGAGCAAGAGTCTGACTCGATGAAGCAAACCACTATCTTTAAGCATCTTTTCAAACGGATCGCCTTGATTCTGTTGGGTGTAAATCTACTTTTTTCCATTATCCTATTACCTCTATATAACAACAAACTGATAAGAATGATCGCCATTCAAGGAGATACCTTTGCCCACTCAACCATAGCCGCATGCAGCGAAGCGTTATACACGGAAGACTTCAGTTTCGTTATATCCTATGTCCGAAAGGTATTGAATCAGTCACCCGAAATCTCATTTGTGACTTTTACATCGTCAGACGGCACCAGGATAAAACTCACTGGCGATGAGTGGAAAGTCGAAAGCCTGGAGCAGCCATTCGATCGCAAGCTTTTTGAAACCACATCCCCTTATACGATCGAACATGTTAAATATGTCAGCGACAATATTGATGTGAACGAATTTGTATTCACCAAACCGATCAATATCAGCGGTCTCGATTGGGGTATCTTTACACTCGGTTTATCTGCCGCTGAATATGAGGCTTTAAAGGACAGCTATTTCATCAATGTAGTGGTTTTTAGCTTTATTTTGGTGTTTATATCACTTTTACTTCTGCATACCAGCTCATTGAGGCTTGGACAGCAACTGAGCAAACTGCGGGATACAGCAGACAGACTGGCAAGCGGTGAGCTAACCGCACGTGCACCCACCAATGCCATCGGTGAAGTCAGTGTTCTGGCGAAAACCCTAAACGGAATGGCGGAAAACCTCGACACCAGCACGCGGGATCTGCGTCGACTTGCACGTTTGGTTGAAGACACCAATGACGCCATCGCCATATTCGATAATGACGACAAGATCATTTTCGTAAACACCGCCTTGAAAAATATCATCAACCAAAGTGATAACTACTTCAACAGGATGTCTCTTTACACTTTCCTGAATCATTTGAAGGTAGGCAGAAATAAACAGCACGAAATCAAAAATGAATTCTCCAATATAGATCAACATGACTGGTCAACCGATATCACCATCAGCACAATCAACCACGACCTCACCCATATGACCATGCGCATCGAGCGCTTTGATATCGATGAGGTGGATAGTGGAGGATATTTTGTCATCCTCTCCGACATTACACGACGCAAGCAGTTGGAACGTGAACTGGAGGTGCTTGCCTATATCGATAAATTGACTAAATTGCCCAATCGTCGCTACTTCATGGACCGCCTCACCGAGGCGGTGGATGAATCGGAAACATTCGACAGTGGATTGGCTGTGATTTTTCTCGACCTGGATAACTTCAAGATCATAAACGACTCTCTCGGTCATGAGGTTGGCGATGTAGTACTGAGTGAATCCGGCTGGCGTGTCCAGGAGGCCTTGCGCAGTGATGACATAGTCTGCCGACTCGGTGGTGATGAATTTACTGCCATTATCAAAGGGGTCAAAAACAAGGAGACCATCAGTCAGGTTACCGCTGCCATCCTGAAGCGGTTTCAAATACCCTTCTATTGCAATGACCGAGAGTTACGGGTCAGCGCAAGCATTGGCGTAGTGGTCTATCCGGACGATGGCTTAAATACAAAAGAACTGATCAAGAATGCAGATACAGCCATGTATGCGGCGAAAAAGAGCGGTAAAAATGCATACCGCTTCTTTTCCGAGGAGATGCACCATGACATACGTGACTATCTCGATATCGAAAGCTCACTCAGAAAAGCTATTGCTTCATCCGGGCTCTACATGGTCTACCAACCATTCGTCAACAGTGAAAATCACGAGATCCACCACTGTGAGGCCCTGTTACGCTGGAATCACCCTGAGCGAGGTTTGATACCGCCGGGCAAGTTCATCCCAATCGCTGAACAAGCAGGCTTAATCAGGGATATCGGTGAGTGGGTTTTCGACAGAGTATGCCAACAAATCAAAGCATGGGATTTTGATATTTCAGTTTCTATCAATGTATCCGGCAATGAATTACTCGATGTTAACTTCACCGAAAGACTGCATAAAACCCTGATCGAGTATGACGTCTCCCCCCACCATATCCAGCTTGAATTCACTGAACACGTACTGGTCAGCGAGGAAGGCAAGAATCTTCCTCTCTTGAATCAATTGAAAAGGATGGGCTTTGGCCTCGCTGTAGACGATTTCGGCACAGGCTTTTCGTCACTCAGTTATCTCACAGAACTGCCTATTGATGTGATAAAGATAGATAAGTCCTTTATCAATAGAATACCTCATGACCGTAAAACCATTGCCGTCTCTAACTCCATCATTTCACTGGCTCATGACCTGGAGATCCTGACTATCGGTGAGGGTGTTGAAAATCATGCCCAGGTGGAATGGTTGAGAAACCATGGTTGTAAGTTGGTTCAGGGCTACTACTTCCATAAACCGATGAGTGCCAACAACCTGGAGGCATTGATTAAAAAAACCAATGTCACCCTGCTAGAGACGCACCGCAAAAAATCTGGCGGTAACTAATTTTTTTCAGTGATAATGCATGTTAGCCTGATATGAACGCCCGATTTGCCCACATCCACCTGATCTGCAGTTGCTTGATTCTTTATTCAACTCTTGTTGGCTCTGCACCAATCCCCGAACGCTATCAGGACGATCTACCCGATGTCGGTTATTTCGGCCGCATGGATAAGGTGTTGTACGCTAGCGATGCAACTGACACTACCATTGCCACCAATATGCTGATCAAGCAGATTTTCAGTCAGATTGGTATGCAGGCAGTAATCAAGACTTACAAGGATGGTGAAACTTTAAGAAACGACTTGTCCGGTAATCGCATTGATGCCGTGTTTGTCAATATTTTTGACTATTTCAGAATGGAACACCTGGTCAATACCGACTACCTCTACTCATTGACCATTGGCCCCAACCCCTACCAAAAAACACTTCTGATTACTCAAAAAAAAGATCGGATTAGAAAAATCGAGGACTTACAAGGCAAGTCGATATCCATCCCGCGGGGTCATTTTCTCGGAAATTACTATCTCGATGTCGAGTTGTTGAAACGCGGACTTCCAGACAGTACAAAGTTCTTCTCCAACATCGAGGAGACAGTCGATATCAACTCCGCGGTAATCGACTTGTTCTTTGGTAAAACAGACTGCGCATTGGTAACTGAATTTACATTTAAACTAGCGGCTGAAATGAACAGTCAGATCAATAATAATTTAGAGATACTTTTAGCATCGAAGGAGATGGTCCCACAAATTATTGCGCTTAATAAGAATATTTCTCCTCCTGTTTTTCAACGAGTTGACAGTCACCTGATCAAGATCCATAAAAACCCACGAGTCCGGAAGTTATTAACACTCTTTCGCGCCAGCAATATTGTAAAATTAAATTTGGATAATATTAAAGAAAGTCGTCGTTTATTCAGTGAATATCATGCGACAGCTAAAAAAGCTGAATTGAACCACAATGTCCACCATTTTAATTCAAACTCTGAAGATTAACTCGCTTATAAAACGACTTATTGTCGGATTATGCTTGACGCTACTTTTTAGTCACAGCGGTTACTCTGCCGACCCTTATGATCGCGAGACTGCCATCATCGGCATCATGTCGCGCCTGATGTTTTCCACTAATCGCATCGATACACGCATTGCAACCGAAATGATTTTTAACAATTTCATGAAAAACATCGGTAAAAAAGGAGTGTTCATTAACACTGATTCACCACAGGATGCCGTTCAAAATATGCAGCAGCATCGTCTCGACGCCGTCATTACCAATACCCTTGACTACCTGGAAATCGATCACATGATCAGCCCGCTCCATCGCTACTCGGTAGTTATCGGGCCGAGCAAATTACAAAACATTATTCTTCTGACCCGGCGCTCAGACAAAATCGAAAACCTGTCGCAACTGCATCGAAAACGCTTAACCCACCCTGCAGGATTTAATCTTGGACAGATTTTTCTCGATGTAGCTCTCATGAAACAGGGACTTCCCGTCGCCGAGCGGTTCTTCTCGAATTCTGATGAGGTCAGCGATCTCAACACTGCCATTATCGACCTATTTTTCAACAAAACCGATGCAGCCTTGGTCACGGATGCTTCCTTTGGAATCGCTAGTGAATTGAATTCACAAATCCACCATCAGCTGGAAATCCTCATCATTTCTGAACCCATAGTTCCCTTGGTTATTGGTGTGAATAAATTTGTGCCACCGGAATTTACCAACAGGATCGATAAAATGATGTCCCAGCTGGATCAATATCCAAGAACCATCCATTTGCTATCCCTATTTAAAGCGAAGGGTATCGAAAGAATTTCTGATCAGGACCTCCTATCAGCTCGGATGATAAAACAGGAATATAACGCACTTCTATCCGTTGCAAACGGTGAGTAATAGGGGTAAAAAAAACCCGCATGTGGGGAGAACACGCGGGCAAGGGTAAACTGAGACTCGGTTAGCTACCACAAAACCTAGCAGGCCATGATTAAGATTTACTTAAAATAGGGAAGCGCAACTTCACAATTAATCCACTTCCCTGCCCGGGATCGCTTAAGTCGATAGTTCCTTGATGTAGCTCACATATTTCTTTAACAATGGAAAGGCCCAAACCGGCTCCCGTTTCTGCTCCTCCAGGCAAGCGATTGAGGCGCTCAAAGACCCATTTTTTCTTGTCATCCGGTATACCAGGCCCCTCATCCGCTACAGTCAGTATCACATCATTCTCACTACCAGTGATCTTGATGGTGACACGACCCATTTGGGGTGTAAATTTTATGGCATTGCTGACCACATTTTTGAGTAAAACGCCAAATAACTCCCGGTTCCCTCGCATACTGATCGGCTCACTGCAATCAAGCGCTATTTCTATGCCTCTACTCAAGGCCTGTGGCGAAATCTCCGCCAAGACCTCCTGTGCCAACAGCTGAAGGTCAATTTCAATGAAATTATGTCGCACCTTTTCCGGCTCGATAGAGGCCAACATCAGCAATTGATTGATTACATGATTGAGGCGAGTCAACCCTCTCTCAACCTGCTCGAATCCCTTTCTCCCCTGTTCATCTTTACAGCCATTGGCATTTGACTGAAGTTGCACCAGCATACCGGCGACCGGCGTTCGCAATTCATGAGCCACATCAGCGGTAAAGCGGCTGTTTCGGTCAATGGATAGCTTCAATCTCAGCAACAGTTCATTCAGTGCCTCCACCATTCCAGCAATCTCATTTGGCACATGCGTCGCCTGGATCGGAGTCAGGTGGTCATAATCCTGCTTCCTGATCAAACGAGTTACCTCCCGCAGCGGTTGCAACCCCTGATACACAACAAACCAGAGCATTCCAGAGAGTGGCAGGGCTATCAACAGAGGCTTGATGACATCCAGGACAAAATCACTAACCAGTTGGCGGCTGGTAAGATGGCTGCGCGCAACCTGGACGCGATAATCATGATCCGTCAGATTCAAGGTGTAGACACGCCATCCCTGACCATCGAATTCACTGTCCGTATAGCCATCGGTAATTGAGCTGGACAATGGATGATCAGGTGCGTCAGGGCCACGTATCATCAGCCTGTCCTCATGGGACCAGACCTGAAACAGCAATGGAAATGTATAATTGGATGCGCTCAAATCGGCCTGGTAATCGTCCAGATCGAACTCTTCAGACTCGTGCTCTGTAGCAACCGCCAACAGCTGGCCGACCAGTGCCAACTCGGCATTGTAGACCTGGTCGATATCACTGCTGGTTCGCCACCAGGTGAAATAGAGGATGGCAGACCATAACAGCAACGTCGAGATCAGCAACATCAGCAGCAGGCGCATGCTAATGGAACGCACGATCATCTATAGCTCCTTTGCGCAGTGATATTTCAGGGTACTGAATCTATCAATTCCTACCCAGTTGATTCGTAGCCTACTTTCTTGTTAATTGAGTCTTAAACCGCCTCTAATCACTATCTGCAACCAGACATTTAGTTCAGGGCAGGCATTAAATAGGAGAGCCATCGAGTTTTCGATATACCCAAGTTCAGCAATCTAAATAGATTACTGAGACATGGAATAGAATTGGCTGTCAGGTAAGAAGCCCAGCGGCAACCCGGTCGCTTATGGACAGAAGCGCCTAGCCTTCCGAAAGGCTACAAATTACTAGCGTCTTGCGGATCCACCCACGGGTTTTTCTATGACGTATCCCACCCCCCTCACGGTGCGTATCGGATGCTCTCCCAATTTTTTTCTTAGATGATGGATATGAACTTCGATGGCATTGCTTTCCACATCGTCATCCAGACAGTAGACCTTCTCGCTTAGCTTCCTGCGCGACATGACCCGTCCCATGTTTTCCATCAGACTCTGGAGAATATCGAACTCCTTCACCGACAATGACACCTCATCATTCTGTATGGTTACCGTATGGGCCGAAGGATCCAGCACCAAATCACCATGCCGCAGAATCTCCTCTTCCTGACCGCTGTGGCGACGGTGCAGGGCGCGAATGCGTGCACACAACTCCTCGATATCGAATGGTTTGACCACATAATCATCGGCCCCGCCATCCAGTGCCTGGACGCGATCGACAACCTCGGAGCGTGCCGTCAACACAAGCACGGGTATATGATTACCCTCCGCGCGCAGACGCGCCAAGACCTCCAAACCGGAGAGCCATGGAATGTTCAGATCCAACAGCAGGACATCATAGCGGACACTCTTCAAGGACTGCATGGCGCTGAGACCATCGCGCACCCAGTCGATTGACAATCCACGCCGTGTGAGCACAGTCTGGATGCCATCACCTAGCATTTCATCATCTTCTACAAGCAGCAAATTTATTCCACTTGACATAGATCCCCCACGCAACAATCTTGTTTGCTTGGCCTACCTGGTGGAAGCGCTATCACTCCCACCTCGCCACAGTCGGTTATTCTCCTATTTGTGCTGCTCCGTATCTGCTGAGGCTTGTTCATTATAGATTTAGATTCAGTAGCTGTTTCAGTCAGCCTACCGGACTCTATAATTGGGAATTATATACCAATTTCACCCAATACCAGAAGTTTATATTTTCGATTTTAGACCCATTTAACGAATTCCATTCCTCTCGGCACGCACCAGGGCCTGCCAGCGACTAGGCCGGGTAATGTTTGTTATTGATTTTTAAACAAAAAGCCGCTGGATAGGCTTTTCAGACAAGCAGAAAGAAGGCCACGGCGGCGGCGGTTACCAGACTGATCGTGGTGGGCAGGGTCACCAGCATGTCACCGGACCCCAGCATCAGATAGGCGGTCTCCACCACCAAGATCGCCATGGCGACACCCAAGGCACGGGGCGTTTCCAGCCAGCGGGTAACACCGGCCAGTGAAATGATGGCCAATCCCAACAGGGCGGCCCCCATCATGCCCGCGAAGGCCTGATTCACCGGCTCAACGCTGAAATAACCCGCAATCAAGTGAGGATCGACGATCAGGATCACTCCCCACACACTCAACATCACGATCGCCAGAATCAGAGAAAGACGCTGCAGCACCCGGTTAGGCATGACTGTCTCCAAATATCTTTTATTTATCATGAGAATATAAAGAATTTCTCAAATAATTACAAAGAACTCTACTTAATTTTGAATTTTGAATTGTGAATTTTGAATTGATGCGTGCGCTACGCGCACACCAGAATTCAAAATTCACAATTCATCCCCCCTATCAAAAGTTTCTCTAATGTTCTAAACTCTAAGTCACTCGATGGAACATTTGGAGAACACCCATGCTAACCCCCACCCAGGACAGGACCCTGACCTTCATCCGCCGCTATCTGAAAAAAAGAGGCTACGCCCCCTCGCTGATCGAGATCGCCGAAGGCATCGGCATCACCTCCAAGGGCACCGCCCATCGCCACGTCCAGGCCCTGGCCGAGGCGGGTGCGATACGCCTGATCAGCGGGCGCAAGCGCGGTATCGAACTGGTCGATGAGGAAGAGCTGTCAAAAACCAGCCTGCCCCTGCTGGGCCGTATCGCCGCGGGCCAGCCCATCGAGGCCATCGCCAACCAGGAGCGTCTCGAGCTGAACGACCTGTTCGGTCCCAACCGCTACGCCCTGCAGGTGAAGGGGGACTCCATGATCGACGCCGGCATCCTCGACGGCGACCTGGCGGTGATCGAGCGCTGCGACACCGCCGACGACGGCGCCATCGTGGTGGCCCTGATCGACGACCAGGAGGCCACCCTGAAGCGCCTCAGGCGCCTCAAGAGCGGCCGCATCAAGCTGATCGCCGAAAACCCAGACATCCCCCCGATGATCTATGGGGCAAAGCGGGTGCGGATTCAGGGGGTGTTGGTGTGTCAGCTGAGACGGTACAAATGAACAGAAAGTTTTGAGTTGATGAGTGCGCTACGCGCACGTTCTTGAAACCGGCGTGAGCACAGCGAACTCATCAACTCAAAACTAAAAACTAAAAACTCTCCAGCAATCATGTTTTTCGACGACACTCACCCCGAAGCCCACTGGTCCCGCGCCATGATCCTGGTGGATATGAACGCCTTCTTCTGCAGCGTGGAGCAGGTTGACCACCCGGAGTTGCAGGGACGCCCCATCGGCATCACCAACGGCGCCCAGGGAACCTGTATCATCACCTGCTCCTACGAGGCCCGCGCCTATGGGGTGCATACCGGTATGCGCCTGAAGGAGGCACAGCGGATCTGCCCCGGGTTTGTCCAGGTGCCGGCCCACCCGGAGCGCTACGCCCAGGTCTCCACCCGCATCATGGAGGCGCTCTCCAGCATCACCCCGGACAGGGAGATCTTCTCCGTGGATGAGGCCTTCCTCGATATCACCCACTGCCAACGCCTCCTCGGTACCCCGCAACAGGTAGCCCGGCAGGTGAAACAGACAGTGCTGGAGGCCTCCGGGGGAGTGCTCTGCTCGGTGGGGGTCAGCGGCGACAAGACCACCGCCAAGTACGCCGCCAAACTCAACAAACCCAACGGTCTGACCATCATCCCCCCCGGCAGGGCGCGGCAGACCCTCGCCAGGGTGCCGGTCACCGAGTTGTGCGGTATCGCCAAGGGCATCGGCCGCTACCTGGCGGAACGGGGTGTCTACACCTGCGGCGACATGCGCCGCCTGCCCATCGGCGAGATCGGGCGCCGCTTCGGCAATCCGGGACGGCGCATCTGGCTGATGGCCCAGGGGCTCGATCCCGAGCCGGTGCAGACCGACGTGGAGGCGCCGAAATCCATCGGTCACGGCAAGGTGATGCCCCCCGACACCCGCCGGCGGGAGGTGGTTGAAACCTTCCTCCTGCACATGGCGGAAAAGGTGGCCACCCGGCTGCGCCTGCACCACTTCCGCGCCAGCCACTTCTATATCGGAGTACGCATCGACGCGGGCTATCTGGCCCGCAAATACCGTTGCGACCCCCCCACCGACCACGGCCCCGAGATCGTCGCCATGTGCCAGGACTTCCTCGACCACCACTGGGCCGGCCAGGGCTGTCACCAGGTACAGATCACCGCCCTCGATCCCCGCTACGCCGACTACCAGTTCGACTTCCTGGCGCCGGAGCACCAGCGCCAGGACCGTCTCAACCAGGCCATGGACCGCATCAATCAGCGCTACGGCGAATTCACCCTGGCCCCCGTGCGCCTGCTGAGCCGCTCGAAGATGCCCAATGTCATCGCCCCGGCGTGGAAGCCGTTTGGACATAGGGAAACGATTCTGCAACACCCGACAACAAGTCAACAGTTATGAGTTTTGAGTTTTGATCTCCCCACCCTGCTAAGCTATGTGCACCGCCGTCCACTACACCCTCAACGGTCAGGAGTTCCGCACCAAATTCCCCAACGCCAGGGCCTGCCTGCCGGTGAGGAACAGACAGGGCGGCGCCGAGCTGCTGCCCTGGGGGCGGCGCAAACATCAACTCGGAAAATTGCCCCTGGGGGGCTGGGCCAGGCTCGACGCCATCTACGGCGGACGCTGGGACCGCTGGCGGCCGATTCCGGTGAAACTGCTGGTCAGCCAGTTCATGGAGGTGGATATGGAGGGCGCCAGCCACTGGTTCGATGTCACCCCGGGAAAATGGATCCAGGGCCTGGTGGCCCGCTGGGAACATGAGCGGCGCGTCTATGTGGTCACTATCACCCCGGAAATGGAAGACGCCGCCTATGAGCGTTGGCCTCGCATCCTCAGCCAGAGTCGCTGACTAAGGATCACCCGGTCAGGTGTGCATGCCAAAGTATACTTTTGGCATCAATAGCAATAATCTTGTTGCTAAGGCTAGAGCTTTTAATGTGATTTTTTCCAGCAACCCGGGAGTTATACCATGGAATGGATGAACATGGATGTATTGAGGATTTTGCAGATTGGAGTTATCGGTCTCGGTTTCCTGCTTGCCGTTCTTGCATACTTTCTGCTTGCCAAAGAGCAAAAACAAAAGACACCCAGAACGGATATTCTCAAATCCATTTATGTCTTCATGTCTTTTTCACTCTTGCTTTGTCTCCTGGGGATTGCTTCCCAGGCGGTTGACATTACCAGGGCAAGCCCATCCTCATCGCCGGCATTACCGCCTCCTGCGATAAAGAGCGATGAAACCTTATACAACTATTTTGTCTATTCAGACGATGCACAGGATATAGAACTGTGCAATATCAGTGAATTTGTCTATTCAGAAGCATCCATCGATACGGAAAACATGAGTATAGAAGGCAAAATCACCGGAAAGTTGACAGTGGACAATAAACTGGTGGATTTTGAACATCCCGCGTATGGCAATAAAAACAAATACTATCTCAAGATCATTCACGACGATGGGGTTGCGTTTCTTGAGAGGAAGGGTGGCGATTACGCAGGCTATTGGATTGGTGAAGTGGATGACCCGGATCTGAGCGCAGTTGTCTGTCCCTTGGTTTTTTCTCCCGACGCCAAAGGACTCAGTGCAGAAGAGGCAAGGTCAAAATGGTCGATTTTAAACGAACCTTGCCGCGCACTTTTCTCACTGAGTGAGATTATAACAGCCGAAAAATAACATCTAGTTTCGGAAAGCAATACGGATCATCATTTGATCTGAAGGATAGATCATGAGTAAGGAAGAAATCACTGCAATTGCGGTTCGTCTATTTGCCATAGCTCTGGCAATATACGGTTTGAATAACCTGCCCGGCATGATTGCTTATTTTGATCAAGAACAGATTCAGGGAGCTGTATATGCCTTTACGGGGATTATAGTGCTAATCCTGATAATCGCTTTACTGCTATGGTATTTCCCAGTCTTTATTGCTGCAAAGATTATCCCCAAATCCAGTCAATCAAATACAGCAACTCAATGGAATAGAGAAGAGCTACTCAGCACGGGGATAATCATTATAGGAATCTATTTTTTGTTTTATGTGGTATCCGACATCATCTACTGGTTTTACATATGGAAATACTCAATCTCATTTGAGGGCACACCCATAGAGATGAATACTCATCAGCTTGCCAGCATATTTGCCACCGTGGGAGAGCTATTCATTGTAATCATGATCTTGTTTGGCTCTAAAGGTATCGCCAACTTCATTACGAAGCTACGTTATGCCGGGGTGAAACAGGGTGAATAACTTTATTCCATTCCATCACACCCCCTACTCCACCATCGCCTTCATATCCTCGAGAATGAGTCTGGCGCGCTCCGGGTGCTGCTCCATCTCCCTGCTCTTGGCGGCGATCCACTGAGCCTCTTCCCGCATCAAGCGGTTCAGATTCTCTTCATAGACCACCACCGGATAGTCCTGTTTGCGCAGTCCAACCGCATAGTCGTTGAGGCGCTCCTTGAGCAGCAGCCGACGGGTCTGATGTTGGGTATCGGGATCTTCGATATCGGTATACTTCGATGCCCGCTGATCGGTGATACGCAGAATATGCCAACCGGCGGGTGTCTCCACCGGGCCGCCCAGCTCACCGATCTCCAGGGCAAAAGCCTCCTCATCCAAGGCGGAAAAACCGCTGCCCTCCTCTACCCAGCCGAAGTCACCCAGGGTCTGCTTCGCCCGGGGATCGATGGAGTGGTCGCGCGCTGCCTCATAGAGGGTAAGCTCACCCTTTTGCAGTTTCTCCATGATCTCAAGCGCTGTCTTTTCATCTTTCAGCACCACCATCTGCAACTTGCGGTGTTCATTGAAGCTGATGCCTTTCTTATGCTTTGCATAATAGTCCCGCACCTCCTGCTCTGTGGGCTCCATGCCTTGCGCCAACCCCTTGCGATGCAGATTCACCAGGCGGGTAAGGCTGAATTCGGCCAGGGCGGATTTAAAACCGGGACTCTGATCCAGCCCCGCTTCACGCCCCTTTTTCGCCAACAAATAGTTGTCTATCAGACCATTCAGGGTCTCCAGTCGTCGTTCGATACTTATCGAGTTATTCAATGTGACCAGGTATTTTTTACTCTCACCCCAGGTCATCGCGATACCGTCGAATTCGGCCACCACTTGATCATCACTGCGCAGACTGTCCTCTTCGATATCCAGATGGCGGGTGTAGATCTTCACCTCCATGCCCGCATGGAGGTGTTTGCGCAATCCCTGTTTATGGGCGATATATTTCGCCTTTTTTGCCTTGGCCTCGATCAAGGGACGCAGCTTATCATCCACTTCAATATCCTTGGCGAAGTGTTTTTTTACATAGGCATCGATCTCCTGCTCGGTGACATCCCTGGCCGCCTTCAGATAGTGTCTGCGATAGAGCCCCGCCAGCATGCCATCGGTATAGCTCTGCAGTTCGCGCTTGAAGTTTGGATCCTCATGCAGGCCCTTGCCGACAGCATCCAGATAGAGCAGATTGACACTGATCGCCTTGTCCAGCAGGGTCAGCATGACAGTACGCCTTTGCGGCGTTCCCAGGGCCGGTGTGGATAGACCTACCACGGCAGTGCTATTCAATTGGGTGTTCAGCTGGGAGAAGGTGATGATCTGATCACCAACCCGGGCCAGGACACTGCTATCGGCTTGCGCCTGATCTGCAGCGCGCTCTCCCCATGCGGATGTGGCCAGCAGACAACCGGCCATCAGGGTTACAGGAATTCTCATTTTGCCTCCGACTAACCTGTACCTGCCAACTGCTTTCCAGCTCGCTGACAGGTCAGGTCTTTGGATAGTTATATTTACTCACGATTGCGAAGCGTTTGGGAGGGGAGAGCGATGTCTCCCCTCCCAGATGCAACTGCCATCCCGCCAAAATGACAGCTGACCTTACTGCCTGCTACCAGCCGCAGGTGGAGCCGGTACGCGCCTGGGAAACCTGCTCCCAAACGCTTTCCGCCACCCGGCCCTCGGAGAGATGGAGCTTCCACTCCCGGCCATCCTCACCGCTACAGGCAACCTCTTGCCATTCATCACCATGGCAACCCTGACAGACGGTGTCGCGGGCATCCGTGGTGCCGAATACATCACCCGAAATAAGTTCCTCCACCTGATCCATGGTCTTGCGCGATACCCTGCCCTTCATGGCATGCTCCAGCCACTCTTCTTCTGACGCACTGACTTCATCGTTTTCGTTCTCATGACAGTTGAGACAGAAGTCTACGCGGGGATCGTGATTATCGGTAAAGGTATGGGCCCAACTGACCGCTGCATCGAAGTCGCTGGCAATCGATCTGCCATCGAAATGCATGCCTTCGCCATTATCACAATTACCGCCATCCTCACCCGGCTCGCACACCCGGGTAGGAATCTGGGCATCCACGTTATCGGCCAGGGTGTCGTACATATGACATGAACCGCACTTCAGTGGACCGTGGCTGTCATCGCTGTTGAGATAGGCCGCCTGGGCATAGGTGGTGGAATCCACACCGTCCACACCCGGTCCCTTCTCAAGATGAGGCGCGACCGGATAGAGGCCGTGGATCGACTCATGACAACCCTGACAAGTGATGTCCCGATGTCCGCGGGAGTAACGCATCAACCCAGCCTTACGGGGATAGTTGAAGGGAGGATTATCGTTACCCGGCTGATGGCCACTCGGCTCCACATAGGGCGCGGTGTGACAATCGGCGCAATGGGGCTCGCCGGCAGCAAGCCAGTGGTCGCGCCCGTCGGTGGCCGCCGAGAAGGGTACCGGGGCCGCCATGGATCCGCTCAGGGTCTCCTGGGCCGCGGTCACGCAATCATCGGTGGTACAGAAATCGAGGATGGTGACACTGAAGTCCCCATCCCCATCGAAGCTGCCGCAGATCTGGAAATCGGCCTTGCCGTCAGCATCACAATCGGGACCTGGCTGCGCTGCGCCGGTGGTACATGCGCTGGCGTCACCCGCCACCTCGATGGTGGCCAACTTGGCGTCGATGGCCGGATCGGTACTGCCGCCCAGGTAGGCGCAGAGCCCCGGATCACGACGCCAAATGGCCATGGTCTCTTCAGAAGTACGTATTGCACCATCCTCCGGGAAGACATTGGGATCCCGGGGATCGAGCCAGTCCAGTACCTGCTGGGTACTGACGTCAACCGCCGAGGCAATCTCATCCAGGCTGAGTGCGCGAATATTTTCCGCCCCCGGCCCTGGTATATCGTCGATCAGGCTCTCCATGTTCTCCAGCTTCCAGATCTCCTGGCTCAACTGGTTGTGGCAGTTGGTGCACCAGATGCCCCGGTTGTCCCGATCGCTGCCGGCAAGTCCGGCCTGGTTCCGGGAGACGTTGACCTTCAGCCATTCACCGATGGCCGTAAGGTGTTCAGGGGTTCCCGCTCCGTCGATATCCTTGAAGGGATTGGAGTGGACGTCACGGCCGACGAAACAGCCCCCCGCCCCCAGACGGTTATCCGTGTCCGCATAGAAGTTGTCGCCTGTCTCGGTAATGGGATAGCCCGCCATGTCGCCATTGGAACGGTGGGCGGGATGACATCCCTGGCAACCGCCAAAGCGGCCGAGACTGTCGCTGAAGGCGATGGGCCCGCCCTCGCCTACACCGCGATGGGTCTGATGAATCGCTTCGGACATGGGCAGTATCACCTTGCTGCTTCCATCATCATCGGTGAATGATGCGGATTTGACCACGGCGATGACGTTATCCGCATGGCAACGCTGGCAGAGTACGGTGGTATTGCCGATACGAGTGCTCTGGGCGAACACGGGACGACCGTTTTCCGTCGCCAGGTCGGCGGCCAGTTGATCACACTCCGCCGGCGTGCCACAGGCCGGATAGTTGTCCAGGAATCCCGTGCCCTGGTTCTTGTCATGCAGGCCGAGAATACTGATCGCGGCGCTCTTGAGCCGCGGATACCAATCCGACTCACCTGGTCCTATGTCGTAATAACTCATCCAGAAGTTATACTCCTGCTCAACCTTGGACCAGACCTCATCCCCGCTCTTGTGGGGTGAGTTGGTGGTGTCCACCTCGGAGTGGCAACGTTCGCAGTTGGGGATATCGATGGGCGCGGTGCCGAAGCCCACCACCGGCTCGCCATTCTGCAACACCGGGTCACCCATGCCGCCGTATGCAGTCTCATCGTAGTGTCGCAACCTGGCCTTCATCGCCACGAAAGGACGCACCGAGTCCTCATACATGGCACCGGGATCGGCGAAGAAGTTGATGGAGTCCTCGAACGGGGTCAGGGGAAGCCCCAGGGCCTCCCAGATCCGCGGCGAGGTCAGGGTGATCGGCAGGTTCTCCAGCACCTTCATCTGGGTGTAGACCACGGTGCCGTGCTCGCCGGAGAAGGTCAGCACATTGCCCTTGGATGCGCCACCGCAGTCATTGGGTACCGCAGGATTGGTCGGTATGCCATCGGGGTGTGAGACAGGTCCCATGGGGTGCAGACCGGCGCCGCAATCGTCCGGATACTCGATGTGACCGCTTACGCCAAGCCGGATCTTATCGATTTCCGCCGTCGAACCAGTGGGATTGGAGCCTTCCAGATCGGCGTAGATATAGAGGTGATTCCAGACCGCATTCCAGTAGTCGTCGGTGGGATCATTGAAATCGCCGTCACCCAGCATGGCGCCACTGACACCGTGCCAGGTCGGATTGCCGTCTTGACCCGAAAGCACCAAGGAACCGTCCATATTGACCGCCGCTGAGTCCGCGAGGGTATTCCACATCAGCAGTGAATTGCCCTCTGTCGCGCTGATGATAGGATTGGGAGACTGCGGCACAACCTGCGGACGGGGCTCGCGGGGTTGCGCTTCATGCCAATACTCGAGGACATACTTCTGGAAATTCCCATCCTCATCGAGATCATGATCCCGCAGCACGGTCTGACGTCCCAGGGCATCCAGGCCCTCCGTCGGATCCCCCTCCAGGAGACGGGCAAAGGCGGTCTGACCCTCACCGTTCTGCTGTGTCTTGACAACCTGTGCAAGGATCGAGTTATAGGGTGGCAAGACACAACAGTAGGCGAACTCGAAACCGGTACAGTGCATACCGAGTTCGTAATTCATCATGATGTTGAATGAATTCTTCGGCCGCAGTGCCAGGCCGCTGCCACCACCTCCCTCGGAGTTTTCATCCTCTTCGGAACTCTCCTGGTTCTCATCCTTACGGCTCTGCTCCTCTTCACTGCTGCGCATTTCATCCTCGTATTCACGCTCTTCATCGTCATCACTCGCCCAGCTGTTGCCGACGGCGAAGACCAACATAAATATGAATGAAATCGCGATTGTTACGAAGCGATGAGATTTATTCTGTAGTAATTGATTGCACTTCATAACCAAACCCCTCCACGTAGTTATCGGTTCAAGTGTTGCAGGACACCAACCCTGGTCGTCTTGTGCGTCGGCGATTATCGCGCAATGGATGTAATGATCCCCCGTCCAATAGCTGTCATTGATTTATTTCTATCTAATTGTTTTTACTAATTTATTGTTATTCTTTTCGCGATCACTACTCAGATGGCAGTTTTATTAATTTGGGCAGGTTGTCCCAAAAAGTAGCAAAGCAAAATTAAGAGAGACTTAAGAGTTGTGAAGAATGGGAAAAAAATATCTGTTTAAGTTAAAAAATGTGATCCAAGCCATACTCGAGCCGCTGAGGCCACCCACTGCCTACAAGGATTTCTCATCGACAACCGCAAGGAACCAAAAAGGAAAAGGGGTAGGAGTAGACGGCGCCCTGTCGGAGACAGGCATTTGCAGCCTACTCCTGAATCAGTTGGTTGACGATCCCAGTGATTTCGTCATTATCCCAATCCACAGGACCAATCGCCTGGTATCTCAAGCGCCCTTGGACATCCACGAGGAAACTGCTGGGAAAGACCTTAACCTTCCAGGCATTTCCCACAATTTTTGTGGGGTCTAGCAGCACGGGAAATGAGAGTTTCAAGCGTCTTGCTATATTACTGACACGACGTTTCTCTTCCTCCACATTGACCGCAAGGATGACAAAATCCGCCTGACTCATCGCTTCATCGAGCCTGATCAGGGACGGCATCTCTTCAATGCAGGGTGGACACCAGCTAGTCCAAAAATTGACTAACACTACTTTGCCTTTGAGATCCCTTAGACGGTAATTTGCCCCGTTCAAATCCTTAAGCTTCAATTCGGGTGCGCTATGGATCTCTTCCATTGTCTCAAGCCCACCACTTTTCACAGGCCCGGCAACTGAAATAACTGACAGGATGAGGACCTTCAAGAGATTGAGAAAATCAGATCTTTTAAAACGCTTCATGATGTGGCGTCTTACCTCGTTTGTATCAGTGGTTCGAAAAACAAATCCGGAATATTGCGGAACGCTGTTCCCCCTAAAGGCGTAGGAATATTCTTACAAATTATCATTAGCCTTATGATATTGAAGTAAATTTGATCATTTGCAATATTTTATTTTCAAGCCGGTTCAGAATGAGACTTTCTAAAGTTTTACATTTCAAAGACGCTATAACCTGCAACCATGGAGTATACGGGGTTGATAAACGGCATTACTTTCAACCCCTGGTTCACTGTAGTAATTTCACAGCTAGCTCGTGACCAAGGCATCACAAGGCTAGAGATTAAAAAAAACAGCATATGGATTTTGCGTAGGGATGATCCATATCAGGGAAAAGATCATGTCAATTCTGCATAACTTATCGATCCGCACTAAACAGTGGCTTGGTTTCGGACTCATCCTTTGCGTACTTGCTGTCTCGTCGGTTTTTACCCTCATCAGCTTGAGTAATGTTGAGCAAAGCGTGAATGGCGTGGTGCACAAAACTCAGCCAAGGCTGATATTGACAAAAGATCTCGCCAGCAGTTTAAAACAGTCTGTGGAGTCTCTGGGATTCTATCTTCTTACAAAGGAAGATACCCATTTACAGGATTTTTCAGGTCAGCGAGAGCAGACTCACTACATCCTTCAATCATTGATAACAAAAAGTGTAGAGGCAAAGGATGATGCTGCCTCACAATTACTCATGCTGCTCAACAAAGAAGTAAAGCAGTTCGACCAGACCGTAGAGGCCTTGCTCAAGCAGACAGCGACATACGCAGGCAACTTCCCCGGCATTGCCTATGCCAATGAAAATATCAATCCTATCAGCCGCAGTCAGATGCAGCTCACATCTCAGATGATTATATCTGAAATGGAGGAATCCGCAGACGAGGAACGAAAACAGATCTTGAATGATCTTACCGAATTGAGGTATGCATGGAGCAATATCATGAATGGCATCCGTGGGTACCTCGCCTTTCGTAATGAATCAAACGTTAACGACCTCAATCTCTACCTGGAAAGAACCAATCTTCTACTTGAAAAGCTCAATGGGGTGAATGATCTTTTAACCCTGGATCAAGACGATTCAATCGAGCAATTCAAGCAGAATCTGGCCCAATTTGATAAACACTATAAGAAACTATTAGAGATTCACGGCAGTGATCAGTGGCGCAGCGATGCATGGCTGGTACGCAGCCAGATAACTCCCCTGTTGACAATAATCGATCAACAACTTGATCAGCTTGTGGCACATCATGAGTCAGCCATCTCTCACACCAGTCAACGCCTGATTGAGGACGCCAGTTCAACCACAACCCTTGTCTCCGGTCTTTTGCTGTTTGGCCTGATCGTCGGTCTGTTCATCAGCTGGTTGACGACGCGACTCATCCATAACCCGATTCTGGAAGCCGTCACAACCATGCAAGACATTGCCAATGGCAATGGCGATCTGATGAAGCAGCTTGAGCAGAAAGGAAATGATGAACTTGGATTGCTTGCTGCAAGCTTCAATATGTTTGTCGACAAGATCCGCAATCTGATACAACAGACGGCACATTCAACTGAGTCTGTCATCAGTGCTGTCGCGCAAACATCTGATAATACCAGCCACATCAGTCGACGCATCCAGAACCAGGAGCATGAAACAGAGCAGGTCGCGACCGCCATGAACCAGATGGCGAACTGTATCTCGGACATAGCGAAAAATGCGTCGATTGCCGAAGAAGCCACTAAAGCAGCCTCTGCCGAGGCCCAATCCGGCTGCATCATCGTTAAACAGACAGCTGATGCAATTCAGGCCTTGGCGAACGAAGTGGAAGTTGCAGAGAAAACGATTCTGCAAGTGGAGCGGGAAAGCGTAAGTATCGGGTCCGTCCTGGATGTGATCAAAAGTATCGCTGAACAGACCAATCTGCTTGCCCTCAATGCTGCCATCGAAGCCGCAAGAGCAGGCGAGCAAGGTCGCGGATTTGCTGTGGTAGCCGATGAAGTTCGTGGACTCGCCAACCGTACTCAACAGTCCACAGGTGAGATTGAATCCATGATACAGGCGTTACGCAACGGTACCCAGCAAGCGGTTTCCGTAATGGCCGCCGGCAGAGAGAATGTGGACAGCAGGGTATTGCAGGCCTCGGAGACCCTCAATTCGCTGAGCGAGATAAACAAAGCGATCGAGACCATCAATGAAATGAACACCCAAATCGCCACGGCTGCAGAAGAGCAGTGCTCGGTAGTTGAAGAGATAAATCTAAGCATCTCCAATATCAGTGAAAACAGTAAACAGACATCCCAGAGCGCCAAAGATACCTCAGAGACAGCCAACGATCTGGGAAGCCTTGCTTCTGATCTGCAACGTGTTGTGCAGCAATTTAAGTTTTCCGGTGATTCTAGTTTCGATTTCAGTTCGGCAAAGTCTGCCCATCTGGCATGGAAGGCCAGAGTGCGCTCCTTCCTCGATGGTAAACAGTCCCTCACCCATGAAGAAGCGGTCTCACATCATGATTGCGCACTTGGCAAATGGTACTACTCTGAAGCGCTGAGTCGCTATAACGGAATATCTGAGATCCATGCCATTGAACGGCCGCACAAACAGCTGCATTCATTGATAAAGGAGATTATCAGTCATACGGAGAGTGGCAATACAGACAAGGCCGAGATGCTCTATAAAGAGATCGAACCCTTATCTGCCGAGATCATTGAACTGTTGAACAGGGTAGAACGTCAGATTTGAAAACCACATAGAGATCAATCACTGTTGCCGTCATGTTTCCGCCATAGCATGACGCCGATCGTGGTAACCCCAAGTGCGACACCGGCCGACAGCAGCATCCGCGCCAACCACTCCGGCCAGGCCGGCTCAGGTGTCAGCAATGCCACACTGCCGACAACAATTAACCAGAACGATATTTTAGTCAGGAGTGCGGATTTCAACTGAATTCCGCCTTTGTAAACAGTATCTTCATACCATAAAATCCATCAGTCATCATAATTCTCGGTTTGGGTATACTTTTATACCATATCCTATATGTGCTCGAAATAAGACCGGCATGCCTCATCTCTACTATATTCACGATCCAATGTGCAGTTGGTGTTGGGGGTTTCGCCCGGTACTCGAGGCGCTTCTGGCTGGGTTGCCAAACTCTACCTCAAGCAGCTACCTGTTGGGTGGTCTGGCAGCTGATTCAGCTCAACCGATGGCTGACGAGATGCGAATCCGCTTACAACACACTTGGCGGGAGATTGAGAAGAGAATACCGACTGCCCGCTTTAATTACGATTTCTGGACCCGGAATACCCCCAGAAGATCCACCTATCCCGCCTGTCGCGCCGTGATCACCGCCAGAACAATGGATCCTGATAAAGAGCAACCCATGATAGTTGCAATCCAGAAAGCCTACTACCTGCAGGCAAGAAATCCCTCGGATGGGACGACACTCATTGAGCTGGCAACCAAGATAGGCCTGGACAAACAGCAGTTTACTCAATTATTGATGCACCAATCCACACAACAGATACTCGAGAGCGAAATAGCCTTTACCCAGCGGTTGGGGGTGCGCAGTTTCCCTGCCTTGGTACTGCAATATGAGCAGAGTCATTGGCCGGTCGCCGTCGATTATCAGAATGAGGAGCCGATGCTGAGACTCATCAGGGAGATCCTCGATGCCTGAATTTTCAGCGTCTGGGATTGACTTGAAGAAAGTCTCGGGTAACACTCCGCCACCATGCTTAATAAAGAGAAACTAAACAAGCTTCGTGAAGATATCGTCTTTACGGAAGAACTGGCAGGCGAACGTCTACTTTTTCACTCTACCTGGGGGATCTTCTCACCCCGTGAAGTGGATGAGGGTACGCGGCTGCTGGTGGAATATATGCAAATTGCCCCCACAGACGACTGTCTCGACCTGGGCTGTGGCTATGGCCCTATAGGTCTCTATATGGCGCGCAAGGCACCGAAGGGGGAAACCTTGATGGTCGATAAGGATTTTATGGCCATCAAATACAGCAATGCCAACGCCGAGAATAACCGGCTGACCAATGCCAAAGCCATCCTTAGCAACGGTTTCGACCATATCGATCCGGAATTGCGCTTCAACGTTATAGCCTCCAATATTCCTGCAAAGGTGGGCAAGGAAATGCTGGGCCTTATTCTTCATGACGCCATGCAACGCCTTAAAGCCGAAGGAAAGCTCTATGTGGTGACCGTCAACGGATTGAGACAATACATGAAACGCAATCTAAATGAGATTTTCGGTAATTACAAAAAACTTAAACAAGGTAAAACCTATACTGTTGCATTGGCCGTTAAACAGTGACCTTGTCTGTTTTCTTGCTCTCTAGGTGAGATTGCTATCACCCCGCTCATGGTCAGTACTGTTTGCTTCTGATATCCGCTTTAATACATAGGAAACCGCCGCCAAACCAAAACTCGCGGTCACCGTCATCACTGAGCCATATCCTGCACAATTCAATGAACTCTCAATGGCGGATGGCCGCTCCAAACAAACATCACCTTGACTATCGGGGTAGCGCTGCTGCTCCGTTGAGTAGACACAGGGAATATCAAATCTACGTTTTGTATTACTGGGGAAGCCATACTCCTTGCGCAGCAGTTTGCGACATTTAGCAAGCAACGGATCCTGTTCACTACGGCTTAGGTCCGTCAATCGAATTCTGGTGGGATCGGTCTGCCCGCCGGCACCGCCGACTGTAATCACCGGGATCTTATTTCTGCGACAAAAAGCGATCAATGCCGCCTTGACTCTATAGTTATCAATACAATCGATCACATAATCAAAGCCACCGTCCATCAGCGTTCCCAGGGTTGTTTGGTCAATAAACAACTCCACAGCATTGACCTGGCAGTGTTGATTAATGGTCAATACCCGCTCCTCCAGGGCAGCTACCTTTGCCTTGCCATAGTTATTTTCAACAGCATGCAGTTGACGATTGACATTCGATTCCGCGACATGATCCAAGTCATAGAGTGTAAGCGCACCAATACCACTGCGTGCAAGCGCCTCGACAGCCCATGACCCCACTCCACCCACACCTATCACAGCAACATGAGAGTAAGAAAACCGTTGCAAGGCCTGTTGCCCATAGAGGCGTGCTATTCCCCCAAAACGTCTCTCATTGTTCAAGTCGGAACCTTCGGTGTTATTTTAAAATGGGGATTAATTTATGGCAGATGTCTCTGCTTCAATTTCATCCAGGTTGTCGATAAGACTAGTCATTTGTCTGCTTAGTGATATGAGATCAGAAGCGCCCTTCTGCGCTTCCTCTATGTTACCACTATTTTTTATACTGACCAGCTTATAACCCAGGGCATGGATCTCCTCGTGCAGTCTATTTATATCTTTATATTGAGAAAAATTTCCGTACTGAATAAATCCAATACCATGAAACCAATAGCTGAAGGTACAGTGTTTACTGTCAAGTTTGCTATGATCCAATGCCATACCCTTTGTAATAAATCCCAATATATTATCCATCCACTTCTGGTGGCTTGAGAGTGCCACATCGACACCTACTTGATCGCTTTTCAGGATGCGATTCTTAAGATCTTGCCACAGTTGGTCGTTCTCCCACTCTTCTAACCAGGATTTGATATCCTCTGCCGGCATCGGTTTTGCAATACCATAACCTTGTCCGAATCGACAACCCAGCGTAAGCAGTGCAGAGGCATGTTCGATTGATTCCACACCTTCTGCTATCACCGGATGCCTGAAAGCATGGGCAAGACGAACCACACTGTCGACAATAGTCAGGTCCTGCGGGTCATCCAGCATTGCCTGCACAAAACTTTGATCGATCTTCAGCGTATCGACCGGCAGACGATGGAAATAGGCAAGCGAGGAGTAACCGGTACCAAAATCGTCCAAGGAGATCTTAATGCCAAGTTCATGGCAATCGGTAAGGGTATGATAGATAGCATTGGTGTCCTCGATGGAAGCTGTCTCCAAAATCTCCAGTTCGAGCATCTCAGGGCTAACTTCTGGATAGCGCAACAAGAGTTGCCTAACTTGCTCGGTGAATGTTGAGGACTGCAAATGATATACACTTACATTCACGCTGACCGGAAGCTTGATACCCTTCGTCTGCCACTCGCTAACTTGCTTCAGTGCTTGATCCATTACCCATCCCCCCAATTCCAACTCCAAGTCAGTTTTAGTGATGAGTGACAAGAATTCACCTGGCAGTGTGAGTCCATATTCAGGATGCATCCAACGAACCAGGGCTTCAACACCGATTACCTCACAGCTGTACATATCAACTTTTGGCTGATAGTAAATTATAAATTCCTCATTCAGCAATGCGTTTTCAAGAAGCTGATAGTTTTCACGATTAACCTTGACTTGCTTATTTTGGTGAGGATCAAACAGGTGATAACAATTTTTACCCTCCTCCTTCGCCCAATACATTGCCTGGTCTGCATGCCGTATCAGGATATCTGCATCTGAATCATCTTCAGGAAACAGGGTAACCCCTATACTGGCATTGACCTCCAAATCGGTATTTCCCACCTGTATGGGTTCGGCTATCTCTTCCAATACCCTATCCAGGATCTGCGTACATTGCTGTACACCCGTCAAATCACTCAATATCAATACAAACTCGTCGCCACCAACACGTGAAATCGTGTCTTTTTCACGTAATGTGGCTTGTAACCTTTTTGAAATTTCGATCAATATCTGGTCACCGGTATCATGGCCAAAGCGATCGTTGATCGGCTTAAAGCCATCCAGGTCCAAATAGCAGATCCCTACACTGGCACCACTGCGTTTACTGTTAGCTATCGCCTGACGCAGTCTGTCTATCTTCAAGCGGCGGTTGGGCAGGCCAGTCAATGCATCATAATTTGCGATATATTCAAGTTCCGCTTCCGCTTTTTTTCTGTCCGTTACATCATGAATGATCGAATAGAGAACCTCCTTGCCATTCCAGTCGATCGGACCTGAATGCACTTCGACGTCTCGAATCTCACCTGATGCCAAGGCATGACAAAAGTAGAAATGATTGCGCTCTTCATCTCTTGCTTGTTGCATTTCGCGCTCAACATCCTCCTGGCTGAGAATATTGATATCACTGATTTGCATACTCAACAACGCGTCCAGGTCATACCCGTAGTAATCGACTGCCGCATTGTTTGCCGCAAGAATAGTACCTGTGTCCGGATCAATCGTAAGCATCACCGCCTTGTTCGCTTCGAATAGCATTCTGAAGCGCTCTTCACTATTACGTAGGGCCTCAGACAGTTCCTGCGCTCTCTGTAGCGCCTGTTTCAGGTTCGCATTACTGGCTTGTAATGTCTGATTGGATTGCGCGAGTTGTTGGGTCCGCGCTTCTACCTTCTCTTCCAGCTTAATTCCGGAACGTTTGAGTTCATCGATCTGTTGTTCGATGGTACTCCCCATGTCTTCCAGTGCACTGGACAGGGTACCTATCTCGTCTCCACTATGAAACTTCACTGAGTCTCCGAAGCGGCCACTGGCGATAGCAGTGGCATATCTGGATAAACGCTTGATAGGCTCAATGAGTTGCTTACGTAAAAAGAAATTCAGAAGCAGTGCAATGATAACAAAGGTAATCAATACATTGGCCAGAACCTGCCTGATTGCCTGCAACACCTTTTCATCAATGACCTCTGTGGAAAAACCGAGTCGAATAACGCCAATGGGTTTGCCTTCATCGTAGATGGGTACCGCCACATCGTAAAAATCTTTCCCATCGGGTCCTTGATAGATTTGCCACAGGGGTTGCTTGGAACGCAAGGTCTTGCGTGTCACAGGGTCGTTATACTTCTGCCCTTTCTGTGTATGATCATTATGAAACAGCACCAAGCCGGTTAGATCTGTCACGCCGGCATACTCTATATGCTGATTATTTCGTGCAACATCGGAAAGCTTTTTATCAATCCCTGACAAGGAGTCGAGTGTCAATCCAAGGCCCAGCAGTTCATCCACCACGCTCTCAATGCTATGACCAATACCGAAACTGCCCGTGAGTAATGCATCGGTATAATTTGAGCGGAAACTGACTATATTGGCGGCAGAGCTAAGCAATAAGGAAAACGATAGCGTGCCGATAGTAATAAGCAGAATTTTCTGGCTCAGTCTCATTTGCAGCAGAATAAAATCTTAAATGACGAAAACAACTACATCTCAAAAGCATCTCTTTAAAAAGAGCCGGTGCTCCCTGCATCGATCAGACAAAAACCAATCTGCTCCCTGACTGAAATACTCTATTCAACCACAGCCCTTTGTTTGAGTGCCGTCTATCCATTCCTGAGCATTTTCAGTGTTTTACCTAATAAGGATGTTGTCGGCAAATTACAGCCACTCTGTAATAAACGGGATCATTTATTTCTGAATATAGCAACAATTAGTTATATTGCACTTTAAATATATTACATAATATCATGTTTTATCTACATTTATAAGAATTCTTTCACTTTTCATCCCATCTCAACAAAACCAACTTCTCGGTTACAACTTGTTACATCTGGATACACCACTGAGAGGATCTGCAGCAGCCGGCAGTGCAGACTGTTATTCAAGGACAACCGGTCCGAAAACAGTAACGATCATGTAAGGAGATCCATCATGGGAAAGACAGTAATGATTACGCTCATCGTATTGGTCACGCTATTGGTCAGTGGGGTGGCAATTGCCCGCTATAAAGGATATTGCTCAGGACCTGAGGAACGTATCAACTGGATGACCGAGCGGGTAGGCAAGCAACTCGAACTCGATGACACTCAGCAACTCCAGCTAACTGCATTAAAAGATCAGATCGTGCTGAGTGTAAATGAGCTGAGAAGAGATAGATCAAGCTATATCGACCAGGCCATCGGTCTGCTCGACAACGCAGATTTCGATCGTGAACAAGCCCGCACTCTTTTGATGCAAAAACAGGCTCAATTGGCCAGCCTCAGTTCAGATGTCATAGATGCCTTTGCCGATTTCAGCGATAATCTCAATCAAGGTCAACGAGATAAACTACAATCGATGATCAGACATCATCGTGAACGCCGCCATTGCAAGTTCGCTTGCGGCGATGCTAAGCAAATGAGTACTGGAAATAACGATGCCCCGCATCTTACTGATTGACGATGACCAAGCCCTGGCTGCACCGCTGAAAGAGTATTTCTCCCGTTATGATTTAACTCTGGAAGCGGTCACGCACCCTTCTGAAGGCCTGAAAAAGATCGAAAACAGAACCCCGGACCTGGTGATCCTGGACATCATGTTACCGGAAATGGACGGCTTCGAGGTATGCCGCACCATCAGAAAACAGAGCAGTCTGCCGATTCTCATGCTCACCGCTCGGGGGGAGGTGATGGATCGGGTGGTTGGCCTGGAACTCGGGGCCGATGACTATCTGGCAAAACCCTTCGAGCCCAGGGAGTTGGTGGCAAGGATACAGAACATCCTCAAACGCAGCCGGTCACAACCAACCACCCAGCAACAGATAATCCTGGGCAAATTAAGAATCGACCTGGAACGACAGGATGCCTATATCGACGAACAAAGCCTCAATCTCACAACCCTCGAATACCGCTTACTGGCTTTGTTGGCGCAACATCCCGGTCGCGCCTACAGCCGAGACGAGATACTGGCCGCGGTAAAAGGTATCGAGGCCGAACTCTATACCCGCTCTGTCGACATTCTGGTGAGCCGGCTGCGTCAAAAGCTAAGACCCCTTGACTACATCAAGACTGTTTGGGGCACGGGA